>DATDGY010000245.1:0-11208 GCA_036521855.1 Candidatus Angelobacter sp.
CAGAGCATCGAGCATCTGAAACGCGATCTGCGGGCCGCCAATGTGCCGGTGAGGTGGCCATGCTGATTCCCTCAATCGACCTGATGGGCGGCAAGATTGTGCAACTGGTGCAGGGAGAAAAAAAGGCCCTGGAATTTGACGATTTCAGCTATTGGATCACGCGTTTCTCCGAGCATTCACTGGTGCAGTTGATCGATCTCGATGCTGCGAAGGGCCAGGGCAGCAATCACGACCTGGTGGCGATGATCTGCCGCAAGCTTCCCTGCCAGGTGGGTGGCGGAATTCGTAGCGTCGAGCGCGCTCGCGACCTTCTGGCAATTGGCGCCAGTCGGGTAATCTTCGGCTCCGCCTTGATTCGCAATGGCCGGATCGACACGTTGTTGGCCCAGGAGTGCGCCGAAAAACTGGGCGCGGACCGCCTGACCTTCGCCATCGACTCACGAGGCGGCAACGTCGCCATCAAGGGATGGAAAGAAGCAACAAGCATCGATCCTTTGGCGATGCTCCGCGAGCTTGAACCGTTCTGCAGCGCATTTCTCTACACCCACATTGATAGCGAAGGGACCATGACCGGATTTCCTATCGAAATCGCGCACCGGCTGCGCTGCCGGACCGCGAGGCGGTTGATCGTCGCCGGCGGGATCCGCTCGCTCCGGGAGGTCGAGGCGTTGGATGCTCTTGGAGTGGATGCGGTAGTGGGGATGGCGATCTATACCCGGGCGATCGACAAATAGCCATCTCGCGCGGACTTAACCCTAACCGTAAGACGACTCATCCCTGGGCTTCCTGAGCGAGTCCGAGCGACGTAGGAGTAAGGACGAGTCGAAATATCCCGAGAATTTGTGCCGTGCCCAAGCCGCCTCTTTGAAACAGCGATTCACCGCCAACTGAACGGGAAAGAGTCGCAAGTACTGCTGTCAATGGGCATTGACACATCTTTCAGGATACTTCCGAGCATATGTCAGCCAGTACCGGATGAGACCGAGTTCGCCACACGCCTTGCAGATGGCCCACATGTCGTCGTTGAGCGGGTCGATTCTTAACTGAATCCCTGTTCGGTCTAGGTAGTCGTGGAACTCCCCTCCCGCCCAGTCCCTGGTTCGAATTTCAGGCAGATAGGGTCGCACGATGTCCCAGGCTGCCGAAAACAAAGCTGCCGCCTCATTAGCCTCAAGCTCCCGCAGGCTCGTCGCAGTTTCCTGAAGAAAGCGGTCATCGTCGTGGTTTCCAAAATGCCAAGCCAGGTCATCCAGACCCATGCTGACATCTAGATCGTAAATTCCAGCCATTGCACGTAGGCCGCGAGGAGCAGCGAGCAGAGCAGCGTAAAACTGGTCGCGGTTCTCTTGTAGCTCTGGCGGAAACACTTCCGTCAGCGCCGAGGACAGTCGCTGAAAAAGATCGTCATCTGTCTTCGCGTTCTGGATGTCTGCCAGGTTTAAATTCATCCGCTCCTCGTTTTGCACTTCACTGCTGACCCACCATAACTGTGATAACAGCGATTTGGTCGGAATCTGGTTGCCAACGTAGAAGTCAAAGATCGGTTAGAGCCCTCGGCGAGGCATGGGCATCGGATCAGACCACCCTCCATCGCCCTACCATGCCTGCTGGATCGAGCCCTGGGCGAGCATCCTGCATGCCTAACCCGGTAGCGCCAACATCCTCAAGAGAATTCCCTGATGCAGCATTGCGGCATCCTCGGGATCCTTCGACTCCTTCTCACTCCTCCGTTGCTCGGAGTCGCTCAGGAAGCCCAGGTACAAAGTGTTTGGATTCCTTCAATGTCTCCGCGCCTCCGCGTCTCCGCGGTGAATCACTTGCGTCCGCTGTACATCCCCGCGATCCCAAACGTGTAGGGCGTCCAGCTTGCATCCTTGAATCCCGTGGCTTCCATCCGGTCCAGCATCTGCTGCGGCGAGGGAAATTTTTGGACCGATGCCGGCAAATACTCATAAGGGCCGCGCACACCGGAGATCATCGTTCCGACCCGGGGCAGTACTTTGCGGAAGTAGAAACCATAAAATTTGCCGAGAAGGCCGCCGGGCTCGCTGAAATCGAGAATTCCCGTTTCTCCGCCAGGCTTGAGCACGCGAAAGATCTCACGCAAGCCGGCGTCGTAGTTGGCCAGATTGCGAAAACCGAACGCCGACACTACCAGATCCAAGCTGCTATCGGGCAGAGGCAGAGACAAGGCATCGGCTTCGAGCGGCTGGATGTTTTGGGCGGAGTACTTTTTAAGGCCATGCCGCAGCATGGCGTGCGAAAAATCCAGGGCATAGATCGCGACGCCGTCTGCGCCGCTACCCTGTTTGACTGCTTGCGAGCGCAGCGCCACGGCCATATCTCCGGTGCCGGCGCAAAGGTCGAGCACGCGGGCATCGTTGCGACGCAGGATGTGGACGAAGGTCCGCGCCGTGCGCCGCCACCACAGGCGGTCGACGTTCAGGGACAACACGTGGTTCAAGAGGTCGTAACGCGGAGCGATCTCGTCGAACATCTGCTGCACTGCGCGGGCGGCGGAGCGCTCGTCGGTGGCGCCGCAGGGCATGGTCCCGGAAGAGCGTGGGCCGGGGACGCGAGCGCCGCTCGCGCTGCTTTGGACTTGCATCTTGGCCGGATCAGGCATGATTTCTGATCTGCTCCACGGCCTGGCGAATGACCTCGGCCGGCACGTCTCCAGCGATCTTTACTTTGCCGATCTTGAGCGGAAGAACAAAGTGGACGGCGCCCGCCACCGTCTTCTTGTCGGCGGCAAGGCGGGCCATGATCTCGTTGGCGCCGACCTTCACCGGGGGCAGTGGGCCATAGGCCATGACCGCAGTCGCGATCTCTCCGGCCGTTTCCGGCGCACAGAAGCCCGAGTCGCACGCAATCTCCGCCGCGGCGATCATGCCCCAGGCCACAGCCTCGCCGTGAAGAAATTGCGTGTAACCGGTGGCGGCTTCAAGCGCATGGCCGATGGTATGGCCGAAGTTGAGGATGCGGCGCAGATCGGATTCCTTCTCGTCGGCGGCGACCACACTGGCCTTCACCCGAATCGAGTCGCCGATGATCCGCAGCAGCGCCTTACGGTCGCGCCCCATGATCTTTGCCGCTTCCCGGCGCATGAAGCCGAACAGGGCCCGGTCGCGGATGACGCCGCACTTGAGAGATTCGAACAGACCGGCGCGAAGCTCGCGGTCATCCAGTGTAGCCAGCACATCAGGATCGACCAGCACCGCCCGCGGCTGATGAAAAGCGCCGACCAGGTTCTTCCCTGCTCTCAGGTTCACTCCGGTCTTGCCGCCGATGCTCGCGTCCACCTGCGCCAAAAAGGTAGTAGGCGCCTGGACCACGGGGATGCCGCGCAAGAAGACCGCCGCAAGAAAGCCGGCGCAGTCGCCTACCACGCCGCCGCCCATAGCCACCAGCAAAGACTTGCGATCGGCTCCGTCGTGTACCATCTGCTCCGCCAGCCGCTCCACGGTCTCCAGCCGCTTGGCCGGCTCGCCATCGTTCATCTCGAGAACCCTGTAATCCAGCTTTGCCTGCGCCAGCGACTTCTCGAGTGTGTCACCCCAATGCCGCCGCACCGTCGGCGAGGTCACTACGAACACGCGGCTGCCGGGTGATGGCAGCAGCCTTTTGACCTCCCGCCCCGCGCGACGCAGCACACCGCTTCCGACGATCACGTCGTAGCTGTTCTGCTTGAGGCGGACTCGGATTCTCTTCACCGTCGAATCATAAATCATGAAGAGCATCGGGTGATCTGGTGATCGGGTGATCTGAACGCGCCGGAAGGCCTGCTCCATCCCTCCAAGCCCTTGTTTGCTGCCAATGTTTTAGTGTGTGCGATGTGAGAGACTGCTGCTTCGTGATAGACGGCTGCTTAAAGACACTGCCGTCACGTCACCCGATCACCGGATCACCCGATCACCCGATCTTGTTGCAGATCACCCGATCTGAAACGCCTCCCATTTCTGCTTTCCCGCCTGCTTTGTTACCATTCTCGATTCATGAAAAGACTGCCCGATCACGCGGATTTCATCGTCGTAGGCGCCGGTGTGGCCGGCCTGCGGGCGGCCATCGCACTTGCCGAAGCGGGCAAAGTGTTGGTCTTGACCAAGCAGGAGCTCACGGAATCGGCCACGCAATACGCGCAAGGCGGAATCGCGGTGGCGTTGAGCGACGAGGACGAAATCGGGCTGCACCTGCAAGACACCATCAGCGCCGGTGACGGCATCGTGAACCAGGAGGCGGCCCGCGTGCTGGTAGAGGAAGGGCCGGAGCGAATCCAGGAACTCATCGACTGGGGCACACAGTTTGACCGCAGCGGCACCAGGCTGACGTTTACCCGGGAGGCCGCACACAGCCGCAGCCGCATCCTGCACGCGCACGGTGATTCCACAGGACGCGAAATCGGCCGCGCGCTGCATGCCAAGGCCGCCGCGCTCAAGAACATTACCTTCTCCGAGTTCGAATTCACGGCCGCGCTGCACGTGGAAGGCGGGCGGGTGAGCGGCGTGGAGCTTACCTCCAGCAAAGGCGAACTGCACCTGGTGAGCAGTGCGGCGGTGCTGCTGGCCACAGGGGGCGCCGGACAGGTGTACAGCAATACCACGAATCCGGCCGTAGCCACGGGAGACGGCGTAGCCATGGCGTATCGCGCCGGGGCCGAGGTCAGCGACATGGAGTTTGTGCAATTTCATCCCACCGCGCTCTATCTCAAGAACGCGCCGCGATTCCTTTTGTCGGAGGCGTTGCGCGGCGAAGGAGCGGTGCTGCGGAATGCCGAACTGGACCGCTTCATGTCCAAGTATCACGAGATGGGGGAATTGGCGCCGCGCGACGTTGTGGCCCGCGCCATTGCCCATGAACTTGAGGTGAGCCGCATGAAAGACCCGGTGGTCTATCTGGACATGACGCATTTGAAAGAGGACCACATCAAGAGCCGGTTCCCGCGGATCTACGCTACCTGTCTCCAACACAACATTGATATCACCGTGGACCAAGTACCTGTCCGTCCCGCGGCCCACTACTTCATGGGAGGCGTTCGCACCTGTCTCGAAGGGCACAGCAGCCTGCCCGGTCTTTACGCGGCCGGCGAAACGGCCTGCACCGGCGTCCACGGGGCCAACCGGCTGGCCAGTAATTCCCTGCTCGAAGGACTGGTCTTCGGAGCTCGTGCGGGCCGGGCCATGCGCGAAGAGATCAAGAATCATCACGCCGTCCCCGGAGTCCTTTCCGTACAGCCGGCCCCAGGCAGTGGCGGCACCGACCCTGAGCAGTTCATTCGTGAAGTGCAGCAACTCATGTGGATCAAAGCGGGCATCGTCCGTTCGCGGCAGGGCCTGGCTGAAGCCGAACACTATTTGCAGGCCGCCGCCGAGCAAGTGCCCTTGCCCTTCTCGCGGCGCAACTGCGAGGCCAGAAGCATCCACACCACGGCCCTGCTGATCGCGCGCTCCGCCCTCGCCCGCCGGGAGAGCCGCGGAGCCCACTACCGCACCGACTACCCCTCGCATGACGACGCCAAGTTTCAAAAACACTCAATCGTGACGGAAAAGGGTGTACGGTTCGAATAAGGAGCAGTCAGCTCTCAGCATTCGGCAGTCAGTCCCTAAACAACCTGGTGGGAGCAAAGGGGGCGAGCCCCGAACGGCACGAGGCAGCGCATTGCTCCAACACCATTGGCACGAACCACCTTGACATGACGCGCGAAAGGCGGCATTCTTCTATAGACATCTAGGGGAATACCGTTATGGCGAAGACAAAGAACGACAATCTCCAGGGAACTCTGGCTCTTCTCGTTTTGCAGAGCCTGGATCGAGGTCCCATGCATGGCTGGGGCATTACCCTGCACATCCAGCGCATCTCCGATGAAGTGCTGCGCGTCGAAGAAGGCTCGCTGTATCCCGCCCTCCATCGGATGGAGCAGGAGCGATGGATCGCTTCCGAATGGCGCCTCACAGAAAACAACCGGCGCGCGCGCTTCTATCGGCTCACGGCCCTGGGCCGGAAGCAGTTGAACGCCGAACGCGAGCACTGGAAGAAAATCACCAGTGCCGTTGCCTTGGTGTTGGGTGTTAGACCGGCAGAGGTCTAGGAGGCTCTCGATGGCATGGATTTCCCGCTTACGCGCACTCTTTGGGAGAGAAAAGCTAGCCAAGGATTTGGAGGAAGAGCTTGAATTCCATCTCTCCATGCATCAGGACGCAAACATCGAGCGGGGAATGCCGGCTGCGGAGGCACGCCGCGAAGCCCGGCTTCGCTTCGGCAGACCGAGCCTGTGGCAAGAGCGCATGGGCGAGATCGATCTCATGATGCTGCCCGAGACCGTGCTCCAGGATCTGCGCTACGGAGCCCGCATGTTGTACCGCAATGCCGCCTTCACCATCGCCGCGGTCCTTACTCTTGCGCTCGGTATCGGGATCAACGTCGTGGCTTTTACAACTTACAAGGCGTTTTTCGACAGATCTCTCGATGCTCGCGATTCAGGCAAAATGGTCGACATCGCGCTAGTCCTGCACTCGGGCAATACCGGTTCCCTCTTCAGCTATCCCGACTACGAAGCTTATCGGGATCGTCTCCGCTCGTTCAGCGGCCTGATCGCCGGGACTGATGAACTCCTGGCCCTCTCTGACGCCGGAGGCAGCGTCAGTCAGCGCAGTTCCGCGGGTGGCTCGCTGGCGGGAAAGTTGGGGCTGCTTCCCTCCAGCGGCAGTAACAAGGAGTTCGCCGCTACTAAGATAGTCTCCGAAAACTACTTCTCGGTTCTCGGAATCGCGCTGCTGCGCGGCCGGACCTTTGGAGACGCATCCGAGTTAGCCGCCTCTCCCGCGGTTCTCATCAGCGAAAACTATTGGCAGAGGAGGTTCGCCGGCGATCCGGCGCTGCTGGGCCAAACCATTCGTCTCAACGGCGTCGCCTTTACCGTAGTTGGGATTACGCCCCGTGGCTTCGTTGGCACCGGCATAACCGTACCTGATTTCTGGATTCCGCTCAGAAGCGAGCCGCTGCTTCATCCTGACAGCCATCTGCTGAGTGACCGCGAAAACCTGTGCTGCCGGCTTTTTGCTAGCCTTGCTCCCGGCGTCAGTATCGACCAGGCGCAGGCCGAGATGACCTTGTTTGCCGGCCAGCTTAGCACGCTGCACGACCCTCACTCCGATTGGGGCAAACCCGCTACCGCGTTAGTGTGGCCGGGCTCCCCGTTCGGCCTCCCCCTCAACCAGTTGTCAGGCGAAGTGAAGTACGCCGTTCTGCTCATCATGCTCGCTGTGGGGATGGTGCTGGTCATCGCCTGCGCCAACATCGCCAGCCTGCAACTGGCCCGTGCCACATCCCGCCAGAATGAACTGTCCATGCGCCTCTCGCTTGGCGCCAGCCGGCGGCGTCTTATCCGGCAGTTGCTGACTGAAAGCGCTCTGTTGGGCCTGCTCGCGGGCGTAGTCGCGCTTCTGTTCAGTTGGGCCCTGATGAAGGTATTGGCGACCGTTGCCGCCGAAGATTTCTTCCCTGCTCAGTACGGCACGCTGATTTTCCACGTGAACCCCGACCTCGAAATCTTTGCCTATGTCTTTGCCATCTCTCTCGCCGCCGGAATTCTGTTCGGGCTCGTCCCGGCGCTGGAAAGCTCCGGCTCCGCAATCTCTTCCGGGCTCAAGGCCAACGCGGGGACTTCGCCGGCTCGCAGGCGCCGGCTGCACAATGTCTTCATCGCCGCCCAGGTTGCCGTCGCCTTGGCGCTCATGATCGCTGCAAGCCTGTTGATTCGCAGCTCCATTCACGCGCTCAAGGCGGATAGAGGGTACGACAAGCAGGTCGTCAATCTCGACCTAACGTTTCCCGAAGGCTCGAAATACAACGCGGACCGCAAGAATGCCATGGTCCGTGAGCTGCGCACACGCCTCGCCGCCGTCCCCGGAGTCGTCGCGATCACCCATGCGAATGCTCCGGTCTACGGCTATCGAGGCGCCGCGGTCTCACTCAATGGAGAAGTACCCTCGGCCCAGAATAAGCTGGCGATCCTCAGCTACACCTTCGTTCAGGCGAACTACTTCCAGACGCTCGGTATTCCCTTGCTCTTCGGCCGCAACTTTCAACCGCAAGCCGGTCCGCCTGAGCCCTCCGTCATCCTCAGCCAATCGGCCGCCCAACAGCTCTGGCCGGGGGAGAACCCCATCGGTCGCAGCCTCCGTTTGGGTACCGAGGGGTTGTTCCACCGTAAGAGCGAACTTCTTCCCGACGGGCCGGTGTACCAGGTGATCGGCGTCGCCGGCGACACTCGCGGGGCTACGTTCGATGGCAGCGACTCCAAGCTGGTCTACGTGCAGTTGCCTGAAGACCGGCTCCAGGACTACTCAATCCTCGTCCGCACCCAGTCCGATCCGAACCAGGTCATCGGCGCCATACGCCCGCTGATCTCATCCCTCGATCCCGACCTGGAAGTAGACTCTTCCACTTTCGAGGAGATGCTTCGCCTGGCGGCAACAGTCTTTCTTCCCCGTTTTGCGGCCGCGATCGCTTCGCCGGTTGGCCTCGTCGGGCTTTTGCTGGCCTCCATGGGCATCTACGGCACGGTCAGCTATATCGTCGTTTTGCGCACCCGCGAAGTGGGCATCCGCATGGCTCTCGGCGCCCAAAAGCGCGCCATCCTCGGACTTATGCTGCAACAATGCATGCGGCCTGTGCTGGCCGGACTGCTCGCGGGAATGTTTCTCGCTGTGGGAGCGTCGTACTTGCTGCGCGGGGCTCTTCATGGACTGAGCACCGTCGACGGCATCTCGTTTGCCGGCGTTTCCCTCTTGTTTCTGGCTATCGCGCTGTTCGCCGCCTATGTGCCGTCCCGGCGTGCTATGCGCGTGGAACCTACAGTGGCGCTCCGATACGAATAGTCTCCTGCATTTGAAGATCCCAAAAATCCCTGGGTTCTCACGCAGTCTCTAAAAGCCTGAGATTTATAGCACCCTTTTCGGCTGGAAGACTGATTTTCTGACGGCTCTCCGGGTCAGCCTTCGCTTCGCGAATCGGCCGTTTCTTTCTTCGGGAAAATGACTGACGCCAGCACCGACAGACCCAGCACTCCGGCGATCACCGTGAGAGCCACCCAGGTAGGAATGTTGTAGCGGATGGAGAGGAGCATCTTCGCACCGATAAACATCAGGACCACGGCCAGACCGTAATTCAGGTAGTGGAAGAGCTTCATCAGGCCGGCAAGCGCAAAGTAGAGCGAGCGCAATCCCAGGATGGCAAACACGTTCGAGGTGTACACGATGAAGGGATCGCGGGTGATAGCGAGGATGGCGGGGATGGAGTCGGTGGCGAAGAGGATGTCGGTGGTTTCGACCACCAGCAGCACCACGAGCAACGGCGTGGCCAGCAGCTTTCCTTCGCGGCGAACAACAAACTTCTTGCCTTCGTAACTCGCGGTGACGGGTAGATACTTGCGGCAGAGTCTGAGCACCAGGTTCCGCGAAGGATCGGCTTCCGTCTCCTCGCTTTCCCCCAGCAGTTTGTATCCGCTGTACACCAGGAAGGCGCCGAACGCATACAGGATCCAATGGAAGCGGTTCACCAGGGCCACGCCGGAAAAGATGAAGACGCCGCGCATAATGAGGGCCCCGATGATGCCCCAGAACAGGACCGTCCTCTCCTGTTCAGGTGGAACTTTAAAGTACGCGAATAATAAGATGAAAACAAATAGGTTATCGACGCTCAACGCTTCCTCGATCAAGTAGCCGGTCACGAACTCCAGGCTTTTGGTTGGGCCCATCCATTGGTGGATGAAGATGGCAAACAAGCCGGCCAAAGCAATCCAGGAGGCGGTTCCGATGAGTGCGTCCGTAAAGGGGATAACGCGGCCGCCCCGGTTCAGCACCGCCAGATCGATGACCAGAAGGCCGATAATGACCGCGTTGAAGATGATCCAGAAGCTGATGTTCATCGCGCTGCCGCTGCTGCGAACCGATTTTTCTGCGGACGCGGCCGTGCCGCAATCCAAACTCGCCTGGTGGCTCGGGATGCTTGCTCACCGGCGAAATGGAAAGATGCGCTACCGGGGCTACGGCCAACGACGGTGCGGCGCAACGGTGTGGGGACGCCTCTCATGCAGGCGATTAGAAATCAAACCATAGAAAAGGAAAAGAGCAAAGCGGAAGGCCGGCGCTCTTGAAGCTAATGCATAGCGGAGCAAGGTTACGGGCTTGGCTTATGAAATCCAGGCGCAGGAAAAAAATTGCAAATGAGAGAATGAGAGGAAGAGCGAGAAATGATCCGAGGCGCACCGAAGGTGCGCCTCGGATGTTGGGGGAGGGTTAGAAGCCGATCCGGATACCAAACTCCATCTGGCGTGGGGTGTTGGCTTGCCCGAAGATTACGCCAAACGACTGCGGGCTGGTGATGCTCAGAGACGGATTGTTGAGTTGGTTGTGGTTAAGCACGTTGGTGAACGTAGCGATGAACTTGGTGTTCACTCGCTCGGTTATCCTGAACTCTTTCCCGACAGACATGTCAAGGTTCCACGTGGGGAGTCCACGCAGAACGCCCTGGCCGCCGGTTTGATTGTCAAAGCCCACCAGCGGCGCGCGGAATTGGTTGTAAACCGCGGCGGGGTTGGCAAACATATTGATATTTGTTAGTGGCTGAGACGTGCCAATCCCGTTGCTGCCCGGGACGTTGTAGTGGACCGAGTTGCCTCCGGTGTAAGGGGACATCAGGATGGCGTTTTCGTTGGTGCCGCCTGAACTGCAGTTGATTTCTCCATACGCCTGGCAGTCGCCGTCCACGTTCACTTCCACGGGGGCTCCGCTGAGGGCAGTGAAGATGGGAGAGAACTTCCACCCACCCAGCAGATGTCCCACGATTCCCTTCTGTCCCTTGTACCAGGAGGGCTCCCAGACCATGTAGGTGTTGTAAATGAGCCGGAAATCGAACGGCTGAGGCCCATATTGGTTGTGCAGATTGAAGGCGTCAACGGGGGTAAAGCCGCTGGTTGACTGGGCCACGGCCTGTGTACCCAGAGTCTTGCTCCATGTGAGGTTCGACACCAGCGTCAGACCATGCCATTGTTGCATTTTGACCGTGGCGAAGGCCGCGTTGTAGTTGCCGTATCCCCAGCTTCCGTTCAGGAAAACAGACGAAACCTGGCCGGGCGATCCAAAGCCGGCAGTCGGCGTGCTGGGCATTTCGCGTCCAAAGAGAAACCCGGAGAGCTTATTGACCGCCAAG
>DATDGY010000246.1:0-3401 GCA_036521855.1 Candidatus Angelobacter sp.
ATGCTCTCAAGGATTTCGAGAATCTCCCGTACACCAGTTTCGCGGTCAAGAGTTCCGCAAGCGATCTGACATGTAGTTCTTGGCCCTCAATACCCTTGGCCGCGCGTAGCGCCCCTGCGGTTGGATTCTGTGGTTGAGCTCTCGGTGCCATATGAAGATGCTCCGCTTGTTTTAACCAGAAAGCAAGGGACTGTCTTCGGATGACGCTGCCTTATCGGCTAGTGGCGAGTTACCTTCGGGCACATGCGTTCTCCCCGCTGTTGACCCTGAACTCGCCCCTAGGCCGTTAGCGAAGATCTATCGCCGATTGCTTGTGGAAAGGGCTGTTCTAGTAAGCCGCTGCTGCGGCAGGACTCGTATCCCAGCGTTTGAGTAGATTGGGCATACTGGGTGACCGAAAGGAGGTCACTCATGACCCCACTACGCAAGCGCATGATCGAGGATCTTCGACTTCGGAATTACTCCGAGCAGACCGTTCGCTCCTATACCGGGGCGGTTGCCCGGTTCGCGTCTTATTTCAAAAGATCACCGGAACAATTGGGTCCGGAAGACATCCGCCAGTACCAGTTGTACCTGATCAATGAGCAAAAACTGGCCTGGTCCACCTACCGCATTCGCCTCTCCGCGCTCAAATTTCTCTACACCCGCATCCTCAAACAGCCCTGGTTCGACCAAGAGGTTGTCAAACCCAAGGAGCGGCGCACGCTCCCGACCGTCTTGAGTCGGGAAGAAGTGTGCGCCTTGCTGGATGCCGCCATCAACCTCAAGCATCGAGCACTACTGGCGACGATGTACGCGACCGGCTTGCGTTGCGCGGAAGTGCAGCAACTGAAGGTGACGGACATCGACAGCCAGCGGATGGTGGTGCATGTCCGGGAAGGCAAAGGGAAATATCCGCGCCAAGTCATGCTTTCGCCCAAACTGCTGGAGTTGCTCCGCATCTACTGGCGTTGGCGGAAGCCCAAGGACTGGCTCTTTCCGGGGCAAAGGCCGGGAGCGCCCATGCACCTATCGGGTATCCGGCAGATCTGTCAGCAGCTCCGGAAGAAGGCAGGGATTACCAGAGCTTTTACCCCCCATGTCATGAGACACTCCTTTGCCACACACCTGCTGGATGACGGCGTCGACCTGCGCACTATCCAGGTGTTGCTCGGCCATACCCAGCTCAAGACCACCGCCCGTTATCTTCACGTCTCCGAACTCAGGCTCCGGACCACGGCCAGTCCCCTGGATGGCCTGGCGATTCGTGAGAGGTTGACCTCGGATGGAGACGGCCGCAGAAGGTGAGTGAACATCGGCTGGAAGTCGCCGATGTCTTTCGCCAATATGGAGAGCATTTCCTGAGCCGCTGGGGGCACACCATCTCGCCTCCCCAGCGGAAAGCTCTCCACGACATCGGCGCCTGCCGCACCGCTGCTCTGGGCGGCCGCCTGGAGCAATGCGACTCCTGCGCTCATCGGCTGATTGCGTTCAACTCGTGTCGCAACCGGCACTGTCCCAAGTGCCAGTCGACGGCTCGCGATCGCTGGCTGGACAAGCAAGCCCGGGAACTGCTGCCGGTACCCTACTGCCACGTGGTCTTCACCGTTCCCCAAGCTCTCGCTCCCTTGGGTCTGCAGAACCCACGCCTCTTCTACACTCTCTTGTTTCGCGCCGTCTCCCAAACTCTGCTCGAGATCGCTGCCGATCCTCGACATCTGGGAGCGCGCCTCGGCTTTCTGGCCGTGCTTCACACCTGGAGTCAAACCTTACGGCATCACCCCCATGTCCATTGCCTGGTTCCGGCCGGCGGGTTGGCCTTCGACGGGTCACGCTGGGTGAGCTGTCGGCCGAAATTCTTCCTGCCGGTCCAGGTTCTCAGCTGCCTGTTCAAAGGCAAGCTGCTGGCCTTTTTGAGAGAAGCTTTTGCCCAAGGAAAGCTCCACTTGAACGGGCAGCTGACGGCGCTCGCGGACCCGGCCGAATTTCATTCCTGGCTCGATCAAATCGGCAAACCCGACTGGGTCGTCTACGCCAAGCCCCCCTTGGCAGACCCCGACCACGTGCTCAAATATCTGGCTCGTTATACCCATCGCGTGGCCATCTCCAACGGCCGACTGGTCAGCCTCACCGAAGATCGGGTCAGCTTTCGCTGGCGGGACTCCCGGGATGGCAAACGCCTCAAGGTGATGACTCTGGAAGCGGTGGAATTTATCCGCCGTTTCCTGCTCCACATCCTGCCCACCGGCTTCGTGAAGATCCGCCACTTCGGCTTTCTGTCCAACCGCAACCGTGCTCAGGCTCTCCGCCTTTGCCGCCACCATTTACATTCCTGCCTTCAGGACCACCCCATTCCCGACGTGCTTGCGCCGGAACGGCGACAAGCGATGGAACGCCGCTGCCCTCGATGTGCACAGGGGACGCTCCACATCGTGGCCCGGCTCTCGCCGGAAGAACTGATGATTTACATCCACCCAGCCACCGCCGTGGACTCTATCGATTCCTCATGAAGATGATGAACAGCGTACCCTATCGACGACCACAACGCCGGCCAGCATGCCCGCATCCGCGGCGGTGTGGCCTGACCCCTTGCGGCGGGTGCTCACCTCCTTTCTTTCAAGGCAGTGCCACGTCGCGTTCCTCCCTTGGGTTGCCGCCGACCGCCTCAACTCGCTGTATTTGCCCTCCCCACTTTCGCACCCTTTGGCTCGCTTCACCCATTCAATACCCATAGGGGCGCGCAGCGGCTTACTAGAACACACCGTATCGGCAATGCTCCGCCCCTCTTCTCGGCCCATTCCGAATCTGTGCCGTCGGAGCACTGCCGATACGGTCCTAATGTGTTATCGCCAACTATCCGGCGGTCGAATCTTGGACCTCCCGCTTGAGTCAGCTTCCCAAGCTGGACGTCGCCGGTTCGATTCCCGTCTCCCGCTCCATCCTTTCAATAACTTACCGACAATTGAATGGCAGAGCTGGATTGCTTAACGGAGTGGAAGGGAAGGCGCCTCGCAGAAGGTGATTGATTTTACGAGACTTCTCGCCTCTGAACGCCAGCCGCTCAGGCTGGCATTCGCACCAAGACGATCGCTTCGCTGGGGATCAAAACTTGCCTTCGTATGAGACTGCGCTAGTGGAGCGTTGGTGATGGGAAGACGACTTTCTGGCCAGCTATCGGCTGCGAATTCTCTGGGTAAATCCTAGGCCGTCAGGGGGGATCTGGTCGCCGGTCCGCTATTGGTAAGGCTGTCTCGATATCTGTTAACGGCGTGCTTCTTCGGGAGAAACACGAGTTTCAGCTGACAGGTCGTGAGGTATGCCTGCCTCAGAGCACAACTGGGGCAGAATAGGTCAGGCGGTTTGACACGAGCTTGAGTCCGAGCTGGCTGGAGCTAGGAGGTAAGCCCATGGTCCAACCAATG
>DATDGY010000247.1:0-6244 GCA_036521855.1 Candidatus Angelobacter sp.
GCGCTTTGGCTTTGTCTTTGTCTTCGTTGTTCTGGGCTGAAGCTCCCTCCTCGCCTTTGGCATCGGTTTGTTCTGGCGCGGCTTTGTCGGCGTCGGGCTTGGCTTCGCCGGCGGGCTTCTCTTCATCGCTCTCCCGCGCCAGCGGCGAGGGCAGGTCCTTGCGTAGAACGATGAGGTAAGCGCTGCGCGTGGTCGGGCGATTGATGCTCGAAAGATCGAGCCATCCCGTGGTCGGCCCCACGTCGGTGCTGGCGGTGAAGTAGAGGTACTGGCCTTTCTGGTCGAACGCCGGATAAAGCGCATCGCTGAGGCCGTCCGTCAGTTGCAGGCTCTTGCCCTGCTCCACGGAGTAGGCAAACACGGCGTGCATGTGGCTGGGCAGCTCTTTCGCGTAGGCGATCCAACGGCTGTCCGGCGACCATACGGGATCGAGCACGCGTAGCGGCGTGTCATACGTGGTGCTGTCCACCTTGACCGGAGTGGCTCTATCCTTGGCCAAATCGATGTACCACACATTCAGGCGCTTGTCGGTGTAAGCAATCTTCTTGCTGTCCGGCGACCAGGTGGGACTGTAGTAGAACGAAGCCGGGCTTCCCAGCGAGATCTTTCGCGGCTCGCCCATGCCGTCCGGACTCTTCAGGAAGAGCTGGTACTCGCCGGATTCATCCGAGAAGTAAGCCACCGATTTGCCGTCGGGCGACCAGGCGGGGTCGCGCTCCATCACGCCGGGCGTGCCGGTCAGATTGCGCACGTCGCCTTTCTCCGCCGGCGCCGTGAAGATTTCGCCGTGGGCCTCAAAGAGCGCGCGAGCGCCACTGGGCGAGATGGCGGCGGCGGCAATTTCGTTTTCCACCTTCTTAAAATGCGGACGCACATTGGGCAAGTCAGCGGGGACAGTCACCGCCACCGGCTTGGCTTTGCCGGTAGCCAGATCAAACAGGTTGAGCGAACCGAACTGCTCGTACACGATCGCGCCCGGACCCGCCGAGGCTGACTTGATGTCTTCGCCGTTGCCGGGCAGGGCCTGCTCCACCTTTTTGGAATTCACGTCATAAACGAACAGGCTGAAGGGGCCGTTGCGGTCGGAGAGGAAATAGACTTTGTTGCCCACCCACATCGGAGAGCCGTCGTTGGAAGCGTCATGGGGCACGATCTCCAGGGCGTAGTTGGAGAGGTTGGCGATCCATATGCGCGAGGTCTTGCCGCCGCGGTAACGCTTCCAGCCGATGGCGGAGAGCCGCCGGTTGTTGTCGGTGGGCACATAAGCGATGTGCTTCCCGTCGGCCGAATAGGAACCGGCTTCGCCCATGGGCAAGGGCAATTCATGCGGCAGCCCGCCCTCGAGCGAAACGGTAAACAGCCGGTCGAAGCGCGAATAGCTGTTGCGCGAAGAGCGGAAAAGAACCTGCTTGCCGTCCGGCGTCCAGCCGACGACCTCGTCCACGGCGGGATGGTGCGTGAGCCGTTTGGGCACACCGCCGCCGGCGGGGATAACGTAGACGTCAACATTGCCGTCGTAATCGCCGCTGTAGGCGATCATGCTGCCGTCGGGCGAAAACACTGGATCACTCTTGCTGCCGGCGCCGCTGGTCAGCAGATGCGCCTCGCCGCCCTCGCGCGGAACCAGCCACAGGTCCCCGGCATAGGCAAAGGCAATGTGCGTCTTGGAGAGCGTGGGCTTCTGCAACAGCAGCGGCCCGTTGGCGTACGCGCTTAGGGCACCAAGCAGACTTAAGACAGCAAAGACGAAAAGGCAGGAAAGTTTCTTCATAACGTTCACCATTCAACGTGAAGTGACTCAGGCAAGGGGTTAAGGTTACCACGCTGAAACGCTTGCCCGGCAATTCTTTCTATCCTTGCGGGAGGACCAAGGTCGTGCCCTGAAACTTGTCTCGCGTGGGGAGGCGGCGCGGCTTCGCCTCGCGGTTTGGCGAGTTCGGCCGAAGACAAACTGATCGTTTTTCAACATCGTCATCCCGAGGGCCGTCAGCGAGCAACCGCACTCTTCAGCTTGCGTGTAGGCGCGAGGGACCTTGTGCCTGGTGGGGCTGTATTCGAGAAACGCAAGGTCCCTCCGGCGTACTAGCACGCTGGTAAAAACGCGTGCGCGCTTTACGGCCGTCGGGATGACGCTTCCCCAAGAATCTCTGAGTTCTCACGCAGTCTCTAAAGAATCGCTGTCGATGGGTTCTGGCTGCCTGCTATTTCAGCAAATCCATCCTTCATGTATCCTTTGAACAAAAGTCATTTGCTCGTATTTATACGTTGTAAGGAGAGTCGATGAAGGCAAGGATGGCATTGGCCCTGTTGCTGATGATGGGCGGGCTTGCAGGCTGCAATTCCACGGGTAAACAATTTGCTTACGCCACGGGACCGGGCACTCCCGAGATATTTCAGTTCCAACTGCGTTCCGACGGGACCCTGAGCGCGCTGAACCCGGACAACGCCGCTGCCGGGACGAGTCCGGTTTCGGTGGTGATCCACCCTTCCGGTAACTTCGCTTATATCGCCAACTTTGCCGGGAACACGGTGACCTTGCTGGCAGTCAACCGGGGCAACGGACAGCTCACGGTGCCGGTGAGCAGCAACCCCATTATTCCGCCTACGCCCTCGAACATCTTCAACACCGGAACCGGGCCCATCGCGGTGGCCGTCACTCCCAACGGGTCATTCGTCTATGTTCTGAACCAGGGCTCGGGGAACATCGCGGCTTTTGTGGTGAGCGCTACGGACGGCACTCTGACGCCGATTCCTCCGCCGGGGAACCCGCCTCCTTCGCCGTTCTTTGGCACGCTGACGGCGCCGACCTCCATGACGGTGTCAACGGATGGAAGTTTTCTGTTTGTGGCCTCCCCGTCCACGAACTCCATCATTCCGTTCGCAATCGACTCCAAGGGTGTCCTGACGCAGGGAACCTCCGTTGTTCTAGGCGCCGGGGTCACGCCGGTGTTTGTCACGGTGGAACCCACCGGGCGTTTTCTTTATGCAGCCGACTCTACCGGCAACGCGGTGCTGGGATTTTCCATTCAAAGCGGCGCTCTAACGGCCATCAACGGCTCGCCCTTCGCCGTGAGCAGCCAGCCGGTGGCGATCGCGGCGACACCCGGAGGAGCTCTGCTGTACGTGGCCAACCATGGATCCAATAACGTCTCCGCGTTTGTGGTCGATTCCAAGACCGGAGCGCTGGGCGCGGTGAGCGGTTCTCCGTTTCCCACGGGAGGCAAAGGACCCACCTTCCTGGCCGCGACCGGTACCTTCCTCTACGTGACCGACCAGGTGACCAACGACGTTGCCGCACTGGCCATCGGCAGCAACGGCGGGCTGACGCCGGTGGCCAACTCGCCGTTCGGCGTGGCCACGCAGCCGGTATGGATCTCGCTGGGCAACGAGTGAGCGCCTTCTCTGCGGGTTGACTTGGAGAGGCAGGGGCTAAAGCCCGGAATCTATATCCTCGCCTTCGCGGCCCTAAAGGGCCGCTCTTCCACCCTTCACCTGAACTTCGTGCACCACATCATCACGCTGGGGCTGAGGCTCGCTGACAGCGTCCTTTTCCAGAAAGCTGAAGCGCAGCGTTGCCGCCTGGCCGGCGGGCGTTGGAATGTCAACAAATTCCAGGCCCAGCCCGCTGGGGGTTGAAGCTGTTTCCTTGAGCGTCTGTCCGGAGGGGCTGCCGTCAAGAGACCAGCGCAGGCGAAAAGGAGCTGCTGCCAGAACGCGCAGCACCGAGCCTGCGGCGATCGCACGCACCTGGCGCGCGGCCTTCCAGATCTCCAGGTCCTGGCGCCCGCGGCGGCCGCGATAACGCTCGGCTACGATAGGAATCAGGTCGAAAACGGCGCCGTCGTTGACCGAGCGCAGAAGCTTGATGTACTCGGCGTGGGCCCACATCAGGGGCATGGCCGAGCCGGCCGGCTTGCCCAGATACATGCCGGCGGCGGGCAGATCGGGTTGGTCCCAGACCTGTTCCGGCAACATGCCGCCCTGCGAGGCAAAGTTTTCGATGGCGGTGATCAGGGGACGAACGTCGCGGCCGGCGGCAAGTTCATAGTGCGCGCGCTCGCCGGCCAGCAGCGGCCAGGCGCGGCCGATCCCCGAGCCGGTGTAGGCCTTGCCTTCGGTGGTGGGGCCGTAGCCATCGTGGGTGTAGCGGCGCCAGGCCGGCCCGCTGGGCGTCTCCACGCGCAAAGCGGCGTCGATCACGCGCAACGAATCTTCCATCAACGGATCGCCGGCGCTGCGCACGCCGTAACGCACCAGCTCCAGGAAACCGGCGTCCACAATGTCTTTGGCCGGGAACGAGTACGGTCCCGGAGCCGCCTGATTGGCCAGGGTGAGAGTGCCGGAGTTGGGATCCTCATTGGGCGAGGGGTCATTTACCCCCGCCGGCAAAATGCGGATGTAGTGGCGCGAAATGCCCGGGACCAAAGTGCTCTGAGTGGTGACCGTCCAGCGCTCGACGTGAGACTCGAGGAAGTCGGCGTGATCCTCGATAAACTGTGCCGCCTGCGCGTCTCCGCGGGCGCGGGCGAAATCCGCTGCACAGATCAACGCCGCGATGCTGGCCGCCAGGGTTGAGGGAGAGAAACCGCTGCACTCCTCCCATCGTTCTTGCTGGGTTACAGGACCGCTCTGTTCCAGGTAGCGAGCCGCGGCTTTGACCATGGGATAGGGATCGAACTGCTCCAGCGCATCCGCCTTCCACAGCCGCCAAGCCAGAATGATGGGAAAGGCAACCTCGTCGAGTTGAACGCCCCCCCAGTAGGGCGTGCCGTCAATCCAGAAGTTCTGCGGGAAGCCACCGTCGGCTTGCTGGGAGCAAGCCAGGTATACCAGCGCGCGCAGCGGCGTGACCTTGTCACCGGAGGCCAGCAACGCGGTGGCGCTGTTAACCATGTCGCGGACCCAGACCAGGTGGTAGCCGCCCAGGTCCTCGTCGCCCATGGCGTAGCCCCAGGGGATGCTGGCGGAGGCAATCAGCGCGCCGGCAAACGTCTTATCTTCGTGCGAGAGGAGCAGGGTGCGGCTGCAGCGGTAGAGATGGCCGCCGTCGCCGGCCGCCCGGCCCAGGGGAAGCAGCGTGCCGCTGATGCGCTGCCATTGGTCGATGAAGCGGGCGCGCTGCCGCTCGAATGGAACCGCCAGGGACTGGGTCAGGGCCGCGGTGGCCGCGTGTAGGCTATCGCCGAACCCCATACCGATCACGAATTCGTTCCCAGCGGAGAGATCGATTTCACCCATCACGGCGACGTTGCCGTTTTCGGCGCGGTCAAATTCCCAGTCCATCTTGAAGTTGTCGTGGAGGTCCTGCCAGCCGTCGCTGAAGCCGACAAAGCCGCAGGCGGAACGGGCGAAGCCGCGGTCGCAGCCCACGGCCAGGTGGGTGCTGTTCTTCCATGCCAGCAGCACGCCGCGTCCGGCAACGTTCGTCTTCATGGCCGAGTTGTTGCCGCCGCCCACTTCGAGATGCGGCGCCAGCAGGAAGTAAATGTGCAGCTTTTTCGCCCAGGCGTCCGTTGCGACCAGCCGCGCGCGCAACAGCACGGTGGATTGGTGGGGGTCGGCGATGATCTCCTTCTCGATCCGGTAGCGCCCTTGGGGATCGGACGAGGTTACGTGGTAGCCCAGGGTCTGGGCCTCCATGCGCACGACCTCGCTCGCGAGGTCGCGTCTTTCTTCGTGAAAGAAAGTCTCGCCGTCGCTCACCAGAAACTGCGCGTCGCGAATCTGCGGGCGGTCGATGGTGGGATAGTAGATTTCGGTAATGATCCCCTGGGCCAGCGTGAACCAGACGCGGCTGGACGTGGCGTAGGCAGTGCCGATACCGTCCTTGGAGCTGGTGGTCCACCTGGGTGGGATGCCGGGATGGCCGAATGCGGCGCCGTTGGATCGAATGGGGTCGTTTGTCATTGCCTTGCGCGTGTGCTCCGACGTTCACGATAAAGAAGCGCGCGGTGAGAAGCAATGCCGTGCGGGCAAATGCGCCGTCACATCCGCACATTTTTTGGTCTCGAGGGTGGAGCAGGCATTCATGCCTGCGATCATACCGTTGTACAAATAGGCTTCAACCACTGAGGTGCCGGCTCAGTTTGAGACTGGATTTGTTGAGCTAAAGGGATTGGCAGCCAAGGTCCACAAAAACTCTTCCGCCTTTTCCCTGTTGATCTTTCAGCTCTTCTCGAGCTGAAAAGAAAAACCACCCCTGGCGAATTTGAGTTGCCCCGCCCGCGCAAGCAACAGTTTGACC
>DATDGY010000248.1:0-1817 GCA_036521855.1 Candidatus Angelobacter sp.
GGATTGCCGCTCATTAGACATTACAGACATAAACCTCCTCCGTGTCTGAACCAGAAATCAACAAGATAGACGCGGAGAGTGTCCCCTTATTGGACAGAATACCTATTTTGTCCAATTAGGTGGCGTTACCGCCGACACAAACCACCGTTGAAAACAAGTCAGTTACGAGACGCAAAGGGCTGGCGCCAGGCGTATCTTCAGGCCGAGGATTTCGAGCGGCTCTGGAATGCGATCGCCTCGCACAGGACCGCCTCCCGGCAGAGGGCGGTGTACGCCGGAATTTGATCCTTTCAGCCGGTGCACGTGGGTCCGGTCCGTTCTGGGCTAACCCAAGTTCGTCACCAAACCGGCCAAGCCCAACCTAAACCATTGAAAATAGGTTCAGGCGATCGCCGAGTCTGCACTACATTCGCGGTTGAATTGAAGATGTTCGGGTAGGCTGATGCCAAGGTGCTGAAGCAAGAGTTTCTGCTCCGCAGTCGGCTCGGTAATGCGACGTAGGCGGATCTCGCGGCCGTCGGTGGTGGGGAGAACGATGTCGGCACTTTGCAGGGTGGACAGCAGCGCGATCGCCCTCATGGGCGTCATCGGCTGCACGTTTTCGATACCGCTCGCCGATGGCTTGGGGACAATCGCTGGCCGACGCTTCAGCAGATGTTTGAGCGTTACCCACAGCGCGTAGCCCAGGAATGCCACCATCACGTGAGCCTTGACGCGCGGCTCCAGTTGGTGAAACAAAGGCCGGATCGAAAGCTCGCTCTTCAAGGCGCGAAACGACGCCTCCGCCTCCGTCAGTTGCATATACTTGGACCACAGTTCTTCGGCTGTCTCCGCCCGCAGATTGGTGCGCAGTAGATATGCGCCCTCGCGCGATTCGCGCCAGTTCCTGCGATCTTCCTTGATCTGCCAGAACAAGCGGACGCCTTCGGCTGTATCCCGCAACGCAACATCGTATAGATCGTTGACCTGTGGATGCCGGGCCTGGATCTTGCCCAGCCGCCGCTCCATCTTGTTGCGGTCTTTCAACCGGCCGGCGGCGATGGTCTTCTCCAGGCCCTTCAGCGCGGTTTCCATGCTGTTGGAAAATCGATTCCGGATCGCTTTCTCTTTATCCTTACGTCCTGAGGTGCGGCACAGAATATAAGTCTCCTCGCCTTGCGGAATCACCACCTTCTTCACTTCCACTTCGGGCCGGACTTGCGTCCAGTCTTCCTTAAGCAACTCCGCCTCAAACTGCTTCATCTGGCTGCGCGGCGTGCCAGTCAGATATTGCCCATCGCGTTTGCGAATCGCCGCCAGGTTTTCTTCGCTGACAATGCCGCGATCGAACACCCAGATCCTGCGCGCCTTGCCATACTTCCGCTCCACCATGCGCAGAATCGTCTCCATGGTGGAGACATCGCTGCGGTTGCCGTCGAAGGTTTCGTAGCTGAACGGGAAGCCTTCGTGGTTCACGATTAGCGCTATTACCAACTGCTCGCAGTCGGGCCTGTGATCGCGCGAATACCCGCGGCGCACCATCGGATTCTATGCCGCCGACCCGGCTGGCGCCCAGTTGCGCGGGCAGCGGCAGCTGATCCAGCGTGCCGTCGGGGAGAAAGCCGGTCGCGACGCAGTCCAGCGCTGTGCAGAACCGCTGGCACATTCGGCATAATCAGAGGCTTTCGAGGAAGGCGAAGAGCTGGTCCGGGGGCTTGTAGCGCCCGGGCGCTGCGGCCGTCCGGGGTTGTCCTGGCGAGGGCTTTTTCTTTGAGTTCGAGGTCGGCGTGCTCTGGCGGAGATCTCGGTAGTGGACAGGTCGACACGGCCAAGAATCT
>DATDGY010000249.1:0-3626 GCA_036521855.1 Candidatus Angelobacter sp.
GTTTCATTAAACATCTGTCTAACTTCCTGTTGGAAAGCGTGGGGCTGGTCGAAGAGCAGCAATTCAGGGCCGCGCTTGTGGAAAGAAAGCAGCCCGGGAGAAATCAGCGGAGTGACCCTAACTCAATCCAAAGTGAAAAGCGGCTTCCCGCACTTTATGCTGAAGGAAATCTATGAGCAGCCTGAAGCCGTGGAGCGCGTAATTTCCGGACGCATGGACTCTGCCGGCCGAATCATGCTGCCTGGTCTTGGCTTTTCCGACGAGGAGATCCGCGCGTTTTCCAAGGTCACCGTGGCCGCCAGCGGTTCCAGCCGGCATGCGGGGATGGTGGGCGAGTTCATGATCGAGCGCATGACCGGCTTGCCGGTGGAAGTGGACTTTGCCAGCCAGTACTGTTACCGCGACCCGGTCGTGGCGCCTCATGAGCTGACCGTCTTTCTCTCCCAATCCGGGACCACTATCGACACCATCACGGCCCTACAAGTGGCCCGCCGCAAGGGGGCCCGCTCTCTAGCCATCTGCAATGTCCCGGAAACGCCGCTGACCCGGAATGCCGACACCACACTGCTTACCTATGCGGGAGAAGAAGTCGCAATTGCGGCCACCAAGAGTTTCACCACACAGCTTACGGCTTTGTTTCTCTTGGCGGCGTACATCGCCCAAACCCATGGGAAGACCAGCATCGCTACAGAAACAGCCGTCGGAGCGCTGAGGGTTCTGCCGGTAAGCATTGAAGGCGCGCTGGCCACCGACGCTGAGTGCCAGAAGTTTGCCCAGCTTTTGTACCGGTACAAGGATTTCATTTACGTCGGCCGGGACATCGACTATCCCATCGCGCTGGAAGGGGCGCTGAAGCTCAAAGAAATCTCCTACATCCATGCCGAGGGGTATCCCACGGGCGAGCTCAAGCACGGGCCGACGGCACTGGTTCATGAAGGGCTGCCGCTGGTGGTCTTGGCGGTCCACGACAAGGACGACCAAGACTCCATGCTGCGCTACGGCAAAACGGTTTCCAATATCCGCGAGTTCCTGGAAAGGGAGATTCCGGTGCTGGCCATCGTCAACGAGAGCGACACCGAAGTGGCCGCGCTGACACCGTGCCTGCTGCCCGTGCCGGATGTCCCGGTACTCTTGCAGCCCATTGTGGAGGTGATACCGCTGCAACTGCTGGCCTACCATATTGCCGTGCTATGCGGCCGCAATGTCGACCAGCCCCGGCACCTCTCCAAGTCAGTGGTCATCGAATAAGTCGATTTGAAATCGCAGGGAAGTCTCAAGTAGGAACGATGGCGAGCCCGGCAGGACTCGAACCTGCGACCCTCTGCTTAGAAGGCAGATGCTCTGTCCACCTGAGCTACGGGCTCCCGCCCTCATTTTAGCAGTGATTCCCGCTTATTCTGAGCGCTGTCAGCAATGCACGATGGTTGGCGACTGGATGCCGCGGGTCGCATTGCGGCTATCCACCACCAGCTGTGATTCGCGGACAATGCTCACGTAGTCGTAAGTGGAGTGGTCGGTGACGATCAGCACGCAGTCGTACTGCGCCAGATTCTCGAGCGGCGTGCACTGCATTTGCAGGTTATACTTGCGGCCGCGGCCAACCTTGGGAAAATAGGGATCGTTGTAGAAAACCTTTGCGCCGCGCCGCTGCAACTCTTCGATGATGGTAAGAGCCGGCGATTCCCGCAAATCGTCAACGTCTTTCTTGTACGCCACGCCCAGAACCAACACTTTGGATCCGTTCAGGGCTTTCTTGTGGCGATTGAGGGCTGCCGTCACCGAATCGACCACGTGATAAGGCATGGCGGTATTGATTTCCCCGGCGAGTTCAATAAAGCGGGCTTGAAAATCCCATTCCTTGGCCTTCCAGGAAAGGTAAAAAGGATCGACCGGGATGCAATGTCCTCCCAGCCCCGGTCCCGGATAAAAAGGATGGAATCCGAAAGGCTTGGTGGAGGCGGCCTGGATTACCTCCCAGATGTCAATCCCCATGCGCAGGCACAGCAGCTTGAGTTCGTTCACCAGGGCGATGTTGACGCAGCGATAAATGTTCTCCAGCAGCTTGGTCATCTCCGCCGCCGCGGGGCTGGAAACCGGCACGGTACGGTTGAAGATGGAACCGTACAGCGCGTCGGCAGCATCGGAGGCGGAAGGGTTCAGGCCGCCCACAACTTTGGGTATATCGCGGCGTGCCACGGTCTCATTGCCGGGATCCTCCCGTTCGGGTGAAAATGCGACAAAGAATACGTTGCCGCCATCGGTGGCGTCGCGGGCTGCGGTGAGGCCGGAGCGGTTGCCGGATTCGAGAATCGGCACCAGGACTTCTTCCGTGGTGCCAGGATACGTAGTGCTTTCCAGAATGATAAGCTGGCCGGCGCGCAGATTCGGCGCAATGGCCCTGGCCGTAGCCTGAATGGCAGTGAGGTCGGGCTCACGGTATTCGTTCAGCGGCGTGGGCACGCAGATGATGATGACATCCAGTTCCGCGACACGCGCGTAGTCATCGCTCGCGTTGAAGTTGCGCCCTCGCGCCCGCGCGATCTCCGTTTCGGGAATCCTATAGATGTAAGACTTGCCGCCATTCAGCGCTGTGATTTTGGTTCGATCGATGTCCAAACCGGTCACGGAGAAATCCCGCTCACTAAACAGCAACGCCAGCGGCAGGCCTACATAGCCCATCCCGACGATCCCGATTTTCGCGGTACGCGCTTCAATGCTTGCGCGCAAATTCTTCGCGCCGGCGACTGCAGAGGCCCCAGAAGTGGTAGACATCGCAGAAAATTATAGCATTCTGACGCAAGGCGCCTTCCGGGCAGCCTTACAATACCAGCAATGCCCACCATCGCCGGCGTACTGTGCCTTCTTATCTGGCTCTATCTCCTGCTTTTGCATGGACGTTTCTGGCGCATCGGCACGTTGCCGGCGCCAACGTTGCAGGCGGCGACTGCTCAGGCGCAGGTCGCGGTGATCATTCCCGCAAGGAACGAAGCCGATGTTGTGGAGCGATGTGTAACTTCCCTCCTGAATCAGACCGGTGGGCATTCCATTCACATCTTTCTGGTTGACGATGCCAGCAGCGACGGCACGGCAGAGGTCGCAGGCCAAGCCGCACAAGCTGCAAGCCAATCCGACCGCCTTGAGGTGAGTCAAGCCCCTCCGCTCCCACCCGGCTGGTCGGGGAAGCTCTGGGCAGTCCAGCAGGGAATACAGAAGACCAAGGCGAATGAGGTGCATCCGGATTTTTTTCTGCTGACTGACGGTGACATTGTGCACGCACCGGACAGCGTCAGCAGGCTGGAGGCGATCGCCCGGACCGGCCCGTATGACCTGGTTTCCTGCATGGTCAAGCTTCATTGCGAGACGTTCGCCGAGAGAGCTTTGATTCCCGCGTTTGTGTTCTTCTTTCTCAAGCTCTATCCGCCGGCTTGGATTTCCGACTCCCGCCGCAAAATGGCCGGCGCGGCCGGGGGAAGCATTCTCGTCCGCCCGGAGGCCCTGGAGCGCGCCGGCGGCATCGAGGCGATTCGTGCCGAAGTTATTGACGACTGCGCCCTGGCGCGCAGAGTCAAGGAGAGCGGGGGGAGAGTATGGCTCGGGCTCTCAGCCGATACCTACAGCATCCGTCC
>DATDGY010000250.1:0-9507 GCA_036521855.1 Candidatus Angelobacter sp.
GCAGCGACCGCAAAAGACGGGTCGAGGCTTCAGCTACCTCTTCAATGGCGGCGAGAAACGCCGCTTCGTTTGGCTTCGAGGGCTTGTTGAAGCTGCTGATCTTGCGCACGAACTGCAGGGAAGCGGCCCGAATCTCTTCATCGGTAACCGGCGGATCGAAATTGAAAAGGATTTTGATATTTCTGCACATCCGGGTACACCTCTTGTACAAAGTTGTTTACGGCGACAATTCACGACGCGCCAGCTCTACGAATGACGACGCCACCAGAGGAAGACTGCGGTCTTTGCGATAGACCAGGGCCAGCTCCCGCCACAAGTCCAGGCCGTCGATCTTCAGGAGTCGGGCCTCGCCGGTGCGCACCCGGTCGCGGGCAAAGCTGGCGCATATCAGAGATACACCGAGTCCGGAAGCCACGAAGCGTTTGATCATCACCACGCTGGTGAGCTCCATAGTGATATTCAGGTCTTCGCGATAAGGCCGCGGGTTTTTCTCAATCAGCCGGCGGATGGAGCCGGTCTTGGGGACGATGAGGGGCTGCTGCGCGAACTCTTCCAGCGTGACCGACTTGCGCGCGAACAGGGGACTGCCCTTGCCCACCATCAGCAGGATGCGGTCCCGGAACACCGGGGCCGCTTCCAGGCTGGGTGATTTGACGGGAAGCGTGACCACACCGAGATCGAGCGCGCCTTCTTCCACCTTCTCCGTGACCTTGTGGGTAAAGCTCCGGTACACGCTGATACGGACCTTGGGGAACTTGCGGTGATACTTGGCAAAGACGTTGGGGAGCACGTACAGGAACGTGCCTTCGTTGGCGCCGATGGAGAGCGTTCCCGCGGGCGTGCCGTCGCGGTCGGACACAGCGTGCAGAGAGTTGCTACGCAGGGCCAGGATCTGTAGGGCGTAATCGCGCACAACTTCGCCGGCCGGTGTGAGACGCACGCGTTTGGCGCTGCGGTCGAAAAGCTTTTGCCCGTATTCCTGCTCCAACTGCCGGATTTGCGCGCTTACCGCCGGCTGCGAGCGCAGCACTTTCTCCGCAGCCCGGGAAAAATTCCCCAGCTTGGCCACTTCGAGAAAGGTATTGAGTTGGTCAAAGTCCATACACTGTGGCGAAGGGCGCGATTCCGGAGTTTTCCCGGCGGAGCCCTTCCGTCCTTTCAGCCTAACCCGAAAACCGATTTTTGGGAATTCTTGGATCGCGGTGCGCTGCCGCGAATATTCAGAGATTTCGCAGGGCTTTTTGCTGTTTAAAAAAGCTCGAGCAGGGTACAACTCCTGCCCGAGCATTGGTTAGGGAACAACAAACTCTTACTCAGTGGCGTCCGCCGGACGAGGCAGAAGAAGAGGACGACGAGGAGCCAGAGGACGATGATGCTCCCGAGTAGGAACCTCCGCCACTGCCTGACGAGTGTGACGATCCACCCGATGACCCGCCGGAGTACGACGAACCGCCCCCGCCGGATGAATGTGCAGACCCGCTATAAGATCCGCCGCCACCGCCGCCATGGTTGTGGCTCACGGTCGATCCTGAGCCGCCGCCATTTGCGTTGCCGGAATTCGAGTGCGGACTCTTGCTGTTGGAGCCATCACCGCCGCGATTGGTGGACGGCTTGCCGGCCGACGCTGACTTCCCCTCATTGGCGGGAGAGGGATGATGCGGGTGCCTGGGATGGGGATCGCCGACCTTGTGGGGGTTGTTGGCGTTGTCTGCGTATTGATCGTTGTCCTGGTTAAAGTACGTGTTGTTGGGATTCCGAATGACGTGCCCGGTCCCGACCAGGGATGGGCGGCCATAACAGTCGTTCATCTGTCCGGTGCGGCCGTCGCGCATGGCGCGCAGCGCTTGTCTCTGCTGGTCCTGCAGGCTGAGGCATGCGCCGGAATTCCGGCCGTTGCTCTGGTTGCATAGGTTGAGTCCGTCTTTTTGTTGCGACTTCAGATCATCGATCTGACGATCGAGAATGTGCTGCATGTCTTTGCATGGGTTTCCTGCCCGCGGCGCTGGACTTGCTGCAATTGAGGTGAGCGCCAGGAGGGAACAGACGGCGATCAAACAAGAGGCCCGTTGCCGAGTCATATCAAAGTGCCTCCTTGACACGGATAGATTACATCCCAGGTAGAGTGTAGTTGGCGGTTTTGTTTTATGAAGATTGGTTTAGAAGCTTGAGGCCCAGATGTGAATAGCTGCTGCCTATGCCGCTCTTATGATGCTGCGAGGTTACCAGAAGGGCAACCTATTTGCGCAGGGGAAACTACCGGTGACAGGTATGCTCTCCGGCTAAGCTGCCACCTGGCACCATCTGAGGGCCAAACAAGAAGAGCGGGCTGATAAGGCCCGCTCTTGAAGTTTTCTGGCTGTCAGATCTAGTGGTTGCCGCGGTCTCCTCCGCCGCCACCGCCGCCGCGAGGGCCGCGATCACCGCCGCCACCGCCACCGCCGCGAGGGCCGCGTCCTCGTCCGCCGCGTCCATGTCTGCGTCCGCCGCCACCGCCACCGCCGCCGTGCCGCGGACGGTCCGGTCGCCCGGTGGGGGTGGTGGCGTGCACGGTCTCGCGATTGGCGTCTTCGCGGTTGAAGTTGGGTTCGCCGCCCTCTTCCTCGTCGAAGTCACCGCCGCCTTCAAAGGTAATGGTCTCTTCAGACTGGGCACGCGGGGCCGGAGCCTCACCGCCCTCGCCGGCGGGAGCGCCCTCGCCCTCGGGCCGGACGGCGGCCGGCGCCATTTTGGCGCGTTGCTCACGCAAGATCGCTTTCCGCGAGAGCTTGATGCGGTTGCCTTCAACGCCCAGGACTTTCACCAGCACCTGGTCGCCTTCCTTGAGTTCGTCTTTCACTTCGCGTACGCGGTGCTCGGCGATTTCGCTGATGTGCAGCAGCCCGTCGGTGCCGGGGATGATTTCCACAAAAGCGCCGAACTCGGCAATGCGCACCACTTTGCCCAAGTAGGTTTTGCCGACTTCGGGCACCGCGGTGAGATCGTTGATCATCTGGATGGCCTTTTGCGCAGAGGGACCGTCGTTGGAGGCGACGTTGACCTTGCCGCTATCGTCCACGTCAATCTTGACGCCGGTCTGTTCAATGATGCTGCGGATCATCTTGCCGCCCGGGCCAATGAGGTCGCGGATCTTGTCCACAGGAATCTGCAAGGTGTAAATGCGGGGAGCAAAGGTAGAAATGTCCTGGCGCCCGCCGCTCAGGATCTCTGCCATCTTGTCCAGGATGAACAGACGTCCGCGGCGTGCCTGCTCCATGGCCTCATGCATGATCTTGGAGGTGATGCCGGTGACCTTGATGTCCATCTGCAACGCCGTAATGCCCTGGCGGGTGCCGGCAACTTTGAAGTCCATATCGCCGTAGTGGTCTTCGGCGCCGGCGATATCGGTGAGAATCGCGTAGGAGTCAGGTTCTTTTACCAGCCCCATGGCCACGCCGGCGACGGCGGAAGAAAGAGGTACTCCGGCGTCCATCAGCGAAAGCGAAGCCCCGCAGACCGAAGCCATGGAAGACGAGCCGTTGGATTCCAGGATGTCGGAAACCACGCGCATGGTATAGGGCCATTTCTCTACGCTGGGCAGCACTGCGGAGATGGCGCGCTCCGCCAAAGCGCCGTGACCGACTTCGCGCCGGCCCACGCCGGTCATGCGGCCGACTTCGCCGACCGAGAACGGCGGGAAGTTATAGTGCAGCATGAAACGCTTTTTGGTTTCGCCTTCAAATCGTTCGATGCGCTGGGCGTCATCGGGTGTGCCCAGCGTGGTGGTGACCAGCGCCTGGGTCTCGCCGCGGGTAAAGATGGCGGAGCCGTGGGTGCGGGGCAGCGCGCCTACCTCAATCGAGATGGGGCGGATCTGGTCGAATTCGCGCGCGTCCGGACGGCGACGCTTGTGCGTGACCTGGTCGCGGAAGAGGCGCTCGCGCAGGGCCTCAAAATAATGAGAGAGCTTCTGTGCCGCTTCGTCGTCGTCTTCCGGCAATTCCGCCTTGAGACGGTCTTTGATCTCCTTGACCTGCTCGTAGCTTTCGAGCTTGGGATGCTTGGCGGTGTCCAGCGCGTCAGAGAGTTCGTCGCCGACCTTCTTCTTCAGAGCGTCATAATATGCCTGGTCGAATTCGGGCTCTTTGACTTCTCTCTTCTTCTTGCCGCCGCGGCTAGCCAGATCGGTGATCGCGGAGCAGATCTTCTTGATTTGTTCGTGGGCAAACTCAATGGCTTCCAGCACACGGTCTTCCGAGATCTCTTTCGCGCCGGACTCGACCATCACGATGCCCTCGGCCGTGCCTACCACCATGATGTTCAGGAGGCTCTCGGCCATTTCCGCGTAGGTTGGGTTGACGATGAACTTGTCGTTGACCAGCCCGACGCGCACCGCGCCCACGGGACCGTGAAAGGGAATATCGGAAACGGTAAGGGCGCAGGATGCGGCGTTGATGGCGAGAACGTCAGGATCGTTTTCCGTGTCGGCCGAGAGCACCAGCGAGATGACTTGGGTTTCATTGCGGAAGCCTTCAGGAAATAGCGGGCGGATGGGTCGGTCAATCTGGCGGCAGGTCAGGATTTCACGTTCGCTGGGCCGGCCTTCACGTTTGATGAAGCCGCCGGGGATGCGTCCTCCAGCATAGGTATATTCGCGGTAGTCGACGGTGAGGGGAAAGAAATCAATGCCTTCCCGCGGATCGGGCGCGCAGCACGCGGTGCCGATCACAACGTTATCCCCGAGCCGGACCACGGCCGAGCCTTGCGCTTGTTTGGCCAGATGTCCGGTTTCCAAGTGGAGGGTTTTGCCGCCTGCTAGTTCAACGGTGGCTGTCTGCTTCATGAGTTCCTCTTTTCCAGGAGGGACCAGCAGTCTTTAGGTTTTCGAGCGAGAGCGGTTCAATACGATACGCGGGCACAGACACGGCTCCTGCCGGCCTGAAGCTTCCACGAAAAACGTCCGATCAATCGATTATTTGCGGATTCCAAGTTTCTGGATGACGTCTTTGTAACGTTCGGTATCGTACATCTTCAGGTAGTCCAGCAGGCGGCGACGCTTGCTGACCATCATGAGCAGACCGCGCCGGGAGGCGTGATCCTTTTTGTGATTCTTGAAGTGCTCCGTCAGCTCACCGATACGCTCGCTCAGGATTGCAATCTGAACTTCCGGGCTCCCGGTATCTGATTGGTGCGTGCGGAAACGGTTGATGACGTCGGCTTTTCGCTCTCTCGCTAACACTTAAACTGGTTGCACTCCTATCTTCTAAATCTTGTCCTTTTAGCGACTTAAACAGCGTAACACGCCCCCGAGCAGGCTGTAAAGCCGCCGCTGGAAATGCCTGCCCGCCGGGCCTGATGGCGATTGCTATCCGGTGTGGAATCAAGTAACTTGAGACCTTCTCGACGAAATGAGGTGGAACATGTTCTGTTTCAAGTGCGGCGGCGCCATGTCCGATGACGCAAGTTCCTGCCCCAGTTGCGGCGCCTCGGCGCCGATGATCCAGGCAATTGCTCCACCTCAGCCGGGACAAGCAAGTGCCCCGACCGCTTACGCTGCGGCCGCCGCTGTGCCGCAGATCGTTTCCATGCAGCCGCAAACACTTGTGGCGCCGACCGAAGACAAAGCTGTCATTAGCATGGTCTTGGGCATTCTATCGCTGGTGAGTTTTTCCATTCTTGCGGGGATCCCGGCCATCATTCTGGGCAAAATGTCGCGAGACAACATCCGCGCGAACCCTGGGCGGTATAGCGGCGAAGGCATGGCCACTGCCGGCGTCGTGATGGGCTGGATCAGCGTGGGACTATTATGTGGGATCGTGGTGGTTATCATCATCGTTATTGTGATCGCCGCCATGGCTGCCAGTACTCATTGAGCGGCGAACCCGGATAGTTACGCTTTTACCGGTAGTCCCTGGCCTTCGTTGCGCCCCCGCGCCAAGTTGGGGATTGCTATCGCGCCAGGAATGAAGTAGTTTGCCTCCATCCCCCCAAGCTCATTCGCAAGGAGATGCCAGTGTTTTGCTCAAAATGCGGCGTTACCATCGCCGAAAGTTCTGCGAGCTTTTGTCCACAATGCGGCGCCTCGGTTCAAAGCCAACCTCAACCCGCCGCGCCTCGTCCGGCGCCGCCTGTCGCAGCCGCAGCCGCGCCTGCTTCAACGCATCTTCGCTCGAACGTACCTGGGCCCAACGTACCCGCGGCCCGGCCCTACTTGGGAGAGCCACAAACGGACGGGAAGGCGGTCGGCAGCTTCATTTGTGGTATTTGTTCTCTGATTGGAATGTGGCTACTCGCGGGAATCCCGGCCATCGTCCTGGGACACCTTGCCAAATCCAGCATTCGCCAGAGTATGGGACGTCTGAAGGGCGATGGCATGGCGACTGCCGGGTTGGTGATGGGCTATCTCAGTGTGGCTGCGCTGCCCATGATTTTGATCATCGCGGCGATTGCCATTCCCAGCTTGTTGCGGGCAAAGATGTCCGCGAATGCCTCGGAGGCAGCTTCAACGGTTCGCATCGTGAATACTGCCCAGATATCGTATTCCACAACCTTCCCAGCCAAAGGCTATGCCGCGTCCCTGTCCGCGCTTGGGCCCGGCCAGCCTCCGGCGGATTGCAGCTCCTTGTCGAACGCCGATTTCGACCACGCCTGCCTCATTGACAGCACTTTGGCGTGCCCTTCAGCCCTCTGGTGTACGAAGGCCGGTTACCGCTATCACCTAGTCGGGATTTGTGAGGTCAGCGGAGCTTGTACCAGCTACGTGATCACGGCCACGCCGCTTACCGAGGCCACCGGGACCAGAAGTTTCTGCTCAACCAACGATGCCGTGATCCGATACCACACCGGGAGCCCTATAGTCGCAGCGCTGCCGACAGCCGAAGAGTGCCTATCGTGGCCGGCCCTGCAATGAGTTTCGCGTGATCGCGGTTCCCGGCATCCGCTGACCAATGTCCCGCGCGGCGCCAGTCAACCGTCTGAGCTGCTGCCGCTTCTAAGAAGGATGACAAGTCTGAAGGTGACATGGCAATCCTTCGTCTGGCGGGGCGGCCACAACCAGATGCCGGCGGGCGGCCGCGATCGCTGAAAGGCCGCGCGGCCCAGATCCTGCCCGGCATCATTGCCGGCGCCGCCGACCTCGATCCTGCCGCCGTTCTTACCGCGACCGTCGCCGGCGCCAGTTTCGGCTACTCGCTCGGCTGGGTGGTGCTGCTGTGTGTGCCGGTACTTTTCAGCGTGTTCGCCGTCTCCTCGCGCATCGGCAAGGAAACCAAGCGCGGCTTGGTGGAGCTGGTTCGCGAACACTACGGAAAGAACAAAGCTCTCGTCGTAGCGCTGCTGATCGTGGCCGTGAACTTCACCATGATCGTGGGCGACCTGGTCGCCGTCACCGACGGCTTTTCCCTCATTACTGTCTTTCCCAGGGCGTACTTCCTGGCGCTCACGGGTTTTGCCGTCTGGTACGTCCTTATTCTTGGCAGCTACCAGAAGACCACCCAGGCCTTGGGCGTGCTGACGCTGATTCTCATTGCCTATGCAGTGGCCGCCTATCACGTCACTGATTCCTTCACCGCTCTGGCGCGCGGCATCTTCCTGCCCCGCATTCAAGCCAATACCGGCTACATGATGGCGGTGGTCGCGGTATTTGGTTCGCTGCTCACGCCGGACGTGATCGTCTGGCAAACCAGCTCCCGGCGGGGACTCCCGGAAGGACTGGCGGAAGCCCACGTCAGCGAGTCGCATGCCGGCACGGTGGTGGCTTGCCTGATCTCGCTGGCGGCGATGATCACCGCTTCCCATCTTCAAGTTGCCGATCCCGCCGGCATGAGCCCGCGCGACGCCGCGGATGCCCTGGGGACGTTCGGCTTCTTGGGGCCGATCCTGTTCTCGCTGGGGATCATCGGCTCCGGACTGATCGCCTTGCCCATTCTGGTAGCCTCGCTCTGCTTCAGCGTAGCGGAGGCTTTCGATTGGAAGTCCGGTCTCTCCACCGAGCCCTGGGAAGCCCGGTTGTTCTACGTCATGATCTCTGTAACCGTGTTCCTGGCGGTATCCATCGGCTTCTTCGGCGTGCATACCGTGAAAATTTTGTACTGGTCGCAGGTGCTGGCCGGCATCGTGCTGGTTCCGATCTTTGCTTACATCCTGCTTCTGTCCAACAACTCCAAGATCATGCAAACCACCAATAGCCGCTTTGAGAATTTCTGGCTTGGCTGCGCCGCCCTGGGGATGCTGGTTTCGAACGCGCTGTTCTTTTGGTTTCAGTTCTAAGGGGACCGTGGAACTTGGGTTGTCCCGACGCGCAGAAGCATCCGCAAACCGGCTAAAAACTTCTTCTTCCGGGGCGAGACAAGTATCAGGGCACGAGTTTACTGGGCCGAACTAGCGCCGTTGAACGTGGCTTTAGCCGCTGCTCTTTCCGAAAACAAAATCGCAACACATGTGGAAAGAGCGTTGCGATCCCCGGTCTGCAACACGCCCTTGGCTGGTTCGAGAGTTGACGAAGAATGCCCGTGACGGTTCCTGGAAGTTTGCTACTGTCGATTTTCTTGCCGCGTGAGTCACTCGACAGGCGCTAAAGCGCCGCTATTTTACGCAGCTTTTTGGCCCGAGTAAACTCGTGCCCTGATACCTGTCTCTTCTTAGGATAAGTCACGTCGGAAACGAACGGCTCAAGGCACGCTGACCAATTCCACATCAAAGACCAACGTCGAGTTGGGCGGGATTAGGCCCGGGTAGCCGCGCGCGCCGTAAGCCAGGTCGGGAGGGATACGCAGTTGCCGCTTGCCTCCCACCTTCATTCCTACCACGCCTTCATCCCAGCCCTTGATGACCTCGCCGCCGCCCAGCTTGAACTCAAAGGGCGCTTTGCCCACGGAGCTGTCGAACTTCTTGCCAGTGGTCAGCCAGCCGGTGTAATGCACTTTGACTTTCTTTCCGGACATGGCCGTGGCTCCGGTGCCTACCTTGATGTCCCAGTATTGAAGGCCATCCGCTGTGGTGGTTCCTTTGCCGGTGACCTTGGTAGGGCCGGCGGCAGGCGTCTGGGCAAAGGAAAGCGTCAGGGCTGAAAGCAGAATGAAAGGCAGGATGTGTTTCTTTTTCACGCGTGCTCCTTGGAAGCCGTGGTACGACAGAAAGATGGTGGGCGGTGAAGGGCTCGAACCTTCGACCTCGTGCTTGTAAGGCACGCGCTCTAACCAACTGAGCTAACCGCCCCCGATCAAGCGATCTCAAAGAACAAAATCACCCAAGACCGCAGTATAGTTTGCAGCCATGCTCAGGGTCAAAAATCGGCTTGCCACGGCTTCTCCGGGGACGCAAGAGCCGCAAGTAATCTGTGGATGCAATCGAAGGAGCAAGCGCTAGGAGGCACCTGAAGCGTTGATTTGAAAGGGCACGGCTTGAAGAGGTTGCGGAAAAATGAACCAGAGTGGTAACTCGCGCATTTCGTCGAACGACGGTTCAAGAAGTTACGCGGCGAATTTTGCCACGAAATCACCTCAAATTACTTTCTTGGTTCATTTTTCCGCA
>DATDGY010000251.1:0-3592 GCA_036521855.1 Candidatus Angelobacter sp.
CTCATTTTTGTGTTGACATAGCCAGCAAGAGTGTTGCATATTTATACATTGACGTGAATAATTATTCAGCCAACGGTATGAGCAAATTGTCCCGCCAGCAGACGATCATCGAGCTTGCGCAGGAAAGTCCTCTGCCCAACCAGCAGGAGCTCTGCAAGGTCCTGGCCAAGCACGGCTTTCCCGTCACGCAGGCCACGCTCTCGCGCGATCTCAACGAGCTGCGGTTGGTGAAGACCTCGGAAGGCTACGTGCTTCCCAGCGATGACGCTCCCGTGGAACCTCTGCCCGCCGTCTCCCGCGTGGTGCGCGAGTTTGTGCGCGAAGTGCGGCGCGCCCAAAACCTGCTGGTGATTAAGACCATTCCCGGCAGCGCCCAGCCGGTGGCCGTGGCTGTGGACGCCGAAGGCTGGGACGAAGTCATAGGCACGGTCGCCGGGGACGATACGCTGCTGATCATCGCCGGCAACAACAAGAACGCCAAGAATCTGCAAACGCGGCTGGAGGCGATGCTCGCCTGATGACTCAATACGTCCAACCCGCGGTTGTGGGCGCCACCGGTTACGCCGGTTTCGAATTGGCGCGCTTGCTTCTCCGCCATCCTCGTGTGAAAAAGCCCGTTCTCTTCACGCGCGAGGGTGATGCCGGCGAATCGGCGGGCCTGGGCCTCGACGAACTCTATCCCCATATCAGCGGCAACGGCGGCTATCCTCTGGAACCGTTTCATTGGGACGCGCTGCGCGCCAAAGGAGTCAACCTGTTGTTCCTGGCCACACCGCATCAGGTTTCGCGCGAGTGGACTCCGGAAGCTGTCCGGCAGGGCGTGAACGTGATCGATCTCAGCGGCGCTTGGCGGCTGGCCTGTCCGGCCTCGCGCGCGGTTTACCAGTTTCACGACCACGACCCGGAACTCGCCGAGCGGCTTACCGCGCAGGCGGTATATGGCATTCCCGAGTTGCATCGCGAGCGGCTGAAAGAAGCGTCGCTGGTGGCCAATGCCGGCTGCTACGCAACCTCCATTATTCTCGCGCTGGCGCCGCTGGTGCGTTCCGGACTGGTGGACCTGACGCACGGGATCATTTGCGATTCCAAATCCGGCGTTTCCGGTGCCGGCAAGCAGCCCACGCACAAGACCCACTTCGTGGAGGTGGCGGAGAACCTCTCCGCTTATTCGGTCTTCACCCACCGCCACACCGGAGAGATTCTGGAACAGCTTGGTCTGCATCCCGAGCAACTGGTGTTCACGCCGCATCTGCTGCCGATACCGCGCGGCATTCTGTCCACAATTTATTTGCGTCTGCTTTCTCCAACTGCGCCGGAAGAAATTGAGGACTGCATGCGCAGCTTCTACGCGCAGTCGCCCTGGGTGCGGATATTCCCGCACGGCAAGTTGCCGCAGATCCAGTATTCGCTGCACACCAACTATTGCGACGTGGGTTTCGCGCTGGCCTCCGACGGACGGCGCGTGGTCATGGTCTCCTGCCTGGACAATCTCCTCAAGGGGGCGGCCGGGCAAGCGGTGCAGAACATGAATCTGATGTTCGGATGGAACGAGGAGGAGGGCCTAAAGTGAAGATCGTGGTGAAGATCGGCGGCGCTGCCCTGGAAGACGCCGCGCTGCTGCATCGTGCAACCCAGGCCGTAAAGCAATTGGCGGAAGAGCACCAGGTCGCCGTAGTCCACGGCGGCGGCGCCGCTCTCACGCGCATGCTCACCCAGGTGGGCAAGGTCAGCGAGTTCGTCGACGGGCTGCGTGTGACCGACGCCGAGACCCGCGACTTTGCCGTGATGGTCCTGGCCGGACACATGAACAAGAAACTCGTGGCCGCGCTGGCCGGCGCCGGTCAGCCCGCGATAGGTCTGTGCGGCGGCGACGGCATGGCCTTCCGCGCCCGCAAGAAGACCTCCAACGGACACGACCTGGGTTTTGTCGGCGAAATCTCCTCCGCCGATCCCCGGTGGATTGAGGCCATCTGGCTTCAGGGCTGCGTCCCTGTAATCTCCAGTGTGGCTCTCGGTTGCGACGGTCAGTATTACAACGTGAACGCCGACCAGATGGCCTCCGCTTGCGCCGTGGCCTGCCATGCCAACTCGCTGATCTTCCTCACCGACGTTGCCGGCGTGAAAGGCGCGGACGGGCTGGTCATCCGCTGGCTCGATCTCGGCCTGGCCAATGAACTGACGCAGAAGTCCGTCATCCAGGGCGGCATGCTGCCCAAACTGGAGGCCTGCCGCAACGCGCTGCTGCGCGGCGTGAACCGGGTGCGCATCCTGCCCGCCGAAGAAGTGGAAGTTCTGCCCGAGTTCTACTCCACCAGGATCGAATCAGGGACTGAGGTGTTGGTGGCGTGAACCTGGAGCAAACAAAAAAACTCGAAGACAAACTACTGCTCTCCACCTACGAGCGCTACCCGTTGCTTCTGCGCAAGGGCCGGGGAGTGCACGTCTACGACCACAAGGGCAAGAAATATCTCGATCTGCTGAGCGGCATCGGCGTGAACGCGCTGGGCTATGCGCATCCCGCCGTCACCACGACAATTGCCCGACAGTCGAAGCTGCTGGTGCACACCTCCAACCTCTTCTATCACGAGTACCAGGGTCGCTTGGCCGCGGCGCTGACGAAAATTTCCGGCATGGACCGCGCCTTTTTCACCAACAGCGGCACCGAGGCCTGGGAGTCGGCCCTCAAAGTGGCGCGCGCTTACGCCCGTGCCAACTGCCCGGAAGGAAAAGAGCCGAAGTGGCGCATTCTGGCTCTGGAGAATGCGTTTCATGGCCGGACGTTTGGCGCCCTGGCCACCACGCACAAGGAAAAGTATCGCGCACCTTTTGCTCCGATGGTGCCCGGCGTGGAGTTCGTCAAGTTCGATGACGTGGCCGACCTGGAGCGCAAGTTTGACGCGACTGTCTGCGCCGTCGGCTTCGAGTTTTTGCAGGGAGAAGGCGGAATCAGGCCCGTCAGCAAAGCCTTTGCCCAGGCCGCGCATGACCTGGCGCGCCATCATGACGCGCTGTTGATCGCCGACGAAATTCAGAGCGGCCTGGGCCGCACCGGCCGTTGGTTCGCCTATCAGCATTACGGCATCCAGCCGGATTTGGTAACGGTGGCCAAGCCCCTTGCGGGCGGCTTGCCGCTGGGCGCGTTGTTGGCCAGCGAGAGAGTCTCGGAATGTATGCATCCGGGGATGCATGGGACGACCTTTGGGGGAGGTCCGCTGGCCTGCGCCGTCGCTCTGCAGTTGCTGTATACCATCGAGAAGCAAAAGCTGCTCAAGCACGTACAGAAGACCGGTGCTTACCTGCTGGAGGGTCTGCACGAACTCCAGCACAAGCACCAAGCCATCCGCAAGATCCGCGGACTCGGCCTGATGATCGGCATGGAGTTGGAATCCGCCGACGCAGCCAAGGCCGTCTTCAAGCAGATGCTGGAGCGCGGGGTGATCGTCAACCGCACCGACGAAACCGTGATCCGCTTTCTGCCTCCTTTCATCATTCAGAAGAAGCATATTGACCAGGCCATCCGTGAGCTCGATCGCGCGCTGGCCAGCAACACTGCCGCGCTCGCCCTGACGGCGGAAGAGGAAGGTGACTAATG
>DATDGY010000252.1:0-1574 GCA_036521855.1 Candidatus Angelobacter sp.
GAGCTAAAGGCTGGGGAATCGCGCAATTTAACGCTTCAAATGATCCCGCGGCAAGGCGTAATCGTTTCGGGTAAAGTCACGAACCCGGAACGGGGCATGATCTTTTTGGTTCCTCTCCGAAAAGTGTAGTTGTTGTAGAAGCCGTTTGACTGGAAGTAGTTGCCGGTTGGCGGGCAGTTGAGCAGCACCTCGGCCGGTTTCTATCCTTCGAAGTTGTTCGCCAGAACACGACGAAGGAAAGGGACCGAGGTGCTCATAGAAACATTTATCAGAAAACAACTGCGCCTGAGAGCACACACCGTGACCAGGGTTGAAGAGACCGATGAGTTCATGGTTGTGTACATTGATCGCCTGGGCCGGCGTCTGCTGCGCTGCGGGGTGTGCCGACAGCGGTGCCAGGAGGTTCATGACCTCAGGAGCGAGCGGGAATGGCGAGATTTGTCCATGCGGAAACTGCCGTTGAAACTGTGTTATCGTCCGCGACGGGTCGAGTGCCCGCGCTGCGGGGTGCGCGTGGAGGACTTTCCCTGGGCCGAGCCGTGGGCCCGTGTGACCACGGCTCTGGCGAATGCGGTGGCCACACTGGCGCGCGAGTTGAGCTGGCAGGGGACGGCGCGCCAGTACCAACTGAACTGGAAGAGCGTGGCGACGATTGTGAAACGGGCGGTGGAATACGGCCTGCGACACCGGGCGCGTCCGCCGGTGCATGCCATCGGTATGGATGAGGTGAGCCGGCGTAAAGGACAGGTGTATCTCACCGTGGTCTACGATCTGGAACGCCGCGTGCTGCTGTGGGTGGGGGAAGATCGAACCGAGGAAGCCGTAAAGAAGTTTTTCACCGAAGAAATGGGTCGGCGGCGCTGCCGGACCCTCCAGGTGGTCTGCATGGACATGTGGGCAGCCTATGCCAAGCTGGTCCGCGAACACGCCCCCAACGCGCAAATCCTGTTCGACCGCTTCCATATCGTCAAGCATCTGAACGAAGCCGTGGAGGAAGTCCGGCGCAGCGAGATGCGCCGTTTAAGCGCCAAGGAGAAAGTGCCCTTCAAGCGCAGCCGCTGGCTGCTGCTCAAGAATCCCTGGAATCTGACCTCCGATCAGAAAGAGCGTCTATCCACGTTGGTGCGGTGGAACACGCCCATCGTCCGCGCCTACTATCTGAAAGAATCCTTCCAGCTTTTCTGGGAATACCGGCGCTCATCCCGTGCCGAACAACACCTTCAGAAATGGATGACCTCAGCCATGCGGTCGCGCCTCGAACCTTTCAAGAAATTCGTGCGACTGCTGCGCGGCCACCTGGGCGGAATCCTGCCCTGGACTGAACTGCGCCTCTCCAACGGCGCGGTCGAAGGCATGAATAACAAAATCAAGTCGGTCAGCCATCGCTCTTTCGGATTTCGCAGCGCCAAAAACTTCATCGCTGCTATCTATCACTGCTGCGCTCGCTTGCCGCTCCCCGTCGAACGCTAATTACACTTTTGGGACAGGAGCCAGAAGAAGAATCCAGAATTCAGAGTCCAGAATAAAGGTGCGCGCTTCGCGCGGATCACGCGGAGTGTGAGAACCGCGGCCTG
>DATDGY010000253.1:0-2576 GCA_036521855.1 Candidatus Angelobacter sp.
GAAGTCAGGCCCAAGCGCGGCATTGAAGGTGGTCGGATCGCATTCGTCCAAAGCCACCACCTGCGCGATGCTTGGGGTATTCTCTTGCGCGTTCGTCCAGGCCGCTTTTTCTTGCGCAAGCGCGTGCGTCGCGCCAGCGAATAGCAAAAAGCCAGCGAGTAAACTGAACTTCACCGCGGTAATTTTCATCATGGTTCTCCTTCCGTCTTGTTCAAGAATTCGCCCGGGCCCCGTCATCGGCCCGCTCTCGATGGCGTGCATGGTGCGCGAGGTGCAGGTTTCTTGACAATAGTGAGCGGCTGAAAAATGGCTTAAATTTGGCTGAAAACCGTAACCACGGAGAAAGAGGGCATTTACTGCACAGAGAGCGGAGGTATAATGCCGGGCAGTCTGCGTTTGGGCTGCGCCCGATATGGCTCCCAACCTTTTAAAACTTGCGGATGATCTGGAACTGGATCGTGGCGCTTACGAGTTGCGCCGTTCGGGCGAAGCACTACGGTTGTCCCGCATCCCCATGGAACTCCTGCTCTTACTGGTGGAGCGCCGCGGGGAGTTGGTAACCCGGGGTGAGATCGTGGAACGGATTTGGGGGAACGATGTGTTCCTGGACACGGATAACAGCATCAACGCAGCCATTCGCAAGTTGCGACAAGTGCTGGATGACGACTCCGAGCAGCCGCGGTTCGTGCATACCGTCACCGGCAAGGGATACCGGTTTGTCGCGTCCGTGAAAGAGGTAAGCACCACTGCGCAGAAACCAGGCGAGACTCCAGATCCGTGTTCGCAAGCGACAACGGTGACAACGGTGGGACCGCATGGTGTCGCATCGCACTATCGCATCCTGGAAAAACTTGGTGGCGGCGGGATGGGTGTTGTGTACAAGGCGGAAGACACCAATCTGGGTCGCCACGTAGCGCTGAAATTTCTTTCTGAGCCGCTGGCAGGAGACAGAGCCGCCTTGGAACGATTTCAGCGCGAGGCGCGCGCGGCCTCTGCACTCGATCATCCCAACATCTGCACTATCTACGAGGTAGGCGAACATAACGGCCTGCCGTTCATTGCCATGCAATACCTGGAAGGGCAACCTCTGGACCGGCGAATCGGCGGGAAGGCCTTGCCAATCGAGGAAGTGGTGGGTATAGGGATTCAGATTGCCGATGCGCTGGAGGCGGCGCACAGGCGGGGTATCATCCATCGCGACATCAAGCCCGCCAACATTTTCGTTACCGAACGTGGCCACGCCAAGATTCTGGACTTCGGCCTGGCCAAGGCCATTCCTCTAAAGCAGTCGACCGGCGAGACCGACGTCCTAGCCACATTGGAAGTCAATCCCGAACACCTGACCAGTCCCGGCACGGCCCTGGGCACCGTCGCCTATATGTCTCCCGAACAAGCTCTTGGAAAGCAACTGGACGTTCGCACCGACCTGTTTTCCTTCGGCACGGTTCTCTACGAGATGGCTACCGGTGTGCTCCCGTTTCGCGGAGAGACCTCCGCCGCCACTTTCAACGCGCTTCTCAGCAAAAACCCTATGGCTCCCCTGCTCCTCAATCCTGGTCTGCCTGCCGAGCTGGCGCGTATCATCCAAAAGGCCGTGGAGAAGGACCGTGAGCTACGCTATCAGAGTGGCGCTGAGATGCGCGCCGATTTACAGCGGCAGCAACGGGATGCAGCACCTGCGCCAGTGCCAGGCAATCTCGCCCGTGAACTTGCCGGCATGCGTGAGGGCTTCGCGGAGAAACCGGTTAAGCAGGCGGAGACCCGCGCGCCGAATATTCCTGTGCCGCGGACCCGGTTTGTGGGACGAGAAAAGGAAGTAGCTGCCGCCAGAGAACTGCTGCTGCGAGAGGACGTGCGGATGGTCACGGTCACGGGTCCCGGGGGGATCGGCAAAACGCGTCTCGCGGTGGAGGTGGCGAGTGGCCTTGCGAAGCGCTTTGCAGGCGGGATTCATTTTGTCCCGCTCGCGCCGCTCAGCGACCCGGGCTTGATCGTTTCGGTAATCGTTCAGACGTTGGGGATCGGGGAGGCAGGAGGTCCGTCGCCGCTCGAAGTACTGAAGAAGAATATACAGGATTCCTTGCTCGCACCTATGCTGTTGCTACTGGACAATTTCGAGCACCTGGTGCAAGCGGCACCAACCGTGGCGGAACTGTTGGCCATGGGTCCCCATCTTAAGATCCTGGTAACGAGCCGTGCAGCGCTGCACGTGTACGGAGAACATGAATTTCCGGTTCCGCCGATGGCGGTGCCGGATTCGCGGTCCATGCCTGCGGTTGAGGTGCTGGGAGAGTACGCAGCGGTCGCGCTGTTCGTAGAACGAGCCGTCGCCGCCAAGCCAGATTTTGAACTAAGCCAAGAAAACGCGACTGCCGTGACCGAGATCTGCACCCGTCTGGACGGCCTGCCTCTGGCGATCGAGCTGGCAGCCGCGCGGATCAAAGTGCTGTCGCCCTCTTCCATGCGGACACGCCTGGCGAGCCGGTTGCAGTTATTGACAGGCGGCGCGCGGGATCTACCGCTGCGGCAACAGACACTTCGCGCTGCCATCGATTGGAGTCACGATCTGCTGAGCG
>DATDGY010000254.1:0-10826 GCA_036521855.1 Candidatus Angelobacter sp.
TCGCTTTAGCAGGATCGCCGGATTCTTCTCCAGCCAATCCAGCCGCACGCAAAACCAGAAGAATGCAATCAACCGCTCATGTTTGCGACGCGTGGTCTGCGAACCGTTGCGCCAGGTCGCCCGAAATTTAGTCAGCTCCGCGGCTGTAAGTTGATCAAGAAAAGCCCAATGCTGTTTCTTGGCCCAGGTGTTCAACTGCTTCTCGAAGAAGAATTCGCTTTTCTTCATCGTGTGCTTGCTGAGATGCCGCGAGATTTCGTCTTCAAGAAAGCAGGTGATTGCGTGCGCGACCTCGATGCGTGGTTTCACATTGGGTTTGAACGGATTGGCAGCATCCTCCATGACGCGGGCCTTCATTTCCGCTTTTTCCCAACTGCAAGTCTTCGCGGAGAGGCGGACAATGCGGTCATCGGGGAGCGTGCCCTGTATCCACTTCGGACACCCACATCGACGGAGATGAATATCGGTGTGCGTGCACGGCGGATAGTGGCGAGTGTAGACAGAAAGCATAGGGCAGACCCTGACAATCCAGCAGCTCGTAAAAAACAACGAGCCAGAACGGTTGTACGATTTTTGTACGATTGGCGCAAATGCTCTGGAAGTGATTGATTCTAGGAAGGTTTAATTGGTGGACCTGGTCGGGATCGAACCGACGACCTCTTCCATGCCATGGAAGCGCGCTCCCAGCTGCGCCACAGGCCCACACGCGATCTATTGCTATTCTCTCTGACCGCGGGAAGATCGTCAATCCAAGAACGAGAAATGTCACAGGAGAAGGTCAGGACGCGGATCGCGGCGGCAACGAGGAGATCGAGACCTAAGACCCGGTTCTAGTGCGTGATGTTGTTATACAGCGCTAAGCCGGCGATGATGGCAATGAGCACAGCCGATCCGGCGCCGCAGATACGCACCCAAGGCGTGAGTCTGTCCATCTTGCCTATGAGTTCCTGCTGCTCTTTCTGCATGTGGTCCTCAGCGCTATCCAGGAATAGCTGGTCGTCTTCATGCATGGTGAGGGTACCGCGGTAGATGAGCAGAACGATCAGAACCAGCGTGAAGATGCCCCAAATGATAAACAAAGTTGTCATCATAGAACACCGCCTCGACTCTCTCGACTCGATTTGGAAGCGGTCCTCGTTGGCCCCGGCGCCGCGACTCAACCGCGCCCCAGGGCGCGTAGACCTAACTGGATTATAATGCCGCGATTACGGGCGAAATCGACGTTTTTTTGGTGGATTTCAACCTACGTTTTCCTGCGACCGAGCCACCTGGACAATCATCTAAAGTTACAGGTAAGGTCAATGGAATCAGCGGAAAGCGTGTATAATTGGGATGGTTCCAAGTTCGGATTTGGATTGCCAAGGAGACTCACAATGGCCACGACAACAACTCCCAACGTTGAAACGACACCGAAATCCGTCAATCTAACGGCAACGGCAGTTTCAAAAGTGAAGGAGATCATGACGCAGCAGAACCCGGTTCCGGCTGGCCTGCGCATTGGCGTGGTAGGCGGCGGCTGTTCCGGATTCTCCTATTCCATGTCCTTTGAGAACGCGCCCGGAGTCATGGATAAGGTGCACACTTTCGACGGCCTGAAGGTTTTTGTGGACGCCACGTCGGCCATGTACCTGAACGGTTGCGTGGTGGATTATGTTGAAACCCTGGAAGCCGCCGGCTTCAAGTTCGAGAACCCCAACGTGAAGAGTACGTGCGGCTGCGGTTCTTCCTTCAACGTCTAAAACGATAGAGATACTTCTTGAAAGCCTCACCGGCAAGGTGAGGCTTTTCGTTATTGCGGAGAGGCCTGTGGCGCCGGCGTGCCCACCGGTGCGGGAGCGGGATTTCCAGGGACAGGCTGCGTTCCCGGCGCACCCGGCGGCACTACTCCCGCGGGTGTGCCTGTGGTGGGTGAATTAGCGCTGCGGGGTGAGGCGATGATCACGCCGTTGCTGCCTGGCACTTGTTCCAGCCGAGGATCATACACGATCAGCCACTGATCGTATTCGTTGGATCCATTGAACTCTTTGATCGAAGTGCTCGTGCTGGTGCTGGCTACACCGATGATGGGCCCCACGCCCTGAGAACTCCCGACCAGCGGGGATCCGAAGGGTTGCGAACCTGCCGGTCCGCCCGTGACCGGCTGAGTGCCAAAGCCGCCGGTGCTCACGCCGCCCGTCCCTACGCCTCCGGTCCCTACACCTCCAGTTCCCATTCCGGCTCCCACGCCTCCGGGCATACTCGGATTGGCGCCAAATCCGCCAGGCGTTGGGGAAGGTGTGGGTGTACTGCCGCCGAGCGGGTTGGAGTTGTTGAGTCCGGGCACTCCGGCCGCCGGCGCCGTGGGAATAGTTATCTGCGCCTCTCCCACGTGGATCAACTTCCACTCGCCGCTGACGGTCATGGGATCTTTGTACCTTTTGCGCAGAAAGCGCAGAGTGTTGGTGTTCTCCAATTGCTCCAGCGAAACCGGGTAAGTCCCTGTCTTGCGATAGTACTTTCTGATGGCGGTGGCGTACTCTTTCCCGCGATGAATGAGTTCCTCTTCCTTTTCGCGCTTAATCTGCTGGGCGATGCGCGGCGCCTCCAGGGCCAAGGCGATCAGCATCACGGTAATCAACAGCATCACCGCAAGCAGAATGTACCCTTTCTGCGCATCGGCCTTGGAGCGCAATCTCGACATCGAACACCTGACACGTCGCGGGCTTTTCAAGCTTCTTTCCATTATTTCACCGTGAGGGGGATGGCCTGCCGGTTGCCGGTGAGCACATCTTCCATGGTAATCGAATTCGGCGCGATCTGGATGACGCGATAGCGCCGAGCCACAATGTCGCCCAGGGAGGCCACGAATATTTGTTGTCCTGCTCCCTCCTGCTGCAAGAATATCTTTCTGGGTTCCGCAGGCTTATTAGCAAAGCCGTAGTACTTGATCGGAATCGGCGGAGGCGGAGGCGTAGGAGTGGGGGTCCAGTATGGGACGTCGGTGCTGTTTCGTTTGACGGGGGCGATCGGTGTTTCGATCTTGACTTCCATCGTAAAGATATTTCTTCCGCCTTCCTCGTACTTAATCTTGCGACTGGCATCCAGGATGTCGGTCCGCAAGCGGGGATCGGAGTTGTCCTGGGCCGGCAGAGCGCCAGTGGCCTTGGGCGGCAGCGGGGACACTGAGGGCGCGGCGGACGCGTTGCTTCCCCAGAAGACGCCCTTGAAGGCGTACAGGGCCAGGGGAATAGCGACTGCCACGAGCACTACCGCTGCAATCACCTTCTTCCGATCTTCGGCTCCAATCTTCACTGTCCCCGATCCTTTGGCGTTTTGAAGGTTGTGGCGCCGGCCTGCTATGCCGCTTGCTTCAAGAACGTGTTGAAGGTGATCTGCAAGGAAACCACGCCGCCCTGCTCGCCGGTTAGCGATATTTTCTCAATGATGAAAAGCATCTTGTCTTGCTCCAGCGCGTTGATGAACCGTGCGACCTTCGTGTACTCGCCGGTCACGGTGGTTTCAATCTTGATCTCCTGCACGCCCGGCGGCGCGCTTTTCTCGGTGTCTGCCGGCACATAACGAACCGCCTGCGCAGTTACGCCGGCGTCATGCACGAGTTTATCCACCTGCTGCGCAATCTGCGAATAACGGGAGGGCAGATCGTTGGAATAGAACTGCTCGAGGGCAGCCCGCATCTGGTCGGGATCGCTCTTACGCCACCGCTCCACTTCCGTCTTCAGGGCATCGCGCCGCGCTTGCAGGACGTCGCGCGACGGGCCGCTGGAGCCGGCCCAAAACAAAAACACCAGCAACAACAAATTGGCTGCACTCAAGACCGCCGCCAAGAGAATGAAGCGTTGATTAACCCGGCGCAGATTCCCCATTACATCCCCTCCTTGCCGCGGGGGCCCCGCCGACTCACCTGGCCGCGCTGATTGGGCGCGGGCTCAGGCGAGAGCGCAGGACCGGGGAGCGTATAGAAGGTTTCGATTTCCCATTTATACGTAGGAGGCATTCCCGGCTTGGCGTCTTTCACCGTGCTCACGTTCAAAGGTCTTGTGGAATAGAAGCGCGGAGAAACCTCCATTTTCTCCTGGAGTTCGCGCGCATCCGCCTGGGTCTCGCCGGTGATGGTCAGCGTCAACTTGAGACGGCCGTCCGTGGTCATTTCCGGCTGCACCGAGTTTAAGAAAGCCCGGCGCGGCATGATTCTCTGCATCTCGTTCAGCAATTGCGTCCAGGACAAAGACCTCCTGGCAAGCTGGGTGTTCCAATACTTCTTCTGCTGGGTGACGTCTTTGTTTTCGGGACGGTTCTCAAAGGCTGCCAACCGGTTGCGCTCCTGTTCCAGGCCGGCAATCTCCTTTTGCAGCGCCGTCGTCTGCCGCGCGGCCGCCTCGGAGCGGGAATGCTTCACATAAGAAAGGGCAGCCAGCAGCGGAACCAGAATCGCCAGCGCAGCGAGAGTGACGCCCCAACGGACATAAAACCGGCGCACATCCTCATACTTCTGCGACGCAAGATTGATGTTGACGCGCATTATCCGAGCAAGGCCCCCGCAATTCCGGCCACGGCCCAAGGTTCCACGTTCTCGCCGCTGAGGTTCTGGTCAGACGAGAGGTCCGACGCCAGCTCGCGTACCTCGGCCCCGGTGTGCTGGTGCAGCAGCGGTCCGACCTGGCCGATATCGGCTATGCCGCTCACCAGAATCGTTTCAATGCGCGCCCCAACGTTGTCTTCAAAAAACACCACCGAAGGGAGCACGGCTTCCGCCAGTTCGGCCGCGGTCACCTGGGCGCCATGCGGGTTCTCCAGCGTGCGAATCAGGCGGAGCTCCTGGTTTTGCGCGGCAGCGATGGTAATGTTCACGGGATCAACCTTGAGCAGCAGGGTGGGACGTTGGCCTTCCACCAGTCCCAGTGCCGCCAGAGACGAAGGCACGATCCCGCCGGGCGAATACCCCACGTCGCGGAAAGCGCCTTCGTATTCCTCAATCACCGAGCGCGGAGAAACAGCGGTCACAACGCGGACTGCGCCGTTGTCACGCCGCACATCGTATGAAACCGCCGCCTGCTCCACGTCAAAGGGCAGTGACTTCTTGAGCCGGAAGCGGATCACGGGTTCAATCTCCGCTGCTTTCGCGGGAAGAGTTTCAAAATCAAGCAGCAGCACGCGGATGGCGGAGTCTGGCAGGATCGCAATCACGTCGCGCGACTTGGCGGTCACGGCTTCCAGGGCCCCGCTGATAGCGGTGCGCAAGGCTTCCCCGTCGTGGACGTTGGGCGCGCTTAAGCCCGGCGTAATGGCCCCCTCGCGCAGCCGGCGCGAAGTAAAGAGATCCAGCCGGGACGCCTTATCCGACGCGCGCGCCGCGACCACACCATCTGCCGTGATCTCGCACGCCAGGCGCGGGCGAATCTTGTATTGTTGCAAGCGCTCCATTTGTCAACGTGTGGTCTCGATGAACGTGACCTTGTTGATCTCCTTCATAGTGGTAACGCCGGCCCGAACTTTCTGGAGCGCCGCTTCGCGCAGAAACCGCATGCCTTCCTCGTGCGCCGCTTTGCGGATTTCCGAAGAAGGGCGTTTCTCCAGGATCAGTTCACGGATGCGGTCAGAGAGATCCAGAAGCTCGTGAATTGCGGTCCGGCCATGGTACCCGGTGCCCGCGCATTCGATGCACCCCTGGCCTTCGAAGAATGCCACGTCGCGCCATTCCTGCGGATTCAAGCCATTGTTTTCCAGTTCCGGGTCGGTGTAGTGCACGGGAGTCTTGCAATGTTTGCAGATGTTGCGGACCAGCCGCTGCGCCAGCACACAGTTCAGGGCGGACACAAAATTGTAAGGTTCCACGCCCATGTTGAGGAAGCGTCCGAGCACGTCCACCACGTTGTTGGCGTGCACCGTGGTGAATACCAGGTGGCCGGTCAAGGCTGATTGGATGGCGATCTGCGCCGTCTCCGTGTCGCGGATTTCGCCCACCATGATTTTGTCCGGGTCGTGCCGCAAAATGGAACGCAGCCCGCGGGCAAAAGTCAGGCCTTTCTTCTCGTTGACCGGGATCTGAGTCACGCCCCGGATCTGGTATTCCACCGGGTCTTCGATGGTGATGATCTTGTCTTCGTCGGTCTTGATTTCGTTGACCGCGGCGTACAGAGTGGTGGTCTTGCCGCTGCCCGTCGGGCCGGTGACCAGCACCATCCCGTAGGGCTCGGCGATGTAGCGGCGAAACTTGCGCAAGTCCTCTTCGTCGAAGCCCACCACGTCCAGCACCAGGTTGCGAAACTTTTCGCTCATGGATTCCTTGTCGAGCACGCGCAGCACGGCATTTTCGCCGTGGATCGTGGGCATGATGGAGACGCGGAAATCGATCAGACGGTTGTTGTACTTGACGCGGAAACGGCCGTCTTGGGGCACACGGCGCTCGGCGATATCCAGTTCGCTCATGACCTTCACGCGGGTGATGATGGTGGAATGATGCTCCTTGGCCATGGGCTGCATGGCCGGCTGCAATACTCCGTCGATGCGGTACTTCACCACCACGGAATCGCTTTCGGTTTCTATGTGGATGTCGCTGGCCCGCTTCTGCAGCGCCGTAAAGATGGTGGTATCCACCAGCCGGATGATGGGACTGACGTCAGCCTCGGCGGTAATGCGGTCGATGGTGATGTTTTCGTCACCGGCGCCCTCCTCGTCGCGGACCACGTCCAGCACGAAGCCTTCGCTGGCTTCCTCCAGCACGCGCTGGGACTGCTCGGTTTTCTTCAGGATTTCATTGATCTGGACCAGCGTGGACACCTTGGTCTTGATCCGCCGGTTCAGGAGCAGGCCGATCTCGTCAATCATCATCAGCTTGCTGGGATCGGCAATCGCGATCCACAAGACCCCGTCCACTTCTTCCAGAGGCACAAAGCTATAGCGAAACATCAGGTCCACGGGCACGGATTTGAACAGCTCCGCGTCCAGGTGGTAACCGTGCAGGTCCACGAATTCACAGCGATAGCGCGTGGCCATTTCGCGGGTGCGTTGCTCGCTTCCGTTCTCCATGCCAAGGACCGGGACACCGTTTTCTGTGCTGGTTATCGAGTTCCTGTTCATAAGGTTCTGCTACTTGTTGATTTGCGCTCCCAGCGAAAAGATGGGCAGGTACAGGGAGAGGAGCACGACGGCGACGGTCGCACCCATGAACAACAGGAGGACCGGCTCGATCAACTGCATCGCGGCGGCCAGGGCAGTCTGCACATCTTCTTCAAAGAACTCTGCCACGGAATTCAGCATGACCGGCAAGGCGCCCGTGGACTCTCCCACCTCGACCATTTCGATCGCGAGATCGGGGAAGAACTCAGTCTCTTCCAGGCTGAAGGAAAGCGCGCGCCCTTCGCGCACGCGTTTGGCCGCATGCTCAACCGATTGTGCGACCTTGAAGCTGTTGATGGATTGGCTGGCAGTCTCCAGCGAAGGCACCAGCGGCAAGCCGCCGGAAAGCAACGTGGATAGGGTGCGGCTGAACATGGCGATCTGGTACTTCATCCAAATGGAGCCGAAAAAGGGCAGGCGATAGCGCACGGCATCGAGTGTCCTGGCCCCCCTCTTCGACCTCACCCAAAACCACGTCGCCAGGACCAGGGCAATAATTACGCCCAGAATGATGTAATAGTAGTGCCGAACGGTGGTGCCAATGGTCAGCATGAACACCGTGATCGCCGGCAGATCGGCATTTAGAGATTTATAAAGGTCGGCGAACTGCGGCACTACGTAGGTCACCAGAAATGTGAGCATGACCGTCAGCGCCGTGACCAGCAACGCCGGATAGACCAGAGCTGACAGCAGCTTCTTGCGAAAACTCCCTGTGACCCGCTGAAAAGCAATAAACCGCCCCAAGACCTCTTCCAAGTTTCCGCTCCGCTCGCCGGCCAGGAGCGTCGTGGTGTAGATTTTGGAGACGGAACCGTGCGCAGCGAAAGCGTCAGATAGCAGTTCGCCGCTCTTCACCCGTTGTTGCACATTCTCCAGCATCGACTTGAAATAGGGATTGCGTTGCCGCCGGCTCAGCAGGTCCAGCGACTTCAGGATGGGCATTCCGGCCTTAATCAAGGTGAGAAACTGTTGGTTGAATATCACGAACTGGTCGGCTTTCACCCGTTCCCGGCGCCGCCAAAGAGTCCATCCCGGCAGCAAGCCGCGGCTTTTGACCCAATAGACCAGGTAGCCTTGCTGGAGGAAGCGATCGCGAATGTCCTGTTCGGAGTTGCCGCTTTCCAACTGTTCGAGCACGTGACCGCGCTCGTCCGCCAATTTCACCAGGAATTCAGCCATGAATCGTGAATGCCGGGACCTCCGGCTCCTTGTTTAAGTCTAGCATCCTGCGGGCCTTGTGCCCTTACTTTCGTAGAATGAGGGGAGAGGCCTATTATTGCGCATTTTGCGGCCAAATTCTCACTTACTAACGAAGAATCGTGAGACTTATCTCATTGGGCTGCCTGATCATCCTGGATCGTAGTCACTCCTGGGGGCGGCTGGAAGCGGAAGAAGCTGTCGGCCAGAGGAATATTGTCTTCCATTTGCGAAAAGCGGAAATCAGTGCTGGTCCCGTCGGTTCCCTGGATTACGATCCGGGTGATCTGGTGCGCTGGAGAGACCTCCAGCAGGATCTCTGAAACCCGGTCCCTCATGCTCTTGGGCACGCCGCGGAGAACCAGGTCCCCTGACTGGATGGGGGTCACATCCGGGGCCAGCGAGAGTCCATCGAGCTCCTTTTCCAGCTTTGTCTTACCCAGCAGGAAGCGCAGGGGCGAACGGATGTCGTCGATCTTCTTGAGCGAAGTCTTCCTGGCCTGGCGCTCCCCGGGAACGTAGAAATAAGCGTTTTGAGAATCCACGATAAAGAGCTTGGATTTTGGCGTCTGATACTCCCATCTCATCCTTCCGGGTTTCTTCAGCCACAGAACGCCGCTTTCGCTGCGGGAGATGCCGGGCGCCTGATAAATCTCGGTGAATGCGCCCTTGAAAGTCTGCAGCCGATTGTAGTATTCATCGACGGCGCGCGCTGCGCTCACTGCATCTGCGGCCTGCGCGGGTAACGCCAGGCCTGCCAGGAGCGCAACCAGGGCAACTGGAATGAAGCACGAAAGTCGCATGGGAATTAGATTCAGAGCAGCGCCCCCTTGTTACTTCTTTTCCGTGCGGCCCTCTCCGAGGAACGGAAATTGTGTCGGATCTTCCACCTGGACCGTCCCGTCCGGCATGAGCTTGAACGCAGCGCCTGAGGGATCCACCGGTATTCCGCGCAAGAAGCCGGCGTGCACCATGTCCAGCCAGCGAGCAGGCAGCGCTCCGGTCTGTTTCCGATAAGATTGCACGCGGTGTTCCAGTTCCTCGGTCAAGGCATCGGCCTGGAGTGAGGCGATATGCTTGAGGGCGGTGTCACGGAGGCTGTCGTCTTTTGTTATCTCATACACGCCCTGCCAAAGCGCGATGGCCATCTCGGGGTTAGAGGCGCGCTCCGCCATCCTCGCGGCCATCACCTTCATCCAGGGCATCGCGCCAGGGACCTCAGATCCCTTTTGGAATGCTTGCTCAGCGGCCGGATAGTCCCGCCGGTCCAGATAGTGGACAAAACCCAAGGTGAAATAAAGACGCCAATACTCGGGATTCTCCCGGATACCCTTTTCCAGCAAGGCCACGGCCTTATCCGGTTGCCCGGCGCCGTAGGGAGGCTTCTGGCAGAGAAACAGAGAGCCTGTCTGATAGGCCGGGATCATGTGGGGGTCGAGATCAGTGGTGATCTGCAGTAGTGGATCGATGAGCTGGAACCGCTTGGAGCGGCGTAGCTTGTGGCCAAAATACTGGACAGCCCTGGTCCAGTAGATGTCGGCCAGCAAACCGGAGTAGCCGAGACTCATGCGTTTCAGCGTCTTGCTGGAATGTATATAGAGTATCTCTTCGAGCGTGGCCTCTTTGCCGCGCGCTCCTTGCACACGGCGCAGAGCCAGGACAGATCCGGCGAATAACACCACCAGCAGAACGGCGGCGACAATCGTGACTCTGCGGTTGCGTTTCATTTCAGATTGCGTCGTTCGAAGATCAGCACTGCTCCGGCGGTAACAGCTGCGGACTAAAGCAGCGCGTACAGGGTGTTGAACAGGATCAGGCTGCCCGCGATCGGCTGATTGTGCGCTGCCCGGGATATCACATTGAGCGAAGAAAAGTTAGGTACGGCGTAGGCCGCGGCGGTGGCAAACCACTTTGTGGCTCCGTGGGCGAGAGCTGCAAAATTGCGGAGATCCTCGGAAAACGTGCCGATGGCAAACAACGCAAAGGCAAAGATCGCCGAGAAGATCGGCGTTGAAAATGACGAGAAGAACAAAGTGATGGAGGTCATCATCAGGTAGCTCAGGATGATGAAGTAGATCGCGATCAGCAGGCCCGCGTCGGCGCGAATGAGCTGGCGCTGGTTGATCAACAGAGCCACGTAAAAGCCCGCGGTCATCAGCACCGCGTTCACCACCAGGGTCATCATCAGTCCGCAGTACTTACCCGTAATGAACTCCCACCGCCGCACAGGGCGCGACAGAATGGTATACAGCGTCTTCTTTTCAATTTCCTTCGACACCAGGCCGATACCGATAAAGATGGCGATGACAATGCCGAAGAAAGATATGGAGCTCAGGCCGACGTTGATCAGAACCAACTGCTCAATGTCAATGGAGATTTGGCCGAGAAGGGGCGCGCCTGCCACCAGAAGCAGGACGAAGATGATGAGGTTGTACAGGACCCGGTCACGAACTGCTTCGCGGAAGGTGTTGATGGCTATGGCGGACAGCCGTGAGGTCATGCCTTCACCGCCT
>DATDGY010000255.1:0-26785 GCA_036521855.1 Candidatus Angelobacter sp.
GGGGTGTGCGTTCAACGCGGGTCCCGACGGTCCAACCGGCGGCTAACCGTCTGCCTGATAGCATTTCTGCCGGCCTGTTTGGGGCGGATGTCGTTCCTATACCCATTGATCAACTCCGAAGAGGAAAATGGACCTTGCAGATCTTCGTCTTGAAATCCACTTTGCAAGCTGGGGCCTGCTTTTCTGGGACTGCTGAAGGCGGGAAGGTCTACAGCGAGTAAGCGGAAAAACGAAAATCCAGCTCCAAATTTAGAGAATTCTAAACGGTAGTACCTGCAATTGTCAACCAGATCTGGGGCGAAACCGATTTCGCCCCACAACATAGAGGGTCTGTGAGTACCTCGAACCCACCAGGAACAAAGAACCGCGACTGCCCAGAGTGGTTTATGAAAACCCCTTCGGCTTAACTGCATCCACTCGTGGATCCGCAGCTCATGCATCGGTAGCACGAGCCATTCCTGGTCATGATCGCGCCACACAGATGGCAGCTCGGTGCATCGCCGAGATCGACGAGTTCTCTCATCGCGTCGGCTGCGTGATAAATGCCACGATCCTCTAACGTCGGACCGCTGCTAGCTGCTAGCTCCTGGCTTCTAGGAGAGCTGCTGGCTTCTAGCTCCTGGCTCCTAGGGACACCCCCTGCCGGCGGCGTTGTTTCCTCCACTCCGCGGCTGACTGCTGACGGCTGAGTGCTGACTGCTTGCAGCTCTTTAAACAACGGATACTGTTTCCCGGTGATGAAGCGGATCTCCAGCCAGCGGAAAATGTAGTCCATCATCGACTTGGCGATGGGGATCTCCGGGTTGCCGGTGAAGCCTGCGGGCTCGACGCGGGTGTGCTGGAACTTGTCGCACAGAAGTTTCAAAGGCACGCCGTGTTGAAGAGCCAAGGAGACGGCGAGGGCGAAGGAGTCCATCAATCCGGCGACAGTGGAGCCTTCCTTGGCCATGCGGATGAAGAGTTCGCCGGGGGTACCGTCTTTATAGAGGCCCACGGTGATGTAGCCTTCGTGGCCGGCGATGGCGAACTTGTGGGTGATGGAATGGCGCTCCCCGGGCAGGCGATGGCGCAGGGCCTTGGGCGGAGCCGACTGCTGGTCTTCCTTGGTGGGACCGATGAGGCGGCGCACGGCATCGATCACCGCGCTGTGATGTTCTTTCTCTTCTTTGACCATGGCTGCGGCGGAGCCGGCACTGGCGGTACCCGCATGAACCATGCGGACGACCTCGAGGGCGAAGGCCTTCTGTTCGGGTGAGAGCGCGGCCCAGGCGATATCTTCGGTGGGCAGGCGTTCGCCGCGAGACTTCTCGTCGCGAGTGCCGCGGCGGGCGGCGTCTTCTTTTTTGGCGGCGGCCATGAGCGGCTGGGCTTTCTTCGATCCGTCGCGATAGATGGCCACGGCCTTGAGGCCCATCTTCCAGGACTGGGTGTAGGCGTCCATGATGTCTTCGACCGTGGCGGCTTCGGGCAGGTTCACGGTCTTGGAGATGGCGCCGGAGATGAACGGCTGCGCCGCGGACATCATCTGCACGTGGCCCATGTAATGGATGCTGCGTGTGCCTTTCTGCGGCTTGAAGCTGCAATCAAACACCGGGAGATGCTCGTCGCGGACGCCGGGCGCGCCCTCGATGGTACCGGTGGAGTCAATGTAGCTGACGATGGAGTTCACCTGGTCGGGGGCGTAGCCCAGCTTCCACAGCGCCAGGGGCACGGTCTGGTTGACGATCTTGATCATGCCGCCGCCGACCAGCTTCTTGTACTTGACCAGGGCCAGGTCGGGCTCGATGCCGGTGGTATCGCAATCCATCATGAAGCCGATGGTGCCGGTGGGCGCCAGTACGGTGACCTGAGAGTTGCGATAGCCCACGCGCTCACCCAGGGCCAGAGCTTCGTCCCAGCATTGCTTGGCGCCTTCGATCAGGCCGCCGGGGATGACATCCTTATGGTTGACGCGATTCACCGAAGCCCGGTGCATGCGGATCACGTCCAGAAACGGCTCGCGGTTCACGTACCAGCCGGGGCAGGCGCCGCCGGTAACATCCTGCGGCGAGACGCGCGGCGTAGCCGGCTCGAGCGCCGGGCACTGCTCGGCAATGCGGGCCGATTGCAGATAGGCTTCGCCGCACATGATGGCGGTAACGCAAGCGGCATAGTCGCGGCCTTCGGGCGAATCATAGGGAAGTCCGGAGGCCATGAGCAGCGCGCCCAGGTTGGCGTAGCCCAGGCCCAGCGGCCGGTAATCGTGCGAGTTGCGCGAGATCGATTCCGTGGGGTAGCCGGCGTTATCCACCAGAATTTCCTGCGCGGTAATCATCACGTCCACAGCGTGGCGGTAGGCGGGGACGTCAAACTCGCCGCTGCCTTTCAAAAACTTCATCAGGTTGAGTGAAGCCAGGTTGCAGGCTGAATCGTCGAGGAACATGTATTCCGAGCACGGGTTGGAGGCGTTGATGCGCGCCGTGTTCTTCGAGGTATGCCAGCGATTGATGGTGGAGTCATATTGCATGCCCGGATCGCCGCACCACCACGTGGCTTCAGAGATCTTGCGCAGCAGCTCGCGCGCTTTGTACTTCTGCATTGGCCGCCGCGGCTCTTTGACCGATAGCGTGGAGAAGTCTTGGTCGCGCTCCACGGCGTTCATGAAGTCGTCGGTCACGCGCACCGAGTTGTTGGCGTTCTGGAAGAAGATGGAGCCGTAGGCGTCGGAGTCGGGGCCGGAGCCGTCATAGCCCATCTCCACCAGCGCCCAGGCCTTTTTTTCCTCTTCCATCTTGCAGTTGATGAAGCTCTCGATGTCAGGATGGTCGGCGTTGAGGATAACCATCTTGGCGGCGCGACGCGTCTTGCCGCCGGACTTGATCACGCCGGCAAAGGCGTCAAAGCCCTTCATGAAGCTGAGCGGGCCGGATGCTTTGCCGCCGCCGGAAAGTTCTTCGTCACAGCCGCGCAGAGTCGAGAGATTGGTCCCCGTGCCGCTGCCCCACTTGAACAACATGCCTTCGGTCTTGGCCAGCGTCAGGATGGAATCGAGCGAATCTTTTACTGAGTTAATAAAGCAAGCCGAGCACTGCGGGTTCTTGTAGCCGCTGGTCGAAAACTCGACCTGGGCGGTCTCCATGTTCCAGTGCCAGTTCTGCGCGTCCGACTGCGGCTCCAGGCGGTCACAACCCACGTTGAACCATACCGGCGAATTGAAGCTGGCTTTCTGCTGCAGCAGGATGTGGACCAGCTCGTCGTGGAAGGCATCACGATCGTCGGCGGTCGAGAAATAGCCCTGCTGCCAGCCCCAATCGCGAATGGTCTCCGCCACGCGCTGGATGAGCTGGCGCACGCCGGTCTCGCGCTCGGGCGTGCCCAGCTGGACGTGGTTCTGCGACCCATGAAGATATTTGCTGGCCACAATGTTGATGGCGGTCATGGACCAGTCTTTGGGCGACTCCACCGCGCGCTGCTCGAAGATGACGGCGCCCTTGGCGTCAGTGATCGAGGCGGTGCGCCGCTCCCATTCCACTTCGTCGTAGGGCGAGACCCCGGCCTTGGTGAAATAGCGCGCGAGCTTTAGTCCCGGCGCGCTCAGCCCCGGCGCAGTCTTCTGCGTGCTGGTTTCCCGGGTGGCTTGCGTGGACGTCGTCTTAGTCGTCAGTTCCGCCATGGTGTGCCTCTCGTCAGTTGCTTTATCCATTTGCTTCTTCGTCGTCCTAGCTTCTCTTCGGCACAGAAAAATTGCCAGAATTGCCAGGATTGCCATCATCGCCGGGATTGATGTTGCGCTGGGCCTTCAGGTCGGCCGAATGACCAATTATGGCAATTGTGGCAATCATCAATCCTGGCAATCGCTCTTCAGAATCCCGCGGGAAAGACCTTTTCGTACTCCTTGGTCCTGGCCACGCGATCTACGGCCCGCTCGGTCACCGTGGCCGGCTCGGGTTCGCGATCGGCGAAAATCTGCTCGGCTGTCTCGCGTTGCGAACTCAGCCAGTTTTTCAGCGCAGCTGCAGCGGCATGGCGCTCTTCCGCATCCACCGCCACCGCATAACGTAAATAGCAGCGCCCCTCAGCCAGACGCCGTCGCCAGGGACTGGTCGACGCAAAGAGCCGGCTCAGGGCCCAGGCCAGATCGTCCGCCTCCTCGACTTCAAAAACGGCCAGCATTCTCCGGGAGGATGGACCACCCGGCTGCACGATCTCCTCGGCCAGGGCGAAGATACCGGGCTGTGCCGGCACCAGCAGCAGTCCAAAGCTGGATTCGCAGCGAAACCAGCGCGACCAGTTCATCTCCATAACTCGCTCCAAAACATGCTTCGCCGCCGCCCGTGGTGGACGGTTGCTTGGTTGCTTTCTTTGTGAAGTTCACCGCGATTTAGTTCCCCCCGGCTCACCTCGAGACCGGAGATCTCACTCGCTAATTCGATGACCGGCAGCCTTTTGCCGCGGGCCAAGTGTTGGAAAGTTACTCCCTGTATATTGGGCCTGTCAATACCCAAGCACAATATATTGTACTTTATTTTCAGATGCTGGGTCGCCCAGGTAAGTTGTTTGATTTCCGTTTCTTACCGGGTTTTTCCCGGTTTTTGAGGGCGTTGTTCGTAAGGTTCATCCACAAGGTACGCTGGGACATGACTTGGGTCCGCCGATTCAGCCGGAAGCTCTCTTGGAACCGGTTTGGCTGGAAGGTTTCTTGCTCTTTCACAACGCGTGAAACGGAGCGACAACGACGTTGATTTCGAATCTACGCGCTACAACGGCTCCAATCAATGCCGAAATGTGGTGCAGGGTCTGTGGATCAGTGTGGAAGATGAGGAAAAAGCATTTCGGCTTTTTCTGCAATCCCGAGACAGCGCATTTCGCACGCCCAAAAATGCTCGATGTCAGACGCTGCGGCCGAGGGAACCCTATGATCGGATTGCTCTTTGGGAAATGAGACTTGTTGCCGAACCTGGAAAGCCGTTTAGCCGATAAGGATCCCTCGCTGTCGCTCGGGACTTCGGATTTTTCTGCAATCCCGAGGCCGCGCCTTCCGCACGCTGAAGGTGCTCGACGTCGCATACGGCGGCCGAGGGAACCCTATGATCGGGTTGCTCTTTGGGAAAATCAGCCTTGTTGCCAAACCTGGAAAGCCGTTTAGCCGATAGGGATCCCTCGCTGTCGCTCGGGACTTCGGAGAAAGCTGATCGCTTATCCCACAAACCTCTTCTGTCCCTCAACGATGATTTGCCGGGCAGCGTCCACTCTATCCCAACCGGCCATCTCCGTCTTCTTGCCTTCAAGATTCTTATAAATGGAGAAGAAATGTTCAATCTCGCGCAACTGATGAGGGAAGACCTGGCCGCAGTCATGAATCTCGCGATACAGCGGATCGCTCTCCGCGACCGCCAGGATCTTTTCGTCCTTCTTGCCTTGATCGATCATGCGCAGCACGCCGATGGGCCGGACTTCGATCAGGCATCCGGGAAAGCTGGGCGCTTCCACCAGGACCAGCACGTCCAGCGGATCGCCGTCCTGGCCCAGGGTACGGGGGATGAAGCCGTAATCGCCGGGATAGTGTACCGGCGAGAACAGTGTGCGATCGAGACGAAAGACTTGAAGTTGCTTGTCATATTCGTACTTGTTCAGCGAATCCTTGGGGATTTCGATGACAACGTTCACCAGCTTGGGAGCATCATTACCGATAGGAAGCTTTAGGTAGTCGGGCATGGAAAAGATTCTATGTGCTCAAGGCGTAAGATGCGCTTTTCTCCCAAGGCGAGTTTCTTTTCCTGTAACATTTGGGCTTCGCGAGGGCCATGCGTATGACAAGGGGAACTCCAAAGGGGACGTCTGTCTGCTTCAAATCCGCCGGCCGCGTTCAAGAAATGTTCGCTAGCGCGCTGCGGGGCCGGCTGAATCGAGCTTTCGTATCCGGGCTCTCGATCTTTCTCCTTGCGTCCGCGATGGTTACCGCCGGAGCCGCGGGACAGGCCTGCACCAGTTACGTGGTGGTTTCAGCCTTTGACCACAAGACCGGCACCGATATCAAAGACCTCAACGCAGGCGACTTCCAAGCCAAGCTGGGGAAGTCCGAGGTTGATATCGTGAGCGCAACCCAGCAGTTCAACGACCGCTTGCTGGTCTTGCTGCAAACCGACGGCACTCGCAACGAAAAGATCGAAGACGTGGTAAGTCTGGCGACGCGCCTGGCACGCCAGGCGCCCGAAGGCAAGCCGATTGCCTTCGGAGTGTTCGTCAAGCGGGCGATCTTCACCAAAGGATTTGCCACTGACCAAAAACAACGCGGCATGGACATCAGCGCGATTGCCGAAGAGGAGCCGACCCTGGGCAAGCAGGTGCAGCTCTACGACGCTCTGCACCACGCCCTTGCGCTCTTCGGACCGCACCAGCCGGGGGACACCGTATTGCTGATTGCCGACGGCTACGACGATGGCAGCGACCATTCCGGCCACGGAGTGAAGAACGAGTTCATGGCCAGCGGAACCCGCCTGATGGTGATGCTGCGCCGGACTCCCAGCCACGTGAGCGGCAACTTTATGTGGACCTCGCCCGAACCGCAGATCCACCTGATCGAAGCCATGAGCATGATGACCGGGGGAACCTACACCATGTTCAGCGCGCGCGACTTTGAATTCGCGTGGCAAGGATACATGCTGGGCATCCGCTTGCCGGAGACGAAAAAGAAAACCCACAACTTCAAGGTACAATTGCAAGGTCTGGCAGCGGAGACCTACCGGCGTCCGAACCTGTACTATCCGCAGCAGTTGCCGCCGTGCTCCGCCACACCGCCCGAAACCACCGCGTCTCGCTAAAAAAAACGCGCCCTTTTGAGGGCGCGTTCGTGGAAAACCTGGGCCGAGACTACTTCTTCTCTTCGCCGCCCTCGGCTTCCTTTTCGGCGGCTGCCGCGGCTTGGTCTTCTTCCATTTGTTTTTTGATCTCTTCCTGGCGCTTAGCCCGGGTTTCGGCGCGTTTAGCGCGCTTAGCCTCAACGATCTTCTCGCTGCCTACCAGTTCGATGAAGACCGTCTCAGCGCCGTCGCCGGTGCGCCATCCCTTGTGGATGATGCGCAGGTACCCACCGTTACGGTCGCCGAAGCGCGGGGCTACGTTGTCGAACAGGCGGTCCACGGACTCACGCGTCATCAAGTAGCCCAGGGCCAGGCGGCGCGCGGCCACGTCGCCGCGTTTGCCCAGGGTGATCATCTTCTCCACATGCGGTCGCATCGCTTTGGCCTTGGCCGGCGTGGTTTCGATGCGCTCCTCCATGATGAGTGAGGTTACCAGGTTGCGCAGCAGCGCGCGGCGATGGCTGGTGTTACGTCCTAGTTTCTTGGTTGCTCTGCGATGGCGCATGGTGAGTCCTCAGATTGCGTAATTAAGTAATTTGGTAATCGGGTAATTGGGGCAGGCACTGAGTGCAATTACTCAATTACCAAATTCCCCAATTACCAATTGTTTAGAACTCCTGCCCGTCACCACCGCCCACGAGCGGCGCCGGAGCCATGGGCGACGCCAGCGGACTCGTAGGACCGGGCACAGCATTGCCGTGCTCATCGATCTTCATGCCCAACGAGAGGCCCATGGAAGCAAGGATTTCCTTGATCTCATTGAGCGACTTGCGGCCGAAGTTCTTGGTCTTGAGCATCTCCGCTTCCGTCTTCTGCACCAGTTCACCGATGGTCTGGATATTGGCGTTCTTCAGGCAGTTGTAACTGCGCACGGAGAGCTCCAACTCCTCCACCGAGCGATTCAGGTTCTCGTTCTTGATCTGCGGCTTGTCTTCGCCGCGGGCCTCGGTCTCCAGCTCTTCCTCAAAGTTGATGAAGATGGTCATGTGGTCTTTGAGCAGCTTGGCCGCGAGACCCAGGGCGTCCGCCGGAGCGATGGAGCCGTTGCTCCAGATCTCGATGTCCAGCTTGTCGTAGTCGGTGATCTGGCCCAGGCGCGCCGCTTCCACGGTGTAATTGACCTTGCGCACCGGCGAGTGGACCGAGTCAATGGGAATGAAACCCAGTCCCAGGTCTTCATCGAAATTCTTGTCAGCGGAGACGTAGCCCCGTCCGCGTTTCAGGCGCATCTCCATGTCCAACTTGCCGCCCTCGGAGACGGTCGCGATGTGCACGTTCTTGTCCAGCACTTCCACGTCGCCATCGGCTTCAATCATGCCCGAGGTAATCACGCCCGGCTGGTCCGTCTTCAGATAGATGGCCTTGGGACCGTCGCCGTTCAGCTTGAATGGGACCTGCTTGACGTTCAGGATGATGTCGGTAGCGTCTTCCACGACGCCGGGAATGGACTGGAACTCGTGCAGCACGCCTTCGATCTTGACCGCGGTGACCGCCGCGCCCTCAATCGAGGACAGCAGCACCCGCCGCAGGGCGTTGCCGATGGTGGTGCCGAATCCGCGCTCGAACGGTTGCGCGTAAAAACGGCCGTACTTGTCGGTTAATGTCTCGGTATCGGTCGCGAGACGCTTGGGCTTCTGAAATCCTCTCCAAAGAACCATTTTCCTTTTCCTTTCAATTCCGCTCCGTTGGGCGCGAGCGCCTGATGGCGCAAGGCGGTTCTGGTGCGGTCAATTGGTGGCAAGCTGCCAGCTTCTAGCCGCTGGCTGCTAGCCAAAATCATGAACTCTAACCTGTCCCAAGCAATCGGGGAGCAGGGCTGATGATCCCGAGCGCCGCTAGCAGCTAGAAGCTAGCAGCTAGGAGCTACTTGCTGTACAACTCCACGATCAACTGTACGTTCACTGGCGCGTTGATGTCTTCGCGCTTGGGCAATGCCAGTACGCGGCCCTTCAGGTTGTCGCGGTCCACTTCCAGCCAGCCCACTACGGGCTGATGGCTCGAGTACTCGCGCGCACCCTCGATCACAGTGAACTTCCGGGCCTTTTCGCGCACCTGGATCTCATCGCCGGCCTTCACCTGGTACGACGGAACGTTGACGCGATGGCCGTTGACGTCAATGTGGCCGTGGCGCACGATTTGCCGCGCCTGGCGGCGCGAGGTAGCGAAACCCAGCCGAAAGACCACGTTGTCCAGCCGGCATTCCAGTTGCTGCAAAAGGTATTCGCCGGTGACGCCAGGTTTCTTGAATGCCTTCTCAAAATAGTTGCGGAACTGGTTTTCCAGCGTGAAATACATGCGCTTGGTTTTCTGTTTCTCGCGGAGTTGCAGGCCGTAACCCACGACCTTGGCTTTGCGGTCCTTGCCGTGCTGGCCGGGAGCAAAGTTGCGCTTTTCCACGGGGCACTTGTCGGTAAAACATTTGGCCCCTTTTAAGAACAGTTTCATGCCTTCGCGACGGCAAAGGCGGCATACTGGACCTTTGTATCTTGCCATTTTTCTCCTTTACTTCAGGTGTCGATCGGTTTACAGGATGGTGTTCCCTTCGTCCCGATCCTTAATCCAAGGGCTCCGCAACGCTCCGCTGCTTCGCCCTCGTGCTCCGTTCGCGCGGGCCAGCGCTCTCTGTGCACTTCACCCGCAATTCGCTTTGAAAGATCTCAAACACGCCGCCGCTTTGGCGGCCGGCAGCCGTTGTGCGGAATGGGCGTAACGTCACGAATGGTCCTTACGTCCAAACCCGCGGCAGCCAGCGCGCGGATGGCTGACTCGCGTCCCGAGCCCGGTCCGTTGACTCTCACTTCCACCGAGCGCATGCCATGGTCACGCGCCTGGTTGGCGGCGTTCATGGCCGCCTGTTGCGCGGCAAACGGAGTGCCTTTGCGGGAGCCGCGGAAGCCCAGTGATCCGGAGCTCTTCCAGGCCAGCGTCCTGCCTTCGCCGTCGGCGATGGTCACGATGGTGTTGTTGAAGGAAGCCTGAATGTACGCCACGCCATGCGGGACGTTCTTGCGCTCCTTCTTCTTGAAAACCTTCTTTTTGCCCTTTGCCGCCGGCGCCGCGCCGCCGGCTGCTGGTGTTGCTGCTGGTTTTGCCATTCCTTATTTCCTCTAAGCTACTGCCACCACGAATTTAGATTCTAGCTTCTGGCTGCTAGCTTCTAGTCAGCCCGATTTCCGACCCTCGAAATTGGCGCTATCAGCAGCTAGAAGCTAGCGGCTAGTAGCTGGTCCTTACGTCTTGGCTGTGGCCTTCTTCTTCTGGGCCACGGTGCCTTTACGCGGCCCCTTGCGGGTGCGAGCGTTGGTGTGCGTGCGCTGCCCGCGCACCGGCAGGTTACGGCGGTGACGGAACCCCCGATACGAGCCGATTTCGATCAGCCGCCTGATGTTCATGGAGGTGTCTTTGCGCAGATCGCCTTCCACGTCGCCTTCGGCCTCGATCGCCTGGCGGATGCGGTTGACCTCGTCCTCATTCAGATCCTGGACCTTCTTCACGCGCTCCACTTTCGCGATGCCCAGAAGCCGCCTGGAGCGCGAGTTTCCGATCCCGTAGATATACGTCAGCGCGATGTCCACGTGCTTGTTGCGCGGAAGATCGACGCCTGCGATACGTGCCATGCTCTATTCTCCTGCAGGGTCTCAGGAACTTGCATTCTCGCCCGGTCCGGATCCCTGTCATTTGGTAATTGGGTAATTTTGTAAGTTGGTAATTCTGGTTTTTCAATTACCCATTTACTAAATTACCCATTTACCAATTCGTTTTTACCCTTGCCTCTGTTTGTGTTTCGGATTCTCGCAAATCACGCGCACTACGCCTTTGCGGTGCACGATCTTGCACTTGTCGCAGATCTTCTTAACCGATGCCCTGACCTTCATATCGTTGCTCTCTCGGATTGCCAAATTTACCGGTCAGCGTGCCCCGGCCCAAATCCGTTGCTGATTTGGTAATTGAGTAATCTGGTAATTGGGTAATTGGCAACCCAGCGAAATTTCTGAATTTACCCGATTAGCAAATTACCCATTTACAAAATTCTTTCGCCCCGTGATCGTCTATTTGTATCGGTAGACGATCCGCCCGCGAGTCAGGTCATAGGGCGATAACTCCACCGCGACCTTGTCGCCGGGAAGAATACGGATAAAATTCTTGCGCATTCTCCCGGAAACGTGCGCGAGCACCTGATGTTTGTTCTCCAGTTCCACCCGGAACATGGCGTTGGGCAGCGGTTCGATCACCGTTGCCATCACCTCAATCGCGTCCTCTTTGCTCACTCAGCTCCTGCGGGGCTGAAGCCCCATCTTTACGACGTTCCGAACGCGGCCCTAAAGGGCCGCTCTTCCACCGCTCTTGCGGACTTTCCAATGCCCTTGGGTCACAACGCTCAACCCGCCACTTGCAGCCAGGAGCCCGCGGCTACGCCGTCAGCACCAGCGGTCCATTCCTGGTGACGGCGACGGTGTGCTCAAAGTGCGCGCTGTAGCTGCCGTCTTCCGTGACCGCGGTCCACTTGTCGTCCAGCACGCGGGTGCCAGGTTTGCCGACGTTCACCATCGGTTCAATAGCCAGGACCATGCCTTCGCGCAGCCGGATACCGTGGCCACGAGTCCCGAAATTCGGCACTTGCGGCTCCTCATGCATGCGGGTGCCGATGCCGTGGCCCACAAACTCCCGGACCACACTGAAACCGTTGGCTTCCACATATTCCTGCACCACGGCTCCAATGTCGCCCACGGTGCTTCCCAGTTTGACCTCGTTGATGGCTTTCTTCAGCGAGACCTCGGTCACTTGCAACAGCTTCTTCAATTCCGGCGTCAGCGTGGTTCCCACCGGCACGGTCACCGCGGAATCGGAGTAGTAACCGTCCAGTACCACGCCGCAATCGATAGAAAGAATATCGCCTTCCTTGAGGATTCTCTTCTCCGAAGGAATGCCGTGAATAATCTCGTTGTTCACTGACGTGCACAGCACGCAGGGATAATCGTAATAGCCCTTGAACGCGGGTTTGGCAGCCAACTCCCGGATCTTCTCTTCTGCTACATGTTCCAATTCCATGGTGGAAACGCCGGGCGCAACCCTGGCGCGCACAGCGTCGAGCACCTGGCGCAGGACCGTCCCGCTGCGCCGCATTTTTTCCAGTTCCGCCTGTGACCTGCAGTTGATCATCGTGTGCCCGCCGGGACTGATTTTTCGATGGCGGTCAAAGTCTCCGCAGTCACCCGTTCCGGCGGAAGCTCGCCATTGATTTCGAACAAACGTCCGCGACGGCGATAGTAGTCCACCAACGGCAAAGTCTGGGCTGCATACTCCTGCAAGCGCTTTGAGATGACCTCTTCCCGGTCATCTTTGCGCTGCACTAATGATGCGCCGCAGGAATCACATACGCCTTCGTTTTGGGGCGGTTGGGAATAGATATTGTAAATCTTGCCGTCGACGGGACAACTACGGCGGCCCGTAAGCCGTTGCAGTAATTGATTATAACCGACTTTGAAGTTGATCACAACCGGCGCGCAGACGCGTCCCTGGAAAGCCCGGGCGGCCAAATAGCGATCCAGCCATTCCGCCTGTTTCACGGTGCGCGGGAAGCCATCCAGGATGAACCCCCGATTGCAGTCAGCTTGCCCCAGCCGCTCCTCGACCATGGGCAACATCAGTTCGTCAGGAACCAGTTGGCCGGCCTTCATCAAGGGATCGGCCTTCCGGCCCAGCTCGGTACTGCGGCCCACATTGTCACGCAGGATGTCACCGGTGGATATCTGCGGGATCCCGTAACGTGCGCTGATCGGCTTGGCTTGCGTGCCTTTGCCGGCCCCGGGAGCTCCCATCAGGATCACCGGACCCACGGCGAGAGCGTGAGCGGCGGAATTGACTGCGGTTTCGGCCGGCATCACGCTTACCAGAGCTTCCTTCTTCCCTTGATCAGGCCCTTCTTCGACGTAAAGCCCTCGTAATGGCGCATGACCAGTTGCGACTCGATCTGGTTCACCGTGTCCATGGCCACGCCCACGACAATCAGCAGCGAGGTGCCGCCAAAGTAAAAGGTCACACCCAGCCCGTTCAGGATCCAAGGAGGAAAGCGGTCAAACATGCTCTGCCCCAGCCATCGCGGCAGGTGATTCAGGTGAATGCCGGCGATCATCCACTCGGGAATCAGGGAGATCAGGATCAGGTAGAGGCCGCCCACCAGAGTGATGCGGGTGAGCACCTCATTGATGTAATCGCGAGTACGATGTCCGGGCCGGATTCCGGGAATGAACCCGCCGTACTTGCGCATGTTGTCGGCGACGTCCGCGGGGTTGAAGACAATGGACACGTAGAAATAGGCAAAGAATACGATACCCACGGCGTACAGCAGCGTGTACAGCGGCTCACCCCACTTGAGCTGGTCCATCAGTGGGCCGAAGTAACGGTTGAGCGTCCCACCCGACTTGAACGCGGCGGAATAGGTCAACATCTGGGGAATGCTCAGCAACGATGAAGCAAAGATCACCGGCATCACCCCGCCGGAGTTCACGCGCAAAGGCAGGTGGGTCGCCTGTCCGCCCATGATTCTGCGCCCGACCACGCGCTTGGCGTATTGCACGGGAATGCGCCGCTCCGAGCGCTCCATGAACACGATGAACGCCACAACCGCAACCATGACCAGCACCAGCATGATCATGGCGGGAATGGTGAAATTGCCCCACGCCTGCTGCGTCGCCTTCTTGAGCAACTCCCGGACCGCGCGCGGCAGGCCCACCACAATGCCGGAGAAGATCAGCAGCGACATGCCGTTGCCGATGCCGCGTTCGGTGATCTGCTCGCCCAGCCACATAATGAAGATGCTGCCCGTCGTGAGCGTGATCATGGTCATCACCACGAAGGGCCAGCCTGGCGTCAGCACGAAGTTCTGGGTCTGCAGCGTAATGGCTATCCCCAGGCTTTGCAGGATGGAAAGCAGCAACGTGAGATAGCGGGTCCATTGCGTGATCTTTTTTCGCCCCAGTTCGCCTTCCTTCTGCAGCCGGGCCAGCGGTTCATACACCACGGTCAGCAACTGCAGAATGATGGAAGAAGTGATGTAGGGCATGATGCCCAGGGCAAAGATCGTCAGGCGCCGCAGGTTGCCGCCGCTGAACAGATCGTAGAACCCCAGCAGCCCCCCGCTCTGCTGCTGGAACGCCTGGGCCAGCATGTCGGTATTGATGCCGGGCGTGGGGATGTACGAACCCAGACGGTAGACCGCCAGCATAGACAGGGTGAAGAGCACACGCTTGCGCAGGTCCGGAACACGAAAGATATTGGCCAGTTTCTCAAACATTCAATTCACTTCTTTTTGGGTTTCTTCTCCGGCTTGGCGTCCGCCGCCGGAGGCGTTGGTGCTGCTGCCGCAGCCGGGGCGCCGATCACTTCCGCGGTCCCGCCGGCCTTGACGATCTTTTCCTGGGCCGGCTTGGAAAACTTGTGCGCCTGGATGTGCAGCGCCGACTTCAACTCGCCGTCGCCCAGAATCTTAATCAGGTCTTTCTTACCCGCCAGACCATGCTTGACCAGGACTTCCTGGGTTATCTTCGCTTCCCCCAGTTCCACCAGACGCTCCAAATTGATAACCTGGTATTCCGTGCGGAAGATGTTGGTGAACCCGCGCTTGGGGAGGCGACGGTGCAAAGGCATCTGTCCGCCTTCAAAACCGCGCAACAAACGCGATCCCGAGCGGGAACCCTGGCCCTTGTGGCCGCGCGTGGAGGTCTTGCCCATACCGCTGCCCATGCCCCGTCCCACCCGCTTGCGGTTGGCGGTGGCGCCCTTGGGGGGACGTAACGTTGAAAGATTCGTTGGCACTGTCAGTTTCCTTATGTTCGCAGCCGGCTTCTCTATTCTAGTACTACGGCCACTCGGTTGTTTGGTTTCATTGGGTAATTGGGTAATTTGGTAAATGAGTAATGGACGGCTGTAGGGCCATTCTCGTCTTTTTTCAATTACACAATTACCAAATTACTCAATTACCCAATCTTCCCTACTCCACGACCTGAACCAAGTGAGGGATCTTCGCAATCATCCCTCGTATCGAGGGCGTATCCTCCCTTTCAATCACCTGGTTCAAACGGGTAAAACCCAGCCCTTTGACCACCAGCTTGTGCTTCACCGGGGTGCAGATCTTGGAGCGCACGTATTGAATTTTGATCTTCTTCTTTGCTGGCGTCATATTTACAGCTCCTGCAAGGCTTTGCCGCGCATGGTGGCGACCTCTTGCCGGTCGCGCAGTTTGTTCAGGGCATTGAAGGTCGCCTTGATCACGTTGTGCGGGTTAGCCGTCCCCAGCGATTTGGTCAGCACGTTCTGCACGCCCGCCGAGGTCATGACCGCGCGCACCGCACCGCCGGCAATGACTCCCGTGCCTTCCGGCGCGGGCTTGAGCAGCACCATCCCCGAGCCGAACCGTCCCAGCACCTGATGCGGGATGGAAGTCTGCGTGAGGTTGACCTTCACCAGGTTCTTTTTGGCCGACTCAATGCCCTTGCGGATGGCCTGCGGCACTTCCTTGGCCTTGCCTGAGCCGTAGCCGACCACGCCCGCGCTGGGATCGCCCACTACCACCAGCGCCGCAAATGACATGTTCTTGCCGCCCTTGACCACCTTGGTCACGCGGTTGATGGCAACCACCTGGTCTTTCAACTGGTAGCTGCCGGCATCGAGTTTTTTCTTGATTGCTGTTGTCGCCATTCCTAGAACTCCAGACCTGCTTCGCGCGCCGCATCGGCCAGCGCCTTGATCCGTCCGTGATAAAGATACCCGCCGCGGTCGAACACCACTTTCTTGATGCCCTTTTCCTTCGCGCGCTCGGCGATGCTCTTGCCCACTTCTTTCGCGCTGGCTACGTTGCCGCCGGTGCGCTTGACGCCCTTTTTGCCGTATACGGTGCTGGCGGCGGCCAGGGTCTTGCCCGTGGCGTCATCAATCACCTGCGCGTAAATGTGGTTCAGCGAACGGTAGATGTTCAGTCGCGGCCGTTCCGGGGAACCCTGCACCCTCTGCCGCAGGCGTTGGTGAATCCGGCGGCGAGTTTTGTCTTTTGAAATCTCTGGAATCATGTTGTTACCCTTTGCTTCGTACAGCCCCAGGCTGCACGATCAAGTTTGCAACCTCGTACTCGCTCAGAATTGAGCAATTTAGTAATTTGCAATTGGGTAATTGAAAACCTGGAATCTTTCAGCACTCCCAACCCAATTACCCAATTACCAAATTTCCCGATTACCCAATCTACTTGGCTCCCGTCTTGCCTACCTTCTTCTTCAATCTCTCGCCGGCGTAGCGAACGCCCTTCTGCTTGTACGGGTCCGGCGGACGCAGGCCGCGCATCTCGGCAGCCACCTGGCCGACCTTCTGACGGTCAATGCCGCTCACCGTCAGGCGCGTCTGTTTGGGATCCACGGTCACAGCAATGCCGCTGGGCAACGGATACTCGATGGGATGGGAGAATCCCAGCGTGAACACCACCGTGGTCTTGCCCTTCAGTTCCGCGCGATAACCGATGCCGACGATCTCCAGGTCTTTCGACCAGCCTTTGGTCACGCCTTCCACGGCGTTGTTGACCAGGGCGCGGACCAGCCCGTGCACGGCCGCGCGGCTGTCGTTCTCACGCGTAACCTGGATGTGCCCGTCCGCCTGCTGCAGCTTCACGCCCGCGGGAAGATGAGTTTGCACCTGCCCCTTGGGGCCCTGTACCACGACCGTGTTGCCCTTCACTTCAAACTTCACTCCCTGAGGGAGCGGGATCGGTTTTTTCCCAATGCGAGACATTGTTCTCAATCCTTCTTTAAGCGAGTCCTTCACGTCTTGCGACTGAATTCCACGCTGATTGTTGCGAGCTGCTAGCTCCTAGCCACTAAGCTTCTAGTCGAAACCCGCGCCTTCGCCAATTCATCATGCCCGAATCACGCCTCACTAGCAGCCAGTAGCTAGCAGCTAGTAGCTAGTAGCTGCGATCCGCGCAGCTACCACACTTCGCACAGTACTTCTCCGCCTACGCCTTCCTTGCGGGCCTGGCGTCCGGTCATCACTCCCTTGGGCGTGGTGAGGATGTTGATCCCCAATCCGCCCAGGACGCGAGGGATGTCATTGCGGCCCACGTAGACGCGGCAGCCGGGACGCGAAATGCGCTGCAAATTGGAGATGACGGCGGCGTTGTCGGACCCATATTTCAAATAGATCCGCAGGACCTTCCTGCCGTCTTCTTCCGTCGCCTTGAAATTGGCGATGTAGCCTTCTTCTTTCAAAATGCGCGCGATGTCCATCTTCAAGCGGGACGCGGGCACGTCGAGCTTCGGGTGCCGCGCATGAATCGAATTGCGAATACGCGCCAGCAAATCTGCGACCGGATCGGTCAAACTCATCTTCGTTCATCTCCTCTTTTCGTCACCCGTTTGTCCCGGGTCTTCATTCAAGCGATCGCCGGGAAACCTGCCGTGACGTACTGCTCAAGCACTTAGCAGTTAGCAATTAGCCCGTGTATCGGGAGGCCGTCATGCTGATTGAGCCAAGTGCAAACTGGCTATTTGCTAATCGCCAATTGCTAATTGCTCACCAGGACGACTTCGAAACCCCGGGCACTTCACCCCTCAGCGCCAGCCCGCGGAAGCACATGCGGCACAGGCCGAACTTGCGCAAGTAGCCGCGCGGCCGTCCGCACACGCTGCAGCGATTGCGGTGCTGAGTGGAGAACTTGGGTTTCTTGTTCGTCTTGGCAATCTTTGCTGTTGTCGCCATTTTTTCCTTGTTAGCAATTAGCAATTGGCAATTAGCAGTTAGCCGGAGTGTTCTTCAGGAACGCACGGTTAATCGCACATTGTTGGTTGCTCATTGCCTCCTTATCTCAAACTCTGAACACTTCAAACTCTAAACGTCATGGCCGGATTCAGACCGCCTGCTTCTCTCATGCCCAGGCTAATTGCTAAGTGCTAATTACTAATTGCTATTGCCTGAACGGCATCCCCAGGTGCTTCAACAATGCCCGCGCGTGGTTATCGTCGCGCGCGGTGGTCACAATGGTCACGTTCATGCCCTTCAGTTTGTCCACCTTGGCGTAATCGATCTCCGGGAAGATCAACTGGTCGCGCAGGCCCAGCGTGTAATTGCCGCGGCCGTCAAACGACTTGGTGGAGACGCCCCGGAAATCGCGCACGCGGGGCAACGCAATGTTGACCAACCGGTCCATGAACTCATACATGCGGTCGCCGCGCAGCGTGACCATGGCCCCAATCGCCATTCCCTCGCGCACCTTGAACGCGGCAATCGATTTCTTGGCTCGTGTGATCACCGGCTTCTGGCCCGTGATCTGCCCGAGATCGTTGGCCAGCGGGTCCAACATCTTGGTGTTCTGCGTGGCCTCGCCTACGCCCATGTTCACCACGATCTTGTGCAGGCGGGGCACCGCCATGGGATTATCCAGGCTGAGCTCTTTGGCCAGCGCCGGAGCAATCTCTTTGTGAAACTTTTCTTTCAATCGTGCTGTCGTCTTCTGTCCCGCCATGATTCTCTTCTGCCTTTCGCGAGCTCCTAGCTCCTAGCTGCTAGCCGGTAATCCAGTTCCAAACATCTCCGCTTCGGGCGAAAACCGGAACGCTTCTTGGCTTCCCTAGCAGCTAGGAGCTAGAAGCTAGCAGCTATTTGTCCAACGGCGCACTGCACCGGCGGCAAATCCGCACCCGTTTGTTGCCCTGCTCCTTGTGTCCGACACGCGACGGGCCGCAGCTGGCGCAAACCACCATCACATTGGAGATGGCGATGGGCGATTCCTGCTCCGCGATTCCGCCCTTGATGTTCCTCTGCGGGTTGGGGCGGACGTTTTTCTTCACCATCATCACGTGCTCCACCAGCAGCTTTCGCTCGCCGGGAAACACGCGCAACACGCGGCCCTGCTTGCCTTTGTCACGGCCGGTGATCACCTTCACCTGGTCATTGCGCTTGATGTCAACTCTGGTATGCATCTCTCAACCTTCGCTTCATTTCGCTTGCAGCGCCCTGCGGCTCACAGCACCTCAGGCGCCAGCGACACGATCTTCAAGAATTTCTTTTCGCGGAGCTCGCGGGCCACCGGTCCGAAGACGCGGGTCCCGATCGGCTCTCCGGTGTCATTGATGAGCACCGCCGCATTCTGGTCAAAGCGGATGTACGTGCCGTCGCGGCGGCGATGTTCTTTACGCTGGCGCACGATCACGCACTTGACCACGCTGCCTTTTTTGGCCGTTCCGTCCGGCGCAGCCTCTTTGACGGCAGCGGTGACCACGTCGCCCAGCCCTGCGTTCAGGCCGGTGTGCCCGCCCAGCGGCAGGATCATCTGCAGCCGGCGCGCGCCGCTGTTATCGGCCACGTCGAGGATGCTTCTCATCATGACTGCCATGGTTCTTGTCTCCGTTGAGGGGGCCGCTGCGCTGCCCGCCTCGCTTCTCGATAATCTCAAGCCTTTAGCTCTTAGCCTCTAGCTTTTAGCCCTTAGCCTTTAGCCCAACCTGCTCGCGACAGAGAGACAAAAGCTAATTGCCAATTGCTAAGTGCTAACTGCTTCTTCGCCGGCCACCAGTTTGGCCCGCTGAATGATGTTCTTCAACCGCCACCGCTTGAGCCGCGACATGGGCCGCGTCTCTTCGATCTCCACGAAATCGCCCACCCGCGCCGTGTTGGCTTCGTCATGCGCGTAAAACTTCTTGTTCTTGGCGATGACCCGGCGGTACAGCGGGTGCGCCTTCTTCATGATGACCTCAACCACGATGGTCTTGCTCATCTTGCTGGACACCACCTGGCCCATCTTGGTGTTGCGATGGCCGGCTTGCCGCTTGTTTTCGCTATCTGCCATTTACTTCTTCCTCGCCTTCGACTTGGTTTTTGCCTTTGCGGCAGGCTTGGCCTTGGCCGCGCGGCTGGTCTTGGCAGCAGGCTCAGCCGCCGCTGCCACCGGACCCGCTGTTGCGCCCGTCGGGCGGGCGATGCCGAGTTGCTTTTCCCGCATCACGGTGTGGATGCGGGCTACGTCTTTGCGCAGCCCGCGGATCTTGTTGAGGCTCTCGGCCTGTCCCATCTTGAGCTGGAACTTCAGCCGGAAAAGCTGGTCATTGAGCTCGCGCTGCTGGTGCTCGAGCTCAGCGTCAGTTAGATTTCTGATTTTTTCTGCGTCCATGTGTGTTCTCTCAAAAGCACTCAGCATTCAGCATTCAGCACTCAGCCGTCAGCTTTGAATCCGATCGGGCCGCGTGCCTCGAACAGCCCAACTTTATGTGTCCTCATCTCTCCGGCAACCCAGCTCGTTCCACGACTGAATGCTGACTGCTGAGTGCTGACTGCTCTTCTAGTGCGCATCGTGCCGCGCCACAAATTTCGTCCTCAGCCCCAGCTTGTGCGAGGCCAGGCGCATGGCTTCCATAGCGTCAGTGCGGCTCACGCCTTCCATCTCAAACAGCACTTTGCCGGGACGAACCACCGCAACCCAGTGGTCGGGCGCTCCTTTGCCTTTTCCCATGCGGGTTTCCGCGGGCTTTTTGGTTACCGGCTTGTCCGGGAACAGCCGCAGCCAGATTTTGCCGCCGCGCTTGACGAAGCGCGTCATGGCCACGCGGCTGGCTTCGATCTGGCGGTCGGTGATCCAGCCCGGCTCCATGGCCTTCAACCCGTAGTCCCCGAAGGAGAGCTCGCCGCCGCGCCAGGCCTTGCCGGCCATGCGTCCGCGCTGCTGCTTGCGGTACTTCACTTTTTTCGGCATTAACATAAGTTCGAGTCCTTGTTACTGTTCACAGCCAGGCCGGGCGATGCACCTTCGCACCGGGTCGGAAATCTCGTCACAGCTTCTAGCTTCTAGCCGCTAGCTAAAAGCTGGGAGCTAGCAGCTAGAGGCTCTTTCAAAACGCTCCCGCCCCTGTCGCCGGCCGTTCCGTAGTCCGTTTCTTCTGCGGCAAGATGTCGCCCTTATAAACCCAGCACTTCACCCCGATCACGCCGTAGGTGGTGCGGGCCTCGGAGAAGCCGTAATCGATGTCGGCGCGCAGGGTGTGCAGCGGCAAGCGTCCCTGCAGGTACCACTCGGAGCGGGCGATTTCGTTGCCGTTCAGCCGCCCCGAAACGCGCACCTTGATGCCTTTGCATCCGAAACGCAGCGCCGAATCCACCGACTTGCGCATGGCGCGGCGGAAGCCAACGCGTTTTTCCAGTTGCAGGGCGATCCCCTCCGATACAAGTTGCGCATCCAGTTCCGGCTTGTGCACCTCCTGGATGTCGATGAACACGTCGCGCGAAGTGCGTTTCTGCAGCTCCTGCTTCAGCTTGTCGATCTCCGTCCCCTTGCGCCCGATGATGATCCCGGGACGCGCCGTGCGGATGATGATGCGCAGCTTGTTGCCGGGACGCTCGATCTCGACCGAGCTGACGCCCGCCGACTTGAGCTTGTCCTTCAGCTCTTCCTTGAGCTTCACATCTTCGAGCAGAAGCTTGTTGTAATCGCGCTCTACAAACCAGCGCGACCGCCACGGCTTGGTATAACCAAGGCGAAATCCGTATGGATGAACCTTCTGTCCCATAGCAACCTCTTTGCCTCTCGAGACGCTGCTTGCAGCGTCTCCTCACAAACTTATTTCTTGGCGGCTGCCTTACGGCCCGCCGGCTTCTTCTTTGCTCCCACAGCCTTCTTCCTGGCCGGAGTCTTTGCCGCTGCTGCTTCTTCTTCACCCACGACCGTGGCCAGTGCTTCGCGGTCCGGCGCGCCCTTCTCCGCCAGCACCACTTCCAAATGCGAGATGCGCCGCTGGTAGCGGTAAGCCCGGCCCATGGGCGCGGGACGGATGCGCTTCATGCGCGGCCCGTCATTGGCGATGGCGCTCTTGACGAAGAGCTTGTCCACGTCCACGTCCATGCCTTTTTCCTGGCTCAGGTAGTTCGCGTTCTCCACCGCCGAGCGCACCAACTCGAAGATGGCCGGGGCAATCCTCTTCTTGGTGAACTGCAGCGTGCTCAGCGCATCTTCCACGCGCTTGCCCTTGATCAGGTCCAGCACCAGACGCGCTTTCTGCGGCGATACTCGCGTGAACTGCGCTTTTGCTCTAAATTCCATAAGGCTTTCAACCTTGTCCTAAATTTGTAATCACGCCTTGGGCGCGGGCGCTGCCGGCGCCGACGGAGCCGACGGCACAATGGCCCCCGGGCCTCCGGGCACGCCTGCCGGCCGGGCCGCGGTTTCCGCCGCCGCCTTCACGCCGTGACTCTTGAACTGCCGGGTAAAGGAAAACTCGCCCAGCTTGTGCCCCACCATGTTCTCGGTGATGTACACGGGAATGAACTTCTTCCCGTTGTGCACCGCCACGGTGTGCCCCACCATCTCCGGCGAAATCGTGGAACGGCGCGACCAGGTGCGAACCACCTTCTTGTCGTTCCTCTGGTTCATTCCCTCGATCTTCTTCATCAGGTGGCCGTCGATAAACGGCCCTTTTTTTACGGAACGTGCCATTATTTCTGTCTCCTGCTGACAATGAACTTGTCGGTGCGCTTGTTGTTGCGCGTCTTGTAGCCGCGGGTGGGCTGGCCCCAGGGCGTCACCGGATGCCGCCCGCCGGAGGTCTTGCCTTCACCGCCGCCGTGAGGATGGTCCACCGGGTTCATGGCCACGCCGCGGTTCACCGGTTTCTTGCCCAGCCAGATATTGCGGCCCGCCTTGCCGATGGAAATGTTCTCGTGGTCCACGTTGCCGATCTGTCCCACCGTGGCCATGCAATCGATCAGGACTTTGCGGGTCTCGCCCGAGGGCAGCTTGACCAGGGCGTACTCGTCTTCTTTCGCCACCAGTTGCGCGGCGCCGCCGGCCGAGCGAACCATCTGCGCGCCCTTCCCCGGCTTGAGTTCGATGTTGTGGATGGTGGTGCCCGCCGGGATATTGCGCAACGGCAAGGCATTGCCCACCAGGATGTCGGCCTCCGGGCCGCTGACAACCTTCTGTCCCACCTGCAGTCCCACCGGCTGCAGGATGTAGCGCTTCTCACCGTCGGCGTATGCCACCAGGGCGATGCGCGCCGAGCGGTTAGGATCGTACTCGATCGAAACCACGGTAGCCGCGATGCCCGCCTTCTCCCGCTTGAAGTCGATGGCGCGCAGCTTGCGTTTGTGTCCGCCGCCGCGATGCCAGATGGTGATATCGCCGCCGTTGCGGCGGCCGCCGGTGCGCAGCTTGATCCTGGTCAGCGGCTTGTGCGGTTTGCTGGCCGTGAGGTCATCGGTCGTCACCGTAGTGATCGACCGGAGGGACGGCGTGGTCGGTCTGTATGTTTTGATTGGCATAAAAAACCAGCCTTTTAACTATCTCCTGATTGCCAAAATTGCCAGGATTGCCAAAATCGCCGGGATTGTTGCGCTCATAAACGCCGTCAACCCCGCAGCTTTTCAATCGTCAATTTTGGCAATTACCAATTTTGGCAATTGTTTGCCGCGTCAACGATCCCAGCAACCGCGAAGCAGCCTTTCATGTCTTGCCAGCCTGCTACAAATTGGCCGCGTACTCCGGCATCTTCTCGCCTGGCTTCAGCCTCACGTACGCCTTCTTCCAGTCGGGACGGTAGCCGGCGAACTTTCCCCGGCGCCGCTCCTTGCCCTGGAAGTTGGCGGTGCGCACCGAAGCCACCTTCACTTTGAAAATCTTCTGCACTGCCTCTTTGATTTCGGTCTTAGTGGCCTGGCTGGCAACTTCAAATACAAGCTGGCCACTCTTAGGGCCGTTTTTCCGCTTGGGATCTTCTTCTTTCGCGTTCAGCCCTTTTTCTGTAATCACCGGCTTGCGAATGATCTGGTATGCCGATTTCATTTACGCGACCTCCGCTTTACGCTTGGGCGCGCTGGCCTTGAGCGAGTCCTGCAGTTTCTCGAGCGCCGGCCGGGAGAAGATAGCCGCGTCATAGCGCAGCAAGTGATACGGATGCACTTGGTTCCCCGCCACCAATTCCACGCCGCCGATGTTGCGGGCGCTCAACTCCAAGTTGCGATTGGCCTTGGCGCTCTCCACCAGCAAAGCCGTCTTTTCCACGCCCAGCGCATCCAGGGCCTTGCGGAAATCCTTGGTACTGACTTCCTGAAGCTCGAAGTCTTCCACCACCGTCAGCTTGTTGTCGGCCAGTTTGGCCGCCAACGCCGAGCGCAATGCCCCCAGCAGCTTCTTGCGCGGAAACTGGTAGTCGTAGGAACGCGGCTTCGGTCCATGGACGATCCCGCCGTGCCGCCACAGAGGCGACCGAATGGAGCCGACGCGGGCCCGGCCGGTGCCTTTTTGTTTCCATAGTTTCTTGCCGGCGCCGGAAACCAGCTTGCGGTTTTTGGTGGCATGGGTTCCGGCCCGCAACGAAGCGCGATAGTGCCTCACCGACTCCCACAACAGGTCTTCGTTGATCCCGCCAAAAACCTCATCGGCGAGCTCCAGCGTGCCGACTTTTCTGCCCTTCAAATCGAGAACGTCAATCTTTGCCATAGTTCGCTCGTAGCCGCTAGCTGCTAGCTTCGCTTTGTGTGGCACAGGCACTCCTGCCTGTGCTCCTTTACTTCTTCAACTTACCGGCTGCTGCCTTCTTTGCCGCCTTCAACGGGGCTTCCCTTCAAGGGCTCCACAACGGCTTCGCCTGTTTCGCCCTCGCGCTCTGCTCGCGCTGTTCGGCGCTCGCTCCGCGCTCACCCGTTACTTCTTCGACTTACCGGCTGCTGCCTTCTTTGCCGCCTTCAACGGATCCAACGTAGTGGCGCCGGCGAAACCGCGGCGCTCGCGCGGCGGCTTCTTGGCTTTGAAAATCACCACGTATCCGTTCTTGTGGCCGGGCACCGCTCCTTCCACCAGCAAAAGGTTCTCGTCGGTATCGATGCCGCGAATCTTCAGGTTGCGCACCGTGACCTGGTCCACGCCCATGTGTCCGGACATGCGCTGGCCGGGGAAGGTACGCGAAGGAAACGATGATGCGCCAATCGATCCCTGCACCTGGAACATGTGTCCGTGGGCTGCCGGACCGCCGCCGAAATGATGGCGGCGCACGACGCCGGCAAAGCCGCGTCCCTTGCTCACGCCGGTGACGTCAACATATTTCTCGTTGCTAAAGATGTCCACCAGCACCTTGTCGCCGACCTTCATCGCGCCGTTGCCGGCGGCGGGTTCCGTGCTCTCCGCGCCCGCTTCGGCCGGCTGCCCTGAAGTTTTCGCTCCCGCGCCGTCGTCCTCAACTTCCAGCGCGACTTCGCGCATGAACTTCACCGGCGGCAGATCATGCTTGCCAAAGTGCCCCTGCATGGCCTTGGACACGTTCTTGCCCTTGACGAACTCCACCAGGCCGATCTGGGCGGATTCGTATCCGTGTTTATCGGCGCGCTTGAGCTGCGTGATCACGCACGGCCCGGCCTGCAACACCGTCACCGGATGCACGTCGCCCTTGTCGTCGTAGACCTGGGTCATGCCGATTTTTTTGCCGAGAATTCCGTTAACCATTGGTCTTTACCTCCTCATCATTCCAGCAGCACGAGGCATTCTGGAACTGTAGGCTTTTCAGTTGTTAGTACTTAGTATTTAGTAGTTAGCCAAACCGACGAAAAATCGACTGCCTTTGCTAAGTACTAACGGCTAAGTACTAATTACTTGTGTTCCTTCCCAAACGCCTTGATCTCCACATCCACGCCCGCGGGCAGATCGAGCTTCATCAGCGCGTCCACCGTATTCTGCGTGGGCTCCAGGATGTCAATCAGGCGCTTGTGCGTTCGGATCTCAAAAGCCTCGCGCGATTTCTTATCCACGTGGGGCGAACGCAGCACGCAATATTTGTTCTTCACCGTGGGCAGCGGAATCGGTCCCGCAATCTGTGCCCCGGTACGCCGGGCGGTATCGACAATCTCGCCCGTGGACTGGTCCAGGATGCGATAGTCGTACGCCTTCAGCCGTATGCGAATTCTTTCTTTTCCAATCACTTTATATCCCTCAAAGAACTTCTGGTCAGACCCCACTCAATCTTGTGGTGGTCGCCTGCAAACAAAATTGCCAAAATTGCCAGGATTGCCAAACATCGCCGGAATTTGTTTCCGCACCCGAAGCCGCTTCGATCGCAGCCTTTCAATCTTCACTCTTTGGCAATTACCAATTCTGGCAATTCTTCAGTTGTCGATTCCTTCTTCCCATTCCTTACTGAATGATTTCTGAAATGGTGCCTGCACCTACCGTCCGTCCGCCTTCGCGGATGGCGAACCGCAGACCTTTTTCCATAGCTACCGGTGTTTTCTCCAAATCGATGATCAACGCCACGTTGTCGCCCGGCATCACCATCTCCGTCCCTGCCGGCAGCTCAGCCACTCCGGTCACGTCCGTCGTCCGGAAGTAGAACTGCGGCCGGTATCCTTTGAAGAACGGCGTATGCCGTCCGCCTTCTTCCTTGGTCAACACGTAGACTTCAGCCTTGAACTTTGTATGCGGCGTGATCGATCCCGGCTTGGCCAGAACCATCCCGCGCTCCACGTCTTCCTTGGCCGTGCCGCGCAGCAGCAACCCGGCATTGTCTCCGGCCAGGCCTTCGTCCAGCTGCTTCTTGAACATCTCGACGCCGGTGACCACCGTCTTGCGCGTCTCGCGGAAGCCGACGATCTCCACTTCCTCGCCTATCTTGACCTTCCCGCGCTCGATGCGGCCCGTGACCACGGTCCCGCGTCCCTGGATCGAGAAGATGTCTTCAATCGGCATCAGGAACGGTTTATCCACATCCCGCGCCGGCAGCGGCACGTACTTGTCCACCGCCGCCATCAGCTCGTCCACCTGCTTTTCCCACTTCTCTTCCCCGTTCAACGCGCCCAGAGCTGAGAGCCGCACCACCGGCACGTCATCGCCGGGAAACTTGTAGGTCTTCAGCAGTTCGCGGACTTCGAGTTCCACCAGATCCAGCAGTTCGGGATCGTCCACCGCGTCGCACTTGTTGAGCGCCACCACGATGCAG
>DATDGY010000256.1:0-12708 GCA_036521855.1 Candidatus Angelobacter sp.
CCAGATGAAGCTCGGGTGGCCTTGGTGCCCGATTCGGTCAAGAAGCTGGCGGCAAGCGGGGTGGAAGTGGCCGTAGAAGCGGGAGCCGGAAGCAAAGCCGGCTTCCTGGACGATGAATATAAGACCGCCGGCGCGTCGATCATCGCGGACCGGAGCGCGCTGCTATCCGGCGCCGATGTTCTGGCGTGCGTCAACCGCCCCGAGCCGGCCGATTTTGACAGGCTGAAGACCGGAACCGTGATCATCGGCTTCCTCAAGCCCTTGGATGAACCCGCCGCGCTGGAGCCAATCGTGGCTCGGCAGCTTACTGCGTTCGCCATGGAGCTGGTCCCACGCATCACTCGCGCCCAGTCCATGGACGCGCTCTCCTCCATGGCCACGGTGGCCGGATACAAAGCGGTGATCATCGCCGCCGACCACCTGCCGCGCATGTTTCCGTTGCTGATGACCGCGGCCGGCACCGTTCCGCCGGCCAAGGTGCTGGTGCTGGGCGCCGGCGTGGCGGGGTTGCAGGCCATCGCCACCGCCCGCCGTCTGGGCGCGGTGGTGGAAGCCTATGACGTTCGCGCCGCCGCCGGACAGGACGTGAAGTCGCTGGGCGCCAAGTTCCTGGACGTCGATCTGGGAAGCATTGAAACCCAGGACGCCGGCGGATACGCCAAAGAACTCAGCCCGGAAGCCTTGAAGCTGGGTCGCGACTTAGTGACCAAGCGGGCGGCACTGTCTGACGTGGTGATTACCACCGCCCAAGTGCCGGGCCGCAAGGCGCCGCTTATGCTGACCGCAGAAGCCGTGAACGGAATGCGACCGGGCTCCGTGGTGGTTGATCTGGCTGCAAGTACCGGCGGCAACTGCGAGCTGACCCGCGCCGGCGAAACCGTGGACCATAACGGCGTGCTGATCCTGGGTCCGCTCAACCTGCCGGCGACGGTGCCCGCCCATGCCAGCCAGCTCTACTCGCGCAACTTGACTACGTTCCTCAGCCTGATCGTGGACAAGGGTAGTCTGAAGATCGATATGGCCGACGAGATCCTGCAAGGATCCTGCGTCGCCTACCGGGGCGGCAGCGTTCATCCCAAGGTCGCCGCCGCGCTGGGAAACCCGGTAGCTTCCGCGTGACCCACTCGACCCATGACAATTTCCAAGGAGCCCTGAAATGAACCTAGTCTTGTTCCAACCCACGGCTTTCATCGCCGGGCTGTTCGTGTTCGCGCAGGGAGCGGAGGCCGATAAGTTCGCCATCAATCCGGCCGTGCTCATCGCTTCGCTCTACGTCTTCGCCCTGGCTGCGTTCCTGGGCTATCAGGTGATCTCGCGCGTGCCGCCCCTGCTGCATACGCCGCTGATGTCGGCTACCAACGCGATCTCCGGCATCTCGCTGATCGGCTCGCTGGTTATTGCCGGCTCCAGGTATGAGCAGCATCAGAGGCTGGCTTCGATCCTGGGAGGCCTGGCTGTGACCTCGGCCATGATCAACGTGACCGGCGGCTTCCTGATCACCGACCGCATGCTCAAGATGTTCCGCAAGAAGGAAGCGGTGAAGGCGGAGGAGAAAAAGTGACCGACGCCCAATATTTCCTGGAAGCCACTTACCTGATTGCCTCCATCCTGTTTGTGCTGGGCCTCAGGGGACTGAGCCATCCGGATACCGCGCGGCGCGGCATGATCATGGCCGCCGCAGGCATGGCTGCCGCCATTTTTGGAACCCTGTTTCATCCTGAAATTCACCATTATCTCTACATCGTCATCGGCCTGGTTGTGGGATCGTCGATCGGCATCCCCATGGCCATGGTGCCCATGACCGCCATGCCGCAACGGACCGCGCTCTCGCACGCGTTTGGCGCGTTAGCCGCCTCGATGGTGGGTATCGCCGAGTACGTGATCCACGGCGGCAGCTTGGGGCCGGTCAAGATGGGCGCCCTGGGACTGGAAGTGATGCTGGGTTCGCTCACGGTCACCGGCTCGTTGATTGCCGCCTCGAAGCTGCAGGAGCTGATGCGCGGCACCCCCATTCAGTTCAAGGGCCAACACCTTGTGAACCTGTGCCTGTTTCTGGCCATGGTGACACTTTTTGTCCTGTGGCTTCTGAACCCGGGGAACGCAACCTTCTTCTATGCCATGGCCAGTTGCGCCTTCGTGTTCGGCGTGATGCTGGTGATCCCCATCGGCTCGGCGGACATGCCGGTCGTGATGTCGCTGTTGAACTCCTATGCGGGACTGTCATCGGCGGCTACCGGCTTCGTCCTCTCCAACAACGTTCTGATCATCGCCGGGACCCTGGACGGATTCTCAGGCTTCATCCTCTCCATTCTAATGTGCCGCGCCATGAACCGTTCCATCACCAATGTGTTGTTTGGCGGCTTCGGGGCGGTGACCGGCACCGACCAAGGCGTTGCCGGCACTATGCGCGAGGTCGGCTTGGACGACGTAGCCGTGCAACTGGCGTACGCCAACCAGGTGGTCTTCGTGCCGGGATACGGCATGGCTACCGCCCAGGCGCAACACGCGGTGCGCGAGTTGGGCAATTTGCTCGAAGAGCGCGGGGTTTCGGTGAAGTACGGGATCCATCCTGTCGCCGGACGCATGCCGGGACACATGAACGTCTTGCTGGCAGAGGCCAATGTCCCTTATTCGTCACTCTACGAGATGGACCAGATCAACCCGGAACTTCCCGGGACCGACGTGGCTGTGGTGATTGGCGCTAACGACGTGGTCAATCCCGATGCTCGCGACAATCCCAAGAGCCCGATTGCCGGCATGCCCATTATCGAGGTCGATCGCGCAAAATCGGTGGTAGTGCTCAAGCGCGGGAAAGGGAAGGGATTCTCGGGACTGGAGAATCCGCTGTTCTTCAAACCCGTGACCGGGATGCTCTACGGCGATGCGAAAAGCAGCCTGACCAACCTGGCCCAGGCGGTGCAGAAGGTGTAGGCGCCCGCATTATGGAATCTCAACTGGAGCAACGCATGAAAGCATACTTGACGGCGGCTATCCTGTGTTTGGCGCCGGTGCTTGGGCATGCTGGTACCCAGGCCGCATCGACCGCTCCAGAGCCTGAGTCTAAAGAACCGCCCGTCCGCATCGGTGAGATTGACTTCTTTGGATATGCCGGGCTGGATATCAAAAGAGTGCGGGCTGCGCTTCCCATTCACCAGGACCAAGAGCTTTCCCCGTCGGCACTGTCTGAGGCCAAGGCCAATATCCAAGAGGCAGTGCAGCAAGTCACCGGCCATCCCGTTACTGACATCGCCGGCGTGTGCTGTGACGGGAACGGCCATTCGATGCTTTATATCGGTCTGGCAGGCCGTTCGAGCAAGGCAATTTCATTCAACCCGCCGCCAAGCGGTTCCATCCGGCTTCCTGAAACTGCAATAAAGCTCTACGAGAGCGTCATGGACGCATGGAGTAAGGCAGTCCAAAGCGGAGCGAACGGAGAAGATCGTTCAAAAGGATATTCTCTGTTAAACGACCCGGATACCCGCGCCAAGCAACTGGCCATGCGGGATTACACTCTCCAACATCAAGCGCTGGTTCTTGAAGTTCTGGAGTCGTCCGCGAACAGCCAGGATCGTGCCGCGGCGGCAGAAATGCTCGGATACGCCGATCAGTCACAGCAGCAAATTGATGCACTGGTTCACGCCAGTCGCGACCCGGACGCAGGAGTTCGCAATAACGTGGTACGCGCGCTTCTTGTCCTCGCCGGCTCCGGCGAGAAGACTGCCGCGCTGATTCCGGCGGCGCCGTTTGTCGACATGCTCAACTCCGGCTCGTGGCTGGACCGGAACAAAGCCGGTGGATTGCTGCTGGAGTTAACCAAGAGCCGCGATCCAAAACTGTTAGCAGAGTTGAGATCTCGCGCTCTCCCATCGTTGTTCGAGATGGCGCAATGGCAGGAAACCGGACACGCTTATGAATACCGGTTTATTCTTGGCCGAATTGCCGGCCTGGAGGAAGGCCAGATCGAAAAACTTAGCCGCCAAAACGACCAAGGGAAGGCGCTGGTTGCGGCCGTGCGCCAGGCCTTGCGGCCGAAGGCCGCGCCACCTGAGGCAAAATAGTGCTTCTCCCGCCATTCCTTTCTCCTGTACCGGCGTTGATCGGAGAACTAAAATAAACCCAGAGTGATTTTCGGAGGAGGCCAATGCCCGGCGTCGCCATTCAAGATTTTGTCGCGAAATTACGATGTTGTAGCGAAGAAGACTTTGCCAACGTCCCGCATGTTCACCAAATGCTCTGCCAACATCCCATCGAAGCAAGATCCATCGAGCAATACCTAATTTGGGACTCTCAGCACTACACCCGCAACCTGATCGACAAAACTCCTCTCTTTGAAGTGATGGCCATCTGCTGGGACGTTGGGCAAGACAGCTCCATCCATAATCATATGGACCAGAACTGCTGGATGACCGTGCCCATCGGGAGACTGCTTGTGCAGAATTATCGCGTGGTGCAACAGGACCTCAAGGCCGGCACCTGCGACCTGCGGGCCACCGACGTGATGGAGATGAATCCAACCAATCCCTGCGCCGTGGACCCGGCAAACCCGGTGCATAGGGTTTACAATCCCGCGGAATTCCATGAGCGCGCGGTGAGCGTGCACGTTTACTCGCGTCCCTACGATAGCTGCGTGGTCTATTCCGATGCGCTGCACAAGTGCGGGGAGATCAAGCTCAGTTACACGTCAGAGTACGGGCTGGTGCACAAATAGTGCACACTTCGCTGCCATGGAGAGCGCGCGCCGCTTTTTGTTCGTGGTCAAGAAACGCCGAGAAGTAGGCCTGCACATTAAGGGGCGAAGGTCTACAATCCCATCTTCATGTTCGCCGAACGCACCCAATGGAACCTCGGCGCCAACCGTCTGGCGGAAGCTCTGGCGCGCCATCGTGCCGGAGGACGCAAGCTGCTGGACTTGAGCGCCTCCAATCCTACGGAATGTGGGTTTCGCTACCAGGGCTCCACGATCTTGAAGGGCCTGATTCACCCGGGAGCGCTGCATTACCGTCCCGAACCGCACGGACTTCAAAGCGCTCGCGAAGCTGTGCGCGATTACTATGCCGCGCGCGGGAACAAGGTCGCGGTCGAAGACATCATTCTTACCGCCGGCACCAGCGAGGCTTATTCGTTCGTCTTCCGCCTCTTGTGCAACCCCGGCGACGAGTTGCTGGTCCCCGCTCCTAGCTATCCGCTGTTCGAGTTCCTGGCTGATATCCAGGACGTGAAACTGGTGCGCTATCCGCTCTTTTACGATCACGGCTGGCATATCGACGTTCACGCGCTGGAGCAGGCGCTCACCGAGCGCACGCGCGGCGTGATCGTGGTCCATCCCAACAACCCCACCGGACACTTTACCAAGCCAGCCGAGATGGATCGGCTGTTGCAGATTGGCCTAGCGCGCGGGATGGCGACCGTCGCCGACGAGGTGTTCCTCGATTTTTCATGGGAAGGCAAACCGCCGAGCTTCGCCGGCAACCTCGGCGCTCTGACCTTTACCATGAGCGGACTATCCAAGATCTCTGGTCTGCCGCAGATGAAGCTGGCCTGGTTGGTCGTGAGCGGCCCACCAGAATTGAAAAGGGAAGCGCTGGCCCGCTTAGAAGTGATCGCTGACACCTATCTTTCTGCCAGCACTCCCATCCAGCTTGCGGCACGGGTTTTGCTGGAGCAGCGTCACGGATTCCAGGAACAGCTCATGGCCCGGGTACGCGCGAACCTGGCCGTTTTGGACGAGCACCTGGCAGCGCAGAAGAACTGCAGCCGTTTGCAAGTAGAGGGAGGATGGTATGCGGTGCTTCGCGTTCCGGCCACGCGTCCAGATGAAGATCTGGCGGTTGAGCTGCTGGAGAAGTGTGACGTCTATCTCCATCCTGGCCGTTTCTTCGGCTTCTCCGGCGACGGCTACCTGGTGGTGAGCCTGATCACTCCGGAACGGGAGTTTAAGGAAGGAATCAGGCGGATTATCGCGTATCTCTAGAGTGTGACGCGAGGGGTGGAGGAGGCCATCAGGCTTGCGGTAAGCGCGAGGGTGGAGCAGGCCTTCAGGCCTGCGGTAAGCGGCAGCAAAATGCCGGCTTTAGCCGCTGAGCTCGACAAGTCAGTCGAGAAGTGGATCCCGTACCGCAGCGGCTCAAGCCGATTTTTTCAACTTGTCTCATCGCAGGCCTGAAGGCCTGCTCCACCCGTTTTAGTCTTCAGACGTGTCGACGATTACAAAGCTTCGTCGGTAAACAGCCTGATTTGTCCGGTGCCCACATGCACGTGCAGGCGATATTTTCCCGGTCCGTTGCTGTTGAACGACTGGAGAATTCCCGACTTGGATCCGTGGAACGCCGGAGCATCGATTGCCCCGAAGTTGACCGAGGCGTCCACGATGCCGTAGTCGTCGGGATGTCCCACATCAATGCTGAGTTTGCCGGCGTTGGATTCGATGTCTTTGTCGCCGGCGATCCGGGCCATGGTCAAGCGGCCGCCGTTCAGACGGACGTTAAGGCTGACGTTGCTGGGAATCTGGATGATCGCGGCAAAATTCTGCGGGCCGTCCACCTTAACTAACGCTTCCTGCGGCGTGGCGTTCAATCCAAAGTGCACCTTGCTGCGCACGGCCGCGCTCTTGGACTGGCTCTTGATCACCAGCTTGTCCGCCGGGCCCGGTTCAATTCGGTAGTCGCCCGAACTCAGGTCGAGCGTAAGCATAGCTTTCGGGGCAAGGCTTAGTTCAAGGTTGCCTGCATTCTTAGTCTGGGCACAGACCAGCGTGGCGGCGAACAATAACACGGCAAGGAGTCTGACCATACACGCCTCCTTGCTCCTATATACGCCGGAAGCTCGAAGAAGGTTCCAGCTATTTTGCTCTAGGGGCGGATTGGCGTAGTTTATAGCGCTGAATCTTGCCGGTAGCCGTCTTGGGAAGCTCGGGGACGAATTCCAGCCACTGCGGACACTTATACGGCGGCAGCCGCGAGGCAATGTGCCGGCGCAGGCCTTCACTCAGTTCGGGCGATCCATTTTCGCCGGATTTGAGCACAACGTAGGCCGAGGGCCTGACCAGTTGGCTACCGTCAACACATCCGATAACCGCGGCTTCCTGCACCAGCGGGTGCTCCAACAGGACGCTCTCCACCTCCACGGGGCTTACCCACATGCCTTTGACCTTCATCATGTCGTCGGAGCGGCCTACGTACCAGTAATAGCCGTCGCGGTCGCGATAGTATTTGTCGCCGGTGCGGAGCCAGTGGCCTTGAATCGTCTCTTTGGTTTTCTCGTGCTGGTTCCAATAGGCGGCACAGACGGAATCGCCCTTGATCAGCAGGTTGCCGATCTCACCCTCGGGCACGGGCTGGCCGTCATCGTCCACGATGCGGGCTTCGTACCCGGGGAGAATCTGGCCGCTGGAGCCCGGCCGCACGGCGCCAGGACGGTTGGCGATGAACATATGCAGGGCCTCGGTAGAACCGATGGCATCCAGGATCTCCACGCGGAAACGTTCCTTGAAGCGTTCAAAGATCGGCGCCGGCAAGGCCTCACCCGCGGAAACTGCGTGGCGCACCGTGGAAAGATCAAAGTCCTCGCCCTTCTCGCGGCGATGGGCCAGCAGCGAAGAATAGTTGGACGGCACGGAAAAGAAGAGAGTCGGGCGATGGCGTTCGATGACCGAATAGATGTTGGGAGGAGACGGAGCGCCCGGCCAGAGAATGCTGGTTGCGCCGACCGAGAGAGAAAAATAAAGCCCGTTGCCGAGTCCATAGGCGAAGAAGAGTTTGGCCACGCTGAAAAGGCGGTCGTCTTCGGTGATCCCCAGCGTCGCCTTGGCGTACAGCTCGGCGCATACCACCATGTCGTGGTGCAAATGCACGCAGCCCTTGGGAAACCCGGTGCTGCCGGAGGAGTAAAGCCAAAAGGCTGCATCATCTTTATTGGTGGGATGGGCTTCCAGTTCGCTCGAACTGGCTTCGAATAGTTGCCGCAGCGAGACCGTGTTTTCCCCGGCGGCGCCGGCAACAATGAGGTTCTGCAGGTAGGGAAGGCGGCTGCGCGGGATTGACTGCAACTGCGGCAGGAGAGATTCGTTGATGATGCCCACACGCGCGCGGGAGTCATTCAACATATACTCCCACTCAGCCGGTGGGACCATGGTGTTCATGGGTACGGCAACGGCGCCGATCTTGATCGCGCCGAAGAAAGCGTACGCAAATTCTGGCGTGTCAAGCAGGAGTAGGGCCACGCGCTCTTCCGCGCGCACACCCAGCGTTCTCAGGGCGTTGCCGGTACGGTTGACTCGCTCCAGGAGTTGGCCGTAGGTAACGGTTTCATCCTCGCATTCAAATGCCACCTTCTTCCCGCGGCCGCCTTGCACGTTGCCGTCAATAAAGCGCTCGGCAACGTTGAAGCGAGGAGGCAGGTCAATTGATTTCATATGCGTCATCCCGACCTTAGCGGCCGGGTGTCTGATTAACTAAGTACGTATGAAAATAGATTATTACAACATATACATGAACTAACACTTGCATACCTGAAGGCGTGTTATTTTGGAACTTTCCTCTGCCGGCAACCGTAATTGATCTCATGCTGGGACGCCGCTGCGCGACTATTATTTTAGCGTCCCCGTTAAGAAACGTTGCGATGCTCCAGTCATTGTAATCAGAGGAGCAACGTACTAAATTGCAGGCCACAATGCAAATGTCGCAGGTGGGCATGGCAGCCATCGCTGAAGAACAATCGAGTCCAGGGCTGGCGAAGACATTTCACCAGCACAAGGATATGGTCTTTCGGGCGGCCTACCGCATTACCGGCAACGCCGGCGATGCCGAGGACGTACTGCAGACGGTTTTCTTGCGGCTGTTGCGCAACCCGTCTTTGCCGGAGATTCGCAACCTTCCCGCATATCTGCACCGTTCTGCGGTGAATGCGTCTCTAGACATCGTGCGCGGCAAGAAAGCAGCGTCTACGCTGCCGCTGGATGACGAGCCTAACCGGGCCCAAGCGGTGTCATTGAATACCGTGCAGCCTTCCGTGGAGATACGGGAATGGCTGCGGCAGGCCTTGGCCCGGCTCAATCCGCGATGGGCGGAGATGTTCGTGCTGCGTTTCATTGAGGACTATAGCAATCGCGAGATCGCCGGAATGATGAAGACCTCGGCGGCGGTGGTTGCGGTGGTGCTGCATCGTACGCGTGCTCAACTCAAAAAAGACTTCAAGGCGACGACCACGCCGAGGGGAAGACGATGACCGAGCCGAATAAAACGACGCACCCAACGAGAGATTCAGCGGAAAGCTTGGAAGAAGCCGTAGCCGCCTTGCGCGCCGAGCAGCCGGATGCGGGAACCGTGGAAACCGCGGGCGAGCGGGTGTGGCAGCGATTGAGCGCCGCCGCCGAAGAAAGGACCGAGGCCCGCGGCTTCATCCGCGGCTGTGCCGACGTACGCAATCTTCTGCCGCAATATCGGGCTGGAACTCTTGCCGCCGCGCGGTCGCAGGTCATCGAGGCGCATCTCCACGAGTGCGTGGCCTGCCGCCGGGAAGCGGACACGGGCAAGCGCGCCGGGGCATCCATCGCGCCCTGGCAACAAGAGTTGCCGCGTGTCAGCAACGATCGTTTTCGCTGGGCGCTGGCCGCGGCGGCGGTGATCGTCATTGGCATCTCCGCTTACCTGATCCAGGACAAGTTCTTCTCCAGCCCTGCCGGTATGCGGGCTCGGGTAGAGTCGTTCAGCGGCGGTCTGTATCGCATCGGCGTCAACGGCGAGCAGCCGCTCAAGGCTGGCGACGAACTCGCGGAAGGCGACTACGTTCGCACTGGCGGCGCGTCGCGGGCCATGCTCCGGCTGGCCGATGGTTCCCAGGTGGAGATGAACGAGCGAGCACAGTTTTCCGTCTTCATGCGGCATAGCGACACCACAATCAACCTCGACCGCGGCAACATCATTGTTCAGGCTGCCAAGCGCACCAGCGGGCACTTGTACGTCGCGGCCAGAGATTGCCGCGTTTCCGTTACCGGTACGGTTTTCTCCGTCAACAGCGGTATCAAGGGATCGAGGGTTTCGGTGATCCAGGGCGAGGTGCGCGTAGCCGGGGCCGGCGCCACCAGGATCTTGCATCCGGGCGACCAGCTTTCCACCAGCGCCGCCGTGGCCGCGGTTCCCGTGCCTCGCGAAATCGCCTGGAGCCAGAATGTAGACCAGCATTTGGCGCTGCTCGCGGAGTTTGCCCATCTGGCCAACAAGCTGGAAACCATACAGATGCCGGGCTTGCGCTACCAGAGCAAACTGCTGCCGCTATTGCCCGCCAATACGGTGCTTTACGGCAGCATCCCCAATCTGGGCGATGCCGCGCAGCAGGCCAACCAGCTTTTCCAGCAGGAGCTCCAGGAGAGCCCGGTGTTGCGTCAATGGTGGAACCAGGTGCAAGCCAAGAAGCGTGGCCCGGACTTCGTGGAGGTCCTGAACGACGTGCATGCGCTGGGCGGCTATCTCGGCGATGAGATCGTGTTTGCCGCCGCTTTCGACAGTCAGGGCCACGGATCGCCTTTGGTGATCGCGCAAGTGCAAAAGCCGGGATTGAAGGAGTTCATTGCCCAAGAGTATCCGAATCAGGCGAACCTGCAAATCGTGGACGAACAACAGTTGAATGCTCTGTCCGGCCAGCAGCCGGAGAAAGGGCTGGTGGTCCTGGTGCGGCCGGACTTTGTCGCTGCCAGTGGCGACGCAGCCTCGCTGCAAAGTCTCAATGCGGCTCTCAACCAAGGCAGCGGCGGGTTTGCCGGTACGACCTTTGGGCAGCGGATGGCAGCGGCTTATCAAAATGGGGCGGGATTGCTGTTTGGCGCAAATCTGCAGGCGATGGCGTCGTATCATGTCGGGCATCAGGCCTCCGCCGGTGGACGGCAGCATCACCAGCAGGTCTTCGCGCAGACCGGCCTGGCTGACGTGCAGTTTCTTGTGGCGGAGCGCAAAGAGATCGGCGGGCAGCCGTTAAATCACGCTGAGCTGAGCTTCAATGGCCCCCGCCACGGAATGGCTTCGTGGCTGGCAGCGCCGGCGCCCATTGGCGGCCTCGACTTCGTCTCTGCGAATGCTGCGGCTGTGGCTGCTTTCGTCTCCAAGAGTCCGTCGCAGATGCTGGATGATGTGCTCAACGTCGCCTATGCCTCCAACTCTAACGCCGAGGCTGAACTTGCCCAGGCGGAAGCGGAGACCAAGATCAAATTCCGTCAAGACCTGGCGGATACTCTGGGCGGCGAGGTCACTTTTGCCCTGGATGGCCCCATTCTTCCTACACCATCATGGAAGGTGATCGCCGAGGTTTACAATCCGGGAAGGCTCCAATCTACGATTCAGCAACTGGTCAGCGACGCCAACCAGTATGCGCAACAATCCGGGCAAGGTCTGACGTTGGATCAGGAGACGGTGAACGGACGAACGTTTTACACGCTGCGTTCCCAGGACCCGGCCAAGCAATACGAGATCAATTATACGTTTAGCGACGGCTACATCATCCTGGGACCGAGCCGGGCGCTGGTGATGCAGGCGCTGACGCTCCGCAGCAGCGGCAATTCGCTGGCGCAGTCGGGCAGCTTCAAGGCCCTCCTGCCCCAGGACGAACACGCCAACGTCTCTGCGCTACTCTACCAGAACCTGTCTCCGGTGGTGAGCCCGATCATCCAGCAGCTCAGCCCGTCCCAGTTGCAGTCGTTGCAGCAACTGGCGGCGGAAACCAAGCCCAGCGTGGTGTGTGCTTACGGGGAAGACAACTCCATCCGCGTGGCCAGCACCAGCCGTTTCTTTGGACTCGATTTGAATACTATGGCGCTAACCACCTTGCTGCGATTGGCCGAGCCGAGAGGCATGCAAGTTCACTAATATGGAACCTTTCGCGTTATGATCACGTAACTAGAAGCTGAATGGCTGCCGTCATTGAACTCGAGAATCTGTCTGTCCAACTGGGCAACCGAACCATCCTTGACCGGCTGACGGGAACGCTGTGCGGGCGATGCATCGGCCTGCTGGGACCCAACGGCTCCGGCAAGTCAACCTTGATCAACACGTTGCTCGGCTTCTACCGCCCCGTGGCCGGTGTGGCCCGCATCTTCGGCAAGGATGTGCAGGGCCATCTGCGGGAGCTGCGCGCCGGAATCGGCTACATGCCGGAGAGCGATGCCTTTATCGCCGACATGAGCGGCGTGAACTTTGTCCGTTATATGGCGGAGATTTCCGGTCTGCCGACGAGCGAAGCCATGGAGCGCGCCCATGAGGCTTTCTTCTACGTCGGCCTGGGCGAGGCGCGCTATCGCAAGCTGGGAACCTACTCGCTGGGCATGAAGCAACTGGCCAAGCTGGCCCAGGCCTTGGCCCACGGCCCGCGCCTGTTATTGCTGGACGAGCCTACCAACGGCCTGGATCCGGAGGCGCGCACGCGCATGCTGCAGCTGGTGCGCGAGATCCGCGACACCGGCGACGTCTCGGTGCTCATCTCCTCGCACTTGCTGCACGACGTGGAAGAGTGCTGCGACGAGGTCATCATCCTGAAAGAAGGAAGAATCGCCGCGCTTTGCAACCTGGAAGAGGAGCGCAAAGCGAATTTGAAGTTCCTGGAGCTGGAGGTCAGCCAGGGAAACGGATTCGTGGAGTCTGTCCAGGCGTTGGGCTGCGAGTGCGCCGCGTTCGGCGGGGGAAGGCTGAAGGTTGTTCTGCCCGACAATATCGAGGTGCGCCAGCT
>DATDGY010000257.1:0-18669 GCA_036521855.1 Candidatus Angelobacter sp.
AAACGGCGTCGCGGGCCAGGGTAAGCTGCTGCAGCGGATCCAGAGGAAAATCACGCCCGGTGTGCTTCTTGACCACCTGCTTGTATGAGGCAATGACTTCTTGCAGATCGCCGGCGGTAAGCTCCGTGTCCAGCTTGACGCCGCGTTTCTTTTTCTGACCGTCGAAGACCTCGTCGAAGGCGGGCTTAGGGATGTCCAGCACCACGTTGCCGAACATCTGGATCAGGCGGCGGTAGGAGTCGTAAGCGAAACGCTCGTTCTGCGACTTGCGCGCCAACGCTTTCACGCTTTCATCGTTGAGCCCCAGGTTGAGGATGGTGTCCATCATCCCCGGCATGGAGAACTTGGCCCCGGAGCGCACGCTGACCAGCAACGGATTCTCGCCCTCGCCCAGCCTCTGCCCCTGCAACCCTTGCAGCCGGTCGAGCGCAGCCGACATTTGCCGCTCGATGGCCTCGGCCACCTTGCCGGTCTTCATGTATTCACGACACCCGGCAGTTTGAATAGTGAACCCGGGCGGGACAGGCAATCCAGCGTTGGTCATTTCCGCCAGGCCGGCACCTTTGCCGCCCAGCTCGTCCTTCATTTTGCCGTTGCCTTCGGCCTTGCCGGCGCCGAAGAAAAAGACGTACTGGGTTTCCTGGCTCGTCTTTGAGGCTGCTTGGGGACTTGAAACAGACGTTACGCTCATTGGCTGGTCTCCGTCGATTGCAGGTTGGATTCTCTGTCGCGCGAACAGACCTGGAACACCAATATATTACCGAAGTGAGGCGAGGTCAGGCGAATAAGCGGAGGTCAAAATCGAGTAAATTATCCGGCGCCGAACGCGATGTCTTGCTGTCCCTGGGATTCACCTCTTATCCCTGAGCATCATCTCCTCGCCTACGAGACCCATCCCGAATCCCCCGACGCCGAGCCTTGGTGAGGCGGAGTGGGGTGAGGGACCGGCTCCGCTGCTGTGGCCCGGGAGCCAAGAGGCTGCTTGGAACTGGTACACTGCGTTCGCATGAAACGCTTCTGGTGCTACATCATGTCGAATAAGTCACGGCGACTCTATGTCGGATTCACTGACAACCTTGTGGGCAGAGTCATTGAACACAAAGAAAAGCTTTTTCCATCCAGCTTCACCGCGCACTATGAATTCGACATGCTGGTCTTTTATGAAGAATACTCCAGCGTGATAAGCGCAAAGACGCGGGAAAAAGAAATCAAGGGTTGGCGCCGGGAGAAAAAGTTGAAATTGATCTTGGGTGCAAACCCTGATTGGGCAGATCTGAGCCTTGAATGGCAAGACGATCCCGGATGGAGTCTTGTTCCCGGCGCGAGTCCAAGGCTCAGACGCAGAGAGTTATGATCAATAGTCTTCTCAGCTTCCGCGTGACAGCGGCGGAGCCGGTCCCTCACCCCGCCTAGCCTCACCAAGGCTCGGCTTCGGGGATTCGGGATTGTGTCTCGAGGGGGGAAGAAGGATACAGAACCGAAAGAATTTGGGACTGAATGCTGAGTGCTGATTACTGATTGCTATTTCCCTTCCGTCACGATTTCCGAGAAATCGGCGATCGACGAGAACTCGCGGACGAGTGTTTGTAACAGACCCAGGCGGTTGGCGCGCTGGGTTTCGTCTTCCACCATGACCATGACTTTGTCGAAGAAGGCATCGATGGCGGGACGCAGGCGGGAGATCTCAATCAACGCCGGCTCGTATTGCCTGGAGGCCCGGAGCTTGTTGACCGAGGCCGCAACTTGCGGGAGGGCTGCGGCCAGTTTTTTCTCCTCGTCGTCTTTCAGAAGAGCTGGATTGAATGGCTCCGCGATCTTTTTCTTCGTCTCCGCCGCCTGGCGCAGGATGTTCTTCATGCGCTTGAACGCGACCGAAATGGATTCAAAGTCAGCCGAGGGCCGGACCTTGGCCACGGCCTGAGCCCGCGCCACTGCATCGACGACGTCATTGGCATCGGCGGCAAGAGTCGCGTTGACCACGTCATAGGCCAGGCCGAGAACATCACGCAGGTAGAACTCCAGGCGCTCGCGGAAGAACGCACCGACAGCTTGAATGTAAGCATCGCCGCTCAAGGTAAACTTCTTTTCGGCATCGGTGCCGCGATAGCGCTCACTCGCGTCAGAAATCAAACCGCCGAGATTTAACGGCAACTTGTGCTCGGCAATCGTCTTGACAATTCCGTTAGCTTGGCGCCGCAACGCAAACGGATCTTTCGATCCGGAAGGAACCAGGCCCAGAGCGAACATGCCCGCGATGGAATCCGCCTTGTCTGCGATCGAAAGCAGGGAACCTTCCAGCGTGCGCGGGACGGAATCTTCCATCGATTCAGGTTTGTATTGGTCGTAGATGGCGTCGGCCACGGCCTGACGCAAGCCGACATGCTCACCGTACCGGCCGCCGACAATACCTTGCAGCTCCGTGAACTCTTTCACTAGCTCCGTCGTCAGATCATTCTTGGCCAGTTGGGCCGCCTCAACCGTGGCGCTTCGGTCGAGCTTCAGCCCTGATTGGGCGAGGCCATCAGCGATGTTGCCAGCCAGACGCGCCACCCGCTCCGTCTTCTCGAAATAATTGCCCAAATCTTTCTGAAAGGTTACGTGCTTGAGCATTTCGCGGCGCTGAACAAAGGGAGTCTTGTTATCGAAGTTCCAGAAGAACTGTGCGTCGTTGAAGCGCGCACGCAACACGCGCTCGTTGCCATGGCGGATCAGGCCGTCTGGGTCGCCATCCGTGTTGAGCACAGCCAGAAAGTGCGGCGCGAGCTTTCCCGATGCATCTTCGACGGCGAAGTATTTTTGGTGGTCGCGCATCACCGTAACCAAGACTTCTTCCGGCAGCGAGAGAAACTGTGGATCAAAATTACCCAGGATCGTGGAAGGCCACTCGGTGAGATTGACGACCGTGTTCAGCAACTCTGCATCCTCGCGCCAGCGAGCTCCGAAAATGGTCCGGGTTGCGGCGTCCAGCGATTTGCAGATGCGCTGCGCCCTTTCGTTCGAGATCACCACAACCGATGCGCTGGCCATCACCGCTGCGTACTGATCCGCTTTGGCAATCTGTTGTTCGCTGCTGCTCAAGATGCGATGTCCGCGGGTGGTCCTTCCCGCCTTGATCCCCGCGAACTCCACCGGAACCACCTCCCTATCGAGCAAGGCAACGACCCAGCGCACCGGCCGCACAAAACGCTCGGGCTTGCCGGCGCGCCAATACATGTTCTTGGCCCAGTAGATCGCGCCAATCTCTTTCGGCAGAGTCTCCGCCAGAACTTCCGCGGCTCGGCGTCCCTTCCTGGTGACGGTAGCCGCCAGATACTCGCCCTTGGGGTTGCTGACCTTCTCGAGCTTGGCAACATCGATACCAGCTTTCTTGGCGAAGGCCTCGGCCGCGGGAGTGGGCTTGCCATCCTTAAAGGCTACCTTTAAGGATGGTCCTGTAACCTGCTCTGTTACATCGGGCTGTGAATCCGCGACCGAGGGTATTAGCAAGGCCAGCCGCCGCGGAGTGGCGCACTTACGAAACATGATCCCGGTCATCCCTTCCTGTGTGGGCTCAGCTTTCCACAACGACTCGCGTGCAAGGAGCATCGTGACTCGTTGCGCCATCTCGGTCCACGCCGCGTCCAGCATGCGCGCGGGAATCTCTTCGCAGCCGATCTCAAGCAGAAAGTCAGGCATCAGGCTGCTCCTTCACTCTTTTGCTTTTCGGCCGGCGCCGCAGATTGTTGCGCGAGATAGGCCTTGGCCAATCCCACGGCGAGATTACGGATGCGGCCAATGACGCCCACACGCTCGGTGACAGAAATCGCGCCCCGGGCGTCGAGAAGGTTAAAGAGATGAGAGCACTTGAGACAGAGATCGTAAGCCCCAAGGATGGGGAACCGCGCCAGAGCTGCCCCACTAGTGGTCTTGTCGGTCCTTGTCAGATTGAATTTCTCGATCAGCGCCTGGCACTCAGCTTCGTACATCTCCAAATGCTTCCAGGTCTTCTCGACATCGGCCGCTTCAAAGTTATAGACCGACATCTGCAGCTCTTCCTGATACCGCACATCGCGATACTTCACTGCCCTGCCCGTCTCTGGATCGCAGGCCCAGACAATGTCGTAAATGCTGTCCACGTCCTGAAGAAACGCGGCAATGCGTTCCAGGCCGTAGGTCAGTTCGGCGGAGATGGGATCGAGATCGATGCCGCCGCACTGCTGAAAGTAAGTGAACTGAGTGATCTCCAGGCCGTCGAGCATCACCTGCCAGCCGACGCCCCAGGCCGCGAGAGTGGGAGCCTCCCAATTATCCTCTTCGAACTTGATATCGTGCTGGCGGAGGTCGATACCGATCGCCTCCAGCGACTCCAGGTAAAGCTCCTGCACGTTTTCCGGCGGCGGCTTCAGGATCACCTGGAGCTGCATGTGCTTGTAGAGACGGTTGGGATTGTCGCCGTAACGGCCATCGGCGGGACGGCGCGAGGGCTGCACATACGCGACCTTATACGGCTTGGGGCCCAGCACGCGCAGAAAAGTCTCTGGGGCCATGGTGCCGGCACCGACCTCAACATCATACGGCTGCTGCAAGACGCACCCATGGTCAGCCCAGAACTTCTGTAGGCTTAAGACCAGTTCCTGGTAAGTAGGGGCGTTCGGCTTGGGCATGCCGATCTAGAATAGCATTTGGCGTTCGGTAAACTGCGTTCGTCGAGAACCGGAAGCAACCTTGGTCCCCGAACCATCGCGTCCGGCTTAAACTGAATCATCGGAACCTGCTGTGGTTTAGCAGACTGTCCAACCTGCGCTAAACTAGAACTTGCCTTTCACTCTTGCTCATCCCGCTGCCGTTGTGCCCTTCCGAAGAGTGTTGGTCTTTTCGGCTCTGGTGGTGGGCAGCATGGCTCCCGACTTCCGCTACTTTCTCTACCTGGCGCCGCACGGACACTTCAGCCACAGCATCAAGGGCATCTTTCTCTTTTGCCTTCCCGTAGGTCTGGCTGTGCTCTGGGTCTTCCAAAAGCTGATGAAGCTACCGCTGATCAGCCTGGCTCCCCCGGACCATCAGGCGCGCCTAGCTGGATTGGCGGCGCCGTTTCGCTGGGGGCCGGCCAAGCGATTTGCCCTGATCTTGCTTTCGCTGCTGGTGGGGACAATCACCCACCTGTTATGGGACGCGTTTACCCACGACCGCGGCTTCATGGTGCGCAACCTTCCCGACTTGCGCACCCATGCGCTCGAGGAATTTGGGAGCCACCGGCCGCTCTTCAACCTGCTTCAGCACGGAAGCTCACTCCTGGGGATGGCCCTTCTCGCTTTCTGGTACTGGAGATGGTTCAAACGCACTCCGCCCGGGCCGGTTCCTTCTTATTTACGCCTGGATACCAGAGTCAAGGCATGGATCACAGCTTCCATCCTGGCCCTGTCCGGAGTTCTTTCGCTCGCCTATGCCTACGAGGACTCGGATCACCTGGAGTCACGATCGGTTTTTGTCGGGACGGCCGTAATCACGTTCATGTCTACAGTTTTCATTGCAATTGTGTGCTTCAGCTTGTGGTGGCACTGGCGGGCAAGAGCATTCAGTACTCAGCAATCAGGGGACCAGCAGTCAGCAATCAACACTCAGCATTCAGCCCCGGGAGAGTCCAGCACACGTCGAGGTAATTGATGTGGAAGCTTCAGCCAGCCTCTAGGACTTGGAAGGTGGCTCAGGTCTGAGTGCTGAATGCTGAGTGCTGACTGCTGCGCTCACACCGCCGCTGACGCCGTCCCCATGCCATCCAGTACCTGGATCGCGGAAGAGTAACGTCCCAGCGGCGCGGCCACTTGGGCGCCCTGGACCAGGCCGCGCACCTGGTGCAGCATTTCGCGGGCAATCAGGATGCCTTCTGCGCGACCGGCCTCGGCGCTAGGGGCGCGGGCCATGCGTTCGACGATGGCGTCGGGCACGGAGACGCGTAACTCATTCTTCATGAACTCGGCGTTGCGCACACTCACCAGCGGCCAGATGCCGGCCAGCACGGGAATGCGGCAGTGCTCAATGCGCCGCAGGAACTGCTCCAGCAAGGCCACGTCAAACACCGGCTGGGTAACTGCAAAATCGGCGCCGGCCTCCACTTTGTATTCGAAGCGGCGAACCTCTTCGTCGATATCGTCGATGCCCGGGTTGGCGCCCACGCCGATGGCGAAACGCGTGCCGCTGCCCATGGCGTTGCCGCCGATATCCAACCCAAAGTTCAGGTTGTGCACGATGTTGACCAGGCCGATGGCATCCACGTCAAAAACTGCCGTGGCATCGGGATAGTTTCCTAATTTTGGCGGGTCGCCGGTGATGCAGATCAAGTTGTGGATCCCCATGGCGTAGCAACCCAGCAGCTCGGACTGCATGCTGAGGACGTTGCGGTCGCGGCAGGTGAAATGCAGAGCGGTTTCAATCCCCGCCTGCTGCTGTACCAACGTGCACAGGGCCAGGTTGCTCAGGCGGGCTGAAGCCCGCGGGCTGTCCGGGATGTTGATGGCGTCAATGCCGGCGGCCTTGAGATACCGGGCGCCTTCAACCTCCTTGCGGAAGTCAACGCCCTTGGGCGGCACCACTTCCACCAGCGTGACGAATTCGCCGGCCGCGATTTTTCGACCCAGATTGGAGCGTTGCGCCAGCGGCGGGGGAGCAATACTTGACTCCCGTTTGCGTTCCGAAACCACGCGGAAAACGCCAGTTTTGCCCTTGGCGTCGTTCATGCGCAGAGCGGCCTTCATGGTCTTGATGTGTTCCGCCGTGGTACCGCAGCAGCCTCCCACCAGGCCGACTCCGGCGCTGACAAACTTACGGGCGTAGCTGGCCATGTATTCCGGCGAGCAAAGATAGATGTTGCGGCCCTCAACATTGCGGGGGATTCCGGCGTTGGGCTGCGCCGAGAGCGGTCTCTCCGTATTGCGGCGGATGCGCTCGATGGCCTCCAGCATGGCCACCGGACCCACGCTGCAATTGCAGCCGATCACGTCCGCGCCCCACTCGTCGAGTTTGGCGGTAAAGGTTTCCGGGCTGGCGCCGTCCAGGCAGTTGCCGTCTTCGTCGATCGTCACCTGTGCGACCACCTGCAGCTGCGGCGCGGCCTCACGCGCCGCAAGGATGGCCTGATGCAGCTCCTCAAGGTACCCAAATGTCTCCAGGATCAACAGATCCACGCCGCCTTCCGCCAGAGCGCCCACTTGATCGCGGAAGGAAGCCCGCGCTTCTTCCCGCGACGTCTTACCCAGGGGCTCAATGCGGATTCCCAGGGGTCCTACCGAGCCCGCCACCAGGACTGAAGCCGCCTTCTTCAAGTTGAAAGCGTCGGCCGCCTCGCGCGCCAAACGCGCGCCTTTGAGGTTGATCTCGCGTATCTGGTCGGACAAGCCGTGCCGCGCCAGACGGAACGAGTTGCCGCCAAAGGTATTGGTCTCAATGACATCCGCCCCGGCATTCAAGTACTCATGATGGATGTTGCGGATCAGGTCAGGCTGGGTCAAGTTCAACTCGTCGTAGCACTTGTTGATAAAGACCCCCTTGGCGTAAAGCAGCGTCCCCATGGCGCCGTCGCAAAGCACCGGGCCCTGTTTCAAGCGGCTTAAGAGGTCTTGTGCCATCGAATGAATGCCTGAATCACGCAAATTTGATTTCGATCAATTGCCCAACTACCGGATTCTCAGGATACCGCACCCGGCAGGTTCTGGCCATTGGCCCTGCGGTGACTCGAGAATTTGTTCGCATGGAAGAACAGGTTCGGCGTTCCAACAGGTGGAGCTCCGGCTGCCATCCAGGCCACGGAAAGCAGACGCAGGTTGCGGCCGGACCGGAAGGCAGTGAAGAAGCCAGGAGCAGCGGCTCTGTTATAATCAGCGTTTTCAACACAAAAGGCATAGGTTCAAGGCAGGGAATGCAATCAAAGAAGTATGTCTCAGGGATTTTGGTAGGTATCATTGCGATACTGCTGGCTGGGTGTGGCTCAAGTTCCAGCAGCACCACTGGCACAGGCAGTACCGGCCCACTGACCGGCATCAAGAAGAGAGTTTTGGTCTCCAACGTCACCCCTCTCGGCGGGGACGTGATGATCGTGGACGCGCAGAAGAACGTGTTTGCCACCAAGACGATCGCCGCCACCCAACCCAGCAAGATGGTGACGGCAATGGGCCAAACCGTGATCTTGAACAGCACCACGCCCCAGGTAACGGTCTTTGACAACAGTACCGAGGCGGTAACCGGAAATGTAACCATGCAGGGCCAACCGTTTGACGTGGCGATCAGCCCTGATGGGTTGACGGGCTATGCTGCCATTAAGAATGTGGGTGTAGTGGAGGTAGTCAACACCACGGGCGCGAATCTTGTGGGCACCATGACCGTGCCCAGCGTCGCCCGGTTGGTGGAAGGGACCAACGGCCATAAGATGCTGGCTTTCGCCGATAATCCCCAGATCCTGATTGCTCCCAATGCGAACGCCTTTTTTGTGATCGATACCGGGACCAACACCGTCGCGCCGGTCACGATGCCCGCCGGCAGCCAGCCCTTTACGGCCGTATTCGATCCGAGTGACGCCAATGACACAACCGCCTTCATCCTGAACTGCGGCGCGGAGTGCGGCGGTTCGGCCGCGGCGAGCGTGATGCGGGTGAATTTCAGCAATCCCGCAAGCCCGGTTGTCAGCGCCACGATTCCCGTTTCCGGCGCCACTGTGGGGCTGCTGAACGGCTCCAGCTTGTTTGTGGCGGGAACGTCGACGACTCCGCCGGCGGGCTGTACGTTCGCCGCTTGCGGGACTCTTCAGGTCATTAACACGGGATCTCTCACCGCGGGTGCCGCCATCAACATTACCGACGGCTCGCACGGGGTCATGGCGATCACTTCAAACAACCACCTCTACATTGGCGCGGTAGGCTGCACGGTAGGGCCGATTTCGGCGCAGAATACTCTCCAGGGATGTCTCAGCATCTTTGATACGGGCTCCGGTCCCAGCTCGACGAACCCGACCGTTCCCTCAGAATCTTCCCTCCGCCAGAACTTTGATGTCACCGGTCTGCAGCCCATTTCAGGCGAGAACACCATCTACGTGGTACAGGGTGGCGCGCTGGACATTTTTGACATCACCACCAGCCTGCCCTCAACCTCCATCCAGATCCTTGATGTCGTGGGCAAGCCCCTGGACGCGCTGCAGATTGACCCGTAGGAGCAATCAGCAGTTCAGCACTCAGCATTCAGCACTTCCACATTCAGAGATGCCAGGATCTGTCAAAGGGCTTCAGAATCCAGGCAGGCCACATTTGTAGCCCACGATGCTGGCGGATGGCTGACAGCTGAGTGCTGACTGCTACTTCGCCGGCTCCAGCTTCAACTCATGGGTTTTCGCGCTCTCGACCGCCTGATCGGAGTACGCGAGAGTAAACGTCGTATTGCCGTACCAGGCCGGCCACTGGTCCATGTAATAGGGGCTGAAGATTTGTCCGGATTCGCCGATCACGATGTTGAACGTCGAAGCGTCCAGGTTGGCAAAGTCCACGGTCATGCGTTCGGAAGGTCCAAAGGTCCGGCCCACCTGCTTCACCGTGTAGGTTCCGCCCGACTGCGGATGGCGTCCCGGCCCCGCCCATCCGCGCAATACCGGAATCGACCCGAACAAAGGATGATTGATCTCTACGGGAAACGCTCTTCCGTATTGCCATGACCTGAGGTTGGCAGGACCGTCTTTTACGCCGTCCTCCACGGCCTGGGCCAGCAGGTCGTCGAAACTCCCGTAGCCTGGCGGCAGCCAGCGCTCGGGTTGCTCGCGGACAATGGTCTCCAGCGCCACCGCAGCCTCCGACCACTCGTAGTGCTCCCAGTCAGTATCCAGCTTGGGTTTCAGCAACAGTTCCCATAGCGCCTTGCGCGCGTTGACCTCGATGGTGGGCGCGGCGGAGCCGGCCAGCATGCGGCCGTCAAAACCGCGCAGGATCTCGGCGGCCTCGCGGGCGCGCGCGCCGGCTTTCGAGCTGTGGTCCACGGCATAAACAAAATGCTCGGCGAAAAAGCGGTCGTATTCTGACGTGATGTCGGTCTGGAGCGCCAGCATATCCGCGGGAGTGAACTTCTTGCCGGGATCCTTTTCCAGCACCTGGTAAATTCGTTCGGTGCGATATGGTGGGAACCACTGCGTGGCCAGCAAATACGGATAGCCTTCCGGCGTAATCTTGGCATTGGCGGTGGCGATGATCCCGGTCGGCGGATTGTACAGACTGGGCAGCTTGTCGAAGGGGAGATAGCCGACCCAGTCATGCTTGCCGTCAGCGCCGGAGACGGGCACGGTACCATTGCCGGAAGCTCGCACCGGAACAAAGCCCATGGGCTGGTAGCCGATGTTGCCGTCCACGTCGCCGTACACCACGTTCTGCGAGGGCGTGGCAAACCTCGAGAACGCCTTGCGGAACTGCTCCCAATTCTGTGCAGCATCCACGTCAAAGAGCGGAATGTTGATGCTGCGAGTATCGTAGATCACCCATTGCAGCGCGATCTTGCGCGTCTCGCCGGGAAAAAGGTCGCTCACGATCGGCCCGTGTCGGGTGACCACCACGTCCACGCCGGCATCGGGCTGGCCCTGGACGTGGATAACCTCGTGATAGGTCTCCGGTTTCTGCCAGCCGCCGGGCGTCTGGTATTCGCCCGCGTCGTTGAAGGTTTCCACGAACAGGTCTTGCACGTCAGGATTCAAATTGGTGAAGCCCCAGGCGATACGCTGGTTGTGGCCGACCACCACCATCGGCAGGCCCGGCAGAGTGAAGCCCTCCACGTTGAAATCGCCGTTGTGAAGCTGAACTTCATACCACACGCCCGGCATGCGGTGCCCCAAATGCATGTCGTTGGAGAGCAGCGGTTTTCCCGTGGCGGTGTGGGCGCCGGAGACCACCCAGTTGTTGGAGCCGGGCACGCAAGCGGCGCAATCATCGAACATTAGAGCAGGATTGCGGCCATGGGCATGCGGCGCGCGCTCCTTCTTCAGCGGCACGCCGGGAGCCCGCGCGTTGGCGCCGCTGGCCGGCGGATGATCCCGCCAGGAACCGACTAGATAGAGATCGGCCATGAGTTCCGGAGTAAGCCGCGCGCCAACCTTCTCGCGCCAGTATTCGGTCTGATATTGCGGGTTCAGGAGTTGGCTCATGGCGATGCCGACCAGCACCGAATCGGCCGCCGTCCAGGGCGGCGGTGCGTACCCCAGCACGCGAAACTCAATGGGCAGGTTGCCACGATGCTGTTCGATGAAAGCGTTCACCCCGCGCGCATACGCCTCAAAATACGTGCGGTCCGGTTCCGTCATTTGCGCGGCCACGCTCTCGGAAACCGCGCGTAAGCGCAGGATGCGTTGCTGCTTGTCGTAGTCCACCCAGGTGGTCCGTGGGCGCACGACACCGGTTGACCGCGAGGGCGTCGGCGCCGGCGCGCTCGATGCGGGAAGAATTTCCGCCATCTCGCCGGCGGCGGCTCGCCGGGTCATGTCCATCTGCCATAGGCGGTCTTGCGCGGTTATGTAGCCCTGCGCGAAAAACAGGTCTTCGAGGCCGGCTGCGGTGAGGTGAGGAACACCCTGGGCGTCGCGCACCACCGATACCGGCGCGCTGAGGCCGGGGACAGTGATCGTGCCGTCCAGTTGCGCGAGAGAGGCATGCGTCGCCCAATAGAACCAGCCCACAACGCCCAGCCCGGCGAGTATGGCAAGAAGCAAAAGACCTATGACGATCCTGAAAATCACCCGTTTGGTGGTGCGGCGGACCGCGGGAGCGGCGACGGTGGTAGCCATGAGTTCGGATTGTAAGGGAAGGCAAGCTGAATGAACAATCAGTCAATGACCGGATCGGAATGCTTCTTTTCGCTTGAGCCGTCGCGGCAACTCGCGCTTTGGGCGCTCGCCGATTTTCTGAGCTTCCCTTCCCCAAGGCCTGCGTATAATTGAAAATGAAATTCATTTTCAATTGGCTGGCGCAGCGATCCGCTGCCGGCCCTGCCGATCCAAGCCATGCTGCAACGACGGATTGACGATCATGCCCCGCCCTCGCGCGAAGCCATGCGCGAGGCCCAGGACATTTTTTTCAAGCACCTGCGGCGCGTGGGTCTGAAGCATACCGAGCAACGCGATACTATCCTGCGCACCTTTCTCGACACCCGCGACCATCTTTCCACCGACGAACTCTTTCGCCTGGTAAAGAAGCGCGACGCCAAGATCGGATTCACCACTGTCTATCGCACGCTCAAGCTATTGGCGGAATGCGGGCTGGCTAGCGCCGTCCCCTTCCCGGACGGTACCGCCCGCTACGAGCACCAGTTCAACCGCCGCAGCCACCACCATATGGTGTGCACCGAATGCGGGGCTTCGGTAGAATTCTTTTCGCCGGAAGTAGGCAAGCTGGAAGAAGAGATCGGCCGTAAGTATCGCTTTGACGCTACCCGCCATAACTTTCAGATCTACGGCATGTGCGAGGACTGCAGTAAGAAAGCCGGCCGGCGCATGGCCTAGTAAAAAGCAAAGACCCGTTCCCGCGGCACGCGTCGGCTATGTTCCATGCTTCTGCGTGGCCGGCCGGTTTTGGCTCCCTCGTCAAATCGATCATGAGAGCAGTCGAAGAAAGTAGATCGCGCCGAACGCGGCCTGCATCTCAATTCGAGTACGAAGTCGTTCACCTAAACAACGGGGAGAGCTTTCGAGGAGGCACATGGTAACGAGAACGAAATCTGCATCAGTGGCGAACCAAGCACGTGCGGCCGCCAAGCCAGCAAGGGCGGCCGGCGAATTCCGCATCGGAGGAGAACTGCTCATCTTCCGGCTGGGATTCGGGGCGATGAGAATCACCGGCAAGGGCATCTGGGGAGAACCTGAGGACCATGATGAGTCGATTCGGGTCCTTCGCCGAGCGATCGAACTCGGAATCAACTTCATTGATACAGCCGACTCTTACGGTCCCGAGGTAAGCGAACGCCTGATCGCGGAAGCGCTCTATCCGTACCCGACAGGCCTGGTGATCGCGACCAAAGCAGGGTTCGAACGTCCCGGACCGGACAAGTGGGTCGAAAACGGTAAGCCAGAACACCTCCGCTCGGCTTGCGAAGGCAGCTTGCGCAGGCTGCGCTTGGACCGCATTGATCTATTCCAGCTTCACCGCATCGATCCCAAAGTACCTGCGGATGATCAGCTCGGCACGCTGCGAGATTTGCAGGCCGAAGGTAAGATTCGCTACATCGGGCTTTCCGAGGTCAGCGTCAAGCAGATTGAGCACGCTCGTAAGGTCGTATCCATCGTTACGGTCCAGAATCGCTACAGTATCACGGACCAGGGGCACAATGATGTGGTGGATTACTGCGAGCGTTCCGGTATCGGCTTCATTCCCTGGTTTCCGTTGGCGGCCGGACGGCTCACGGCTCCTGGGAGCGCCATCGCGAACACAGCGGCTAAGTTCAGGATTACGACATCGCAACTCGCTCTGGCCTGGCTGTTGTGGCGCTCGCCGGTCATTTTGCCCATCCCTGGAACCTCGAAGGTCAAGCATCTTGAGGACAACGTGGCCGCGGCGTCCCTGAAGCTGGATGGGACAACGCTGCGCGAACTGGGGCAATCTCTTCGCGCGGCCTGATACCGGGAGCCGGCGTACATGAATTTGTAGAGATTTCCGTAGGCCCCGGTGGCGGGTGGTCCATTTGCAGGCCTTCGTCATCAGCATGCCCAGGCCGCCGTCGACGAAAGGCCCTTCGAAGCTCTTGAACTAATCGCATCGTAGCGCGATGATCGGGTCGGTCTTCATGGCGCGGCGCGCCGGCCAATATCCGCCGGCCGCTCCAATCGCCAGGAGCGCACCTGCGGCAATGGCGAAGGTCAGCGGGTCACGGGGCTCTACGCCGAAAAGCACGTGGGCAATCAGGCGCGTCGCTGCCAGCGCGCAAGGCGCTCCGATCACGACACCCGTTATCGTGAGCAGCAGCGACTCACCCAGCACCAACCGCAGGATGGCGGACTGCTGTGATCCCAGCGCCATGCGAATACCAATCTCGCGCGTTCGCCGGGTGACGGTGTAAGACATCAGGCCAAATAAGCCAATACCCGCCAGCAAAAGCGCCAGTCCCGCAAACATACTGGACAGGATGGCCGTTGCCCGGTCTTCTGCCAGCGCGCGGTCACTTGTCTCCGCCAGTGTTTTCGTGCTGACCGCGTATTCGCGCCCCAGCGATTGGATTTCGCGTTCCACCGCTTTCGCAATCCCGGCGGGATTTTGCGCGCGGACAAACAGGCTTCCGTTGTACTGCGGCTGCTGGGACGAGGGAATATAAATGACGAACGCATTGGGATCGCGCATGTCGATCAAGCGGGCGCTGCGGGTTACGCCTACCAGCTGAAGCTGCTGGAAATCCGGCTGCACCCCAAAACGCACACGCGTGCCGAGCAGATCTCCTGAAGGCGCCAGCCGCCGTGCCAGATTGCTGTCGACGATCGCGACCCGCGGATGGTGACCATCGTCGCTCCAATCGAAGTTGCGTCCCGCCACGATGGGGATGCCGAGAGTCCTGAAAAATTCCGGCGAGACGTTGACCAGCGCCGCGAGCCTGCCGGCGTCGCCCGCAGAATCAGCCGTCGCCGTGGAAACGGTGTCTTTCCACTTGGCGTTGTCTCCGGCGGGAATTTCGAGACCGGCAAAGCTCGCCGAAGACACTCCCGGCAGACTCGCGACCGCGTCAAGAAGCTGCTTGCGATAGCTGTTCATATCCGCGGTCTCGGGCGCGTCAGGCCGTCTCTGCAGGACCAGCTGGAGCACGCCGCTTCTGTGAAACTGCGGGTCAAACGAGCGTAGATTCTCGAATGTGCGCAACAGAAGCCCGGCCCCGATGAGCAGAATAAAAGACAAAGCAATCTGGGTCACGATGAGGCCTTTGCCGAGGCGTCCTGTCCCGGTGGCCAGGGTTCGCTCCTGGCTTTGTAAGACAGCCGAAGCCGGCTGGCGGGACGTTTGCCACGCCGGCGCGAGAGCGATGAGAACTCCTGCGCCAATCGCCACCAGCGCCGTGTAACTGAAGACCCGCCAGTCAGGCCGCAAATCCAGAATAACGGGCGCGGAGGCCGCCTCGCCCATCACCGCCACCAGCAGCCGGCTGGTCCAGCTTGCGAAGGCCATGGCCAACAACGCCGCGGCGCTGGACAACAAGACGCTTTCGATCAAAAACTGACGGGCAACGTGCAGGCGCGTGGCTCCGAGTGACATGCGTACGCTCATTTCCCGGCTGCGGATGGCGGATCGCGCCAGAGTCAAGCTGGCCAGGTTTACGCATGCTACCAGCAGGACGAGAATCGATACGCCCATCAGTACCCGCAGCGGGCGCGCAAAATGCTCGCGCAGATCGCGGTTAACGCCGGTCGTCTCCGGGTTCACCTCCAGGCCCATTTGCAGCCAGGATTGCAGCCGCTGTCCGGGAACCGCTGTCGGCGCCGCCTGCACGAGAGTCTCATGCCAGAACGATTGCAGTTGGGCTCGCGCTTGCTGTGCCGTGGTCCCGTCTTGCAGGCGTCCCGTCGCCAATATCCACAAAAGCGAGCGATTGTTCGTGTACTTGGCAAACGGTCCGGCGCTGAGGGGAATCGTGATATCCGGCGCATCGCCGGGAGTCATGCCTGTGAACCACTTGCGGCTGACGCCGACGATCGTGAACGGTTCGCCTTCAATCCGAATGACCTTCCCAATCACCGCTGGGTCACGGCCAAAGCGTTCCTGCCAGAATTCATAACCTAGTACCGCTACCGGCGCGGCTGAAGTACTCTCGGCGTCCTTGGGACCCACGAGTCTTCCCAGGAGAGGGGAAGCGCCGAGTTCTCCGTAGTAGTTTCCGGTGACCCCGCGCACACTGCTGAGCAGTAGCGCGCCGTCGACTTCCACGTTGCGGCGCGAACCGCCGGTCCATCCCAACAGGCGGGAGAACACACGCTGATTGCTGGCGAGCTGTTGGAAGATCGGAAACGAAAGCGGAACGCGAGAGCCATTGCGGTAGATGGCGCAAACCTCGACCAGCCGATCCGGCTGCCAAACCGGGAGGCTGCGCAGCAAGAGCGCGTCCAGGATGCTGAAGATCGCAGTATTCGCTCCAATACCCAGAGCCAGGGTAATCACCATAACCGCAGAAAAGAGTGGGTTGCGCCGGACTAGCCGCAAACCATAGCGAACATCTCGCCGGAGCGATCGCATGCTGCATAGAATAACCGAAGGGCCGCATAGTGCAATCCCGGAACAGAATCGATGCGCCGACGCGTCGCCAGGCAAACCTTCTCTGCATCGCGGGCATCCAACAACACATAAGAGCCTTCCCTTAACACTTAACGCGGGTGCGCCGATTGTTCGCTTTGCATGTGTCCGGTACACTCATAGTTAGGGCCATAAACCGTAGTAACTTATCGTTCGTTTGCGGGTTTTTTCATATTGAAAGCGAACAGGATAAGCTCGGACGTTCTTCTGAGCATCTAAAAGAGATAGAGACTTAACTTAAGGATGCATTCTTTCTCAAGAACGACGGTCTGGTTGAGACTCGGCTGGCGGCTGTGTGCGGTCCTGTTGTGTCTGTTTAACGTTCCGCGTGCGCAGGCGGATGCGACGCTGCTGCTGCAAGAGCCCTACAGTTACGATGGCGCTTTAGCCGGGACCGGACACGCCGCAGTCTATCTGGACCACGTTTGCGCCGCATCTCCGGTTGTATTGCGCCCCTGTGAACCTGGTGAAATCGGCATCGTCTTGAGCCGCTACCATGAAGTCGCGGGATACGATTGGATCGCGATCCCTTTGGTTCCCTACCTCTACGCGGTGGAAAGACAGGAAGACGTTCCCCTGTTCGTCGACGCCAAGCTGGTTGCCTTCCTTAGAGATCAATACCGGCGCAAGTACCTGGAATCACTTGCCCCGGATCGTCCCGGAGGAGGAGCGCCGTCGGGAGAGTGGTACATGCTGGCCGGGGCCTCCTATGACCGCACCATTTATGGTTTCCAAATCGAGACCAGCCCGGAACAGGATGCCCTGCTGATCCAAAAGCTCAACAGCCATCCGAACCACAAGCATTTCAGCCTGGTGACGAACAATTGTTCTGATTTCGCGCGCGAAGTGATCGACTTCTACTATCCGCACGCCGTCCATCGCAACGTGATTTTCGATCTCGGCGTCACCACGCCCAAGCAGATCGCGAAAATGCTGGCTAAGTACAGCCGCCGCCATCCCGGGTTGCAAAGCTCGAATTTCGTGATCCCGCAGGTTCCCGGCACCATCCAACGCAGCAAACCGCTTCACGGAGTGCTGGAATCTGTGCTCTCCGCTAAGAAATATATGGTGCCGCTGCTGGTTCTACACCCCTATATCTCCGGCGGTGTGCTGGCCGCGTATTTCGGCCATCCGCGCTTCAACCCGGCCCAGCATGCCCTGGTCCTGGATTATCGTTGGCAACTGGATGCGCCGGTGACCAGCGCTGACCGTCGTTCTTACCAAAGACAACTGGATGAACTGAAGCAACCGGGCTCCATCTTGGAATCATCCTCGGATGCCGCGATGGAAGGAAAAACCTGGCAGCGTTTGCAGGCTGACGCGAAGCCGGAACTCGACGAGTCAGGGACGCCCGCGATGCAGGTGCACATCGGGAGCGAAATCGAAACAGTCGGCATTTCGCGCGCGAACGTCTTAGACGATCCGGGATCCTCGCCATTGGCCGCGAAACTCCTTGCGGCGCGAATCCAGCAGGAGTTACGGACCACCGGACCTCGAAAAGCTGCCCACAGCGACGTCGCCAGCGATCTGGCGCTGCTCCGGCAGATTCTCGCGGTTCAGCCGCAGACAGGACTTGCCGCTATTTTCCCTTCTCCGAATGAATCCATCAATGAAAACCGTACGCAATCGGCTGCCGCCACACAACCCTAAGCCCGGGTCTGTTGTGTATGCGCTCATTCGGGACCGCTGTCCCCTGCGCACGATTCACTTCCCGGTAAAATGCTGCTGTGCCGGACTTACGCCAGTACCAACCCGAGGACTTTGATCGCCTCGTAGAAATCGACCAAGCCTGTTTCGTCGAAGGCATTGCCTACACGCCGGATGAACTACGCTACTTCCTCGCCCAGGCCGCAGCCCTGACCGTGGTGGGAACGGAAGACAGAGAGATCCAGGGCTTCATCATCGCCGACCGCTTTCGGCAGCGCCGGGGCTCGCGCTTCATGGGCCGAATCATCACCATCGACGTGGCCCCGCCGGCGCAGCACAGCGGCCTGGGCACGCTTCTGCTCAACGCCGCGGAAACGGAGCTGGGCCAGGCCGGCTGCGATTACGTGTCGCTCGAGGTCGCGGTGGACAACGAATCCGCTCTCCGCTTCTACAAGAAGCACGGCTATTCCGTGCTCAAGGTCCTGCCCCGATACTATCTGGACTCGATTGACGGGTTACTGATGGGGAAAAAGCTGTGATGGACCGGAAGTCCGCGACTGGCCTAGGGCATAGGCTGCGCTTGATTTCCGGTTCCCCGACTATCTACCTAGAACATCTCCGGATGCTTCCCAGAAGCCCGTTTGAACGAAGCCTTAGCGGCAGACGCTTTCGCGTGTCCGGTGTCAGCGGTTGTGTGTGAGCGAATAAGGTTGGGTCATAAGGAGAACACCTATGACCCACCTTCGCAAAATGATGCTCGAAGAACTCGAGC
>DATDGY010000258.1:0-57856 GCA_036521855.1 Candidatus Angelobacter sp.
CGGGAAGAATCGGGTGATCGGGTGATCGGAGAACCAAAACCCCTTACCGCGGATCACGCTGATGGCCGCGGATCGGACGCGAACCGAATTCTGCATATTCAAGTGCATATGCGGTTTTGGGGTGACTTGGGGTGAACATGGGGTGAAGTGGCGTGAAATGGGGGGTGGGGGAGGGGGGAGCGAACAGGAAGCGAATAAAACGATGGATGTTATTTGTTTTCAACATCCTCCATAAAAAAGACACCCAACCGCCCAGAGGAATCGGGTGATCTGGTGATCCGGTGATCGGGCCATTTGTAGATCGCCGTGATCGCCGTGATCGCGCGGAATCGCCGAGATCGGAAAACCAAGCAGGAACCCTACCGCTGATTCCCGCGGATGTGCGCGGATCAAGTTTAGGCGATTTCTAGATCACCCGATCACCCGATCACGGCGATCACCCGATCTCTTCATCCCGATCGCCGGATCACCCGATCTCCGCTGCTTCTTGGGTCTTCCCTACGGCTGTCCTGGGGTTTTCTCCCTAGATTCATCCGGAATTGCTGGATTGCCGTAGGTGAAGAACCGTCATATAATCCGGTTTCTCTGGGCGTTTCTCACATCATCGAGGAAGAAGGTGTTGGACCTTCGGTTAGGTAGCGGAGGCCCGGGAAAACTGGTATTTAGAGCTTAACGCGATGAAGAAGCACCTTCTTACCCTCATGATCAGCGCCACGGCGATGGTAGTGAGTCACCCAGTCAGTGGACAGAGCGTTGTGACCTCTCGCGACGCCTTCGGCCATATTGTCTTGAGTGACGGCGACCAAGCCAAGCCTCAGCCTCCCGCAGCCTCCACGGCCAAGGAACCGGCTAGCGGCGCGCCATCGCGTTACAGCGGTCTGGTGTATTGGAGCAGTAAAGACCACCGCTGGAAACCCGTACCCGTGAGTACCTCATCTACCATGAAGGCGGCCCGGCAGGCGGCGCAGGAGGTCGATAGTCTGATGACCTTTCGCGGCGGCTTGAGCCGGGACTTTGGCCGGACCGTAGTCGGGTCGCAGCCGGTGATACCGGGCGCGGCCGGACAGGAACGGCAGATGGTCAGCCCGGAAGAGGTGGATAAGGCCATTGATGCCGCAGCGCAACGTCACGGAGTCGATCCGAACCTGGTTCGCGCCGTGGTCAAGGTGGAATCGAACTTCAACCCGCATGCGGTCTCGCGTAAAGGGGCCATGGGACTGATGCAGCTCATGCCCTACACCGCGAAATCGCTGAACGTGGGCAACGCGTTCGATCCTAACCAGAACGTTGACGCCGGAGTGCGCCACCTGAAGAGCCTGCTCGAGAATTACAACGGCAACCTGGAGCTGTCGCTGGCGGCGTACAATGCCGGCAGCGGCGCGGTCAATCGCAACCGGGGCATCCCACCCTACGCAGAGACGCGTGATTACGTGAAGAAGATCACCGATATCTACCGGGGCGGCGCTTTCCGGAGCCGGGTGTTTGAGACGCGCGATGCCGACGGGCACCGCCACTTCTCGGACGAGTAGCGCAACGTTTCGTTTTTACGGGGTTATTTCTAGAAGGTGCTTGCGAAGTAGCCGGAGATGAAAATCAGGACCAGTCTGGCGCGGGTTGCCATGGGCGCGGCCGTGGTGTGCGCCTTATTGTCTGCAGCGGACGCGCGACGCACCGTACAGCAGAAGAAGCAGGCGGCGCGCTCGCAGTTTGAAATCGCCGAGCGCCTGCGCGAAGCCCTGGAAGGCAAGCGGGAATCGCTGCGCACCCGCGCCGACTATCAGAAGGTGATGGAGGCCTACCGCAAGGTCTATCACACGGCCCCCAACTCCATCAAAGCCGACGTCTCTGTCCTGGCCGTGGCTGAGCTGCTGGACGATCAGGGGCGTGTGCTTCATGATGCGAAGAGCTATTCCGACGCTATCGGCCAGCTGGTGTTTCTGCGCCGCGAGTATCCGGGCAGCAAGTATCGCGTGGAGGCGCTGTTCACCATCGGCGAGATCTATCGCGACGATCTGAACAATAATGCCGAGGCCCAGGCGACCTTCGAGGATTATCTCAAGCACTATCCCAACAGCCGTCTGGCGCCGCAAGCGAAACAGGCGCTTGCGGAGATTGGCGAAGCCGAGACCGGCGGCAATCCCTTCAAGAAGCATTCCGCCAAAGCGAAAGCCCAGCCGCATGAGGTCAAACCCAAAGCTGCCTGGGCTGACCTGACCACGACCAAAGCTCCGGAAGAAAAGACCGCAAAAGCCGAAGCCAGGGACAAAGGAAGGGATAAAGATAAAAAGGATAGCGACGATGACAGCCGGCCGGCGAAGAGTTCGTCGGCGAAGACTGCCGCCGAGACTGGGGCCACTGCTGACGATGACTCGACCGCCGCCGCGCAGCCGGTGAATGACCAGGTAGTCAAACCGGACAGCCAACCGCATCGTTTGGCGCACCTGACCAGCATCCGCCACTGGTCCACGCCCGACTACACTCGCGTGGCCATTGACGTGGAGGAGGAAGTTAAATACCAGTCGGGGCGCGTGCCCCATCCTGACCGCATCTTCTTTGACCTTTACGACACCAAGCTGGCGGCCGACCTGGTGGGCAAGTCGTTTGACGTTGAGGCCGGCTTCCTGCACCGCATTCGCGTGGCTCAGTACAAGGCCAACATGGCGCGCGTGGTGCTCGATGTGGACGATGTTGCCGAGTACTCCGCGTTCCTCTTGCCCAACCCTTACCGGTTGATCATCGACATTCACGGCAAGTTACCGGCGCAGCAGGTGGCTGCCATCAAGACCGATCGGCAACAACCGTCGCCGTCAAAAGCTGTAACGCCGGAATCTGACGTCACCGTGACCCAGATCAAGCCCGCGGCTACGTCAACTTCCAAGCCGGTAAGCGCTTCCTCTGCGCTGGAACAAGCGCCTAGCCTGGGGCCGGGCGCTCAAAAGACACACGCATCGGCTTCGCGCGATGCATCGACTTCGCAGGATCCGAAGCCGTCGGCAAAGACCCAGGCTTCCGCTGACAAGACGGTGCAAACGGCAAGGGTCGATCCGCCCAAAGTCCTGGCCGATGATCCGGTGCTCAGTGAATCGGAGCCTGCCAAAGTCAACGGCAAGCCTACAACCGGGCCCACCTTCCAGGCCATCGCGCCGCAGGAATCCAGCCGCAGCCGGAAGAAGCTGCAAAGCAGCCCAACTCAGGAAACCGCCGGCCCCGCCCCAACAGGCCACGTGGCCGCGCCCACCGCGCAAGGAGAGCGCTCGCTGATCCGCGCTCTAGGACTGAAGATCGGCAAGATCGTGGTCGACGCGGGACATGGCGGGCACGATACCGGCACCGTCGGCCCCAACGGATTGATGGAAAAAGACCTGGTATTGGATGTGGCCCTGAAGCTGGGCAAGCTGCTCGAGGACCGGCTCGGCGCCGAAGTCGTGTACACGCGCGACGACGACACTTTCATCCCGCTGGAGACGCGCACCGCCATCGCCAACAAGGAGCAGGCAGACCTGTTCATCTCGATTCATGCCAACTCGAGCAGCGACACCACGGCGCGCGGCGTGGAAACCTATTACCTGAATTTCACCTCGTCGCACGATGCGCTGGAGGTGGCCTCGCGTGAAAACGCGGTTTCGGAGAAGTCCATCCACGAACTGCAGGACCTGGTGAAGAAGATCGCGCTCAAGGAAAAGATCGAGGAGTCTCGCGAGTTCGCTGCCGACGTGAACCGGTCGCTGTACACGGGATTGAGCTCCAAGAGTCCGGGAATCCACAACCGCGGCGTGAAGAAAGCCCCGTTCATCGTGCTGATTGGGGCCAACATGCCCTCGATTCTGGCCGAGATCTCCTTCGTCAGCAATCCCACGGACGAGAGGAAGCTGAAGACCAATGACTATCGCCAGCGTGTGGCCGAATCTCTCTTCAAGGGAATCAATAAGTATGTAAGCGGGCTGAGCGGCGTGAAAGTCGCGTCCAAAGTGGAGGAAGACGCGAGCAAGAAAGGCACAGCAGCGATGGCGCTGAAATAAGTTTTGTGTTTGTCGTCCCAGGATGGCGCGGTAAGAATCGGCGCGCCGCACAGGTTCATTGACAACTTGGATTTTGATCGGGCTCGACCCAGCGCTCTTTGGCCTCCGGTGAGTTGAGGGTCGCCTTGCTATAGAACCGGTAAACGAGGTCCTTGTCGCTGAGTCGAGCCTGAATCCGTCGCACGGATTCGCCAAGACACAGGCTTCGATCCAGATGCTTTTGCACCTCCTGCATCCAGAAGCGAGTGATGGTTTCGTGATAGCCGTTGAGACCGTGATGAGCGATGAAGCGCCGAAGGCTCACGCGCATTCGGTCCAAAGCTGCTTCCAGGTCTGAGGCGTACAGATATGCGACTGAGACTGCGAGGTGGTCGCGGTGATGAAAATCGCCGGACGTGAGCCGGCAGTGTTCTAGATCTTGGACCAGGGTCAGGACATCGGCATCAGTCATGCTGTTGCTCCAAAGCAAAACGCCCGCCCGCAAAGCCAACGGGCGTTTGAGTTGTCTGGACTACTTTGACTTCAGTGGGCGCGAAAAGGTGCGCTGGTTAGGCGACGCCGATCTCGGCTGCGATCTTCTCAGTCACGAAGGCTTCGATCACATCACCCTTCTTGATGTCGTTGAAGTTACTGATGGCAATACCGCATTCCATGCTGTTACGCACCTCGCTGGCATCGTCCTTGAATCGCTTGAGCGATGCGATCCTACCTTTGTAGACCTGGACGCCATCGCGCACCAGGCGAACGTCGGAATCGCGCTTGATCAGGCCATCGAGCACATAGCAACCGGCCACAGTGCCGACTCTGGGAACCCGGAACGTCTCGCGCACTTCGGCACGTCCCTGGTAAGTCTCCTTGATGATCGGCTCGAGCAGGCCGGACATGGCTTTCTTGATCTCGTCCTGAAGTTCGTAGATGATCGAGTGCATACGGATATCGACTTTCTCCATCTCCGCCAGTTCTTGCGCCTTGCGTTCGGGACGGACGCTGAAGCCGATGATCACGGCGTTTGAGGCCGAAGCCAGCAGCACATCGTTTTCCGTAATGGCGCCCACGCCGCTGTGCAGAATTTTGATCTTTACCTTGTCGTTGGAGAGTTTGGTGAGCGTATCCGCCAGCACCTCCGCCGAGCCTTGCACATCGGTCTTCAGGATGATCGGCAGTTCTTTCATGCCCGCGGTCTTGATTTGTTCAGCCAGGCCTTCCAGCGAGAGTTTGGAACTCTTGGCCAGCGTGGCTTCGCGGGCCTTCTGCTCGCGATACTCGGAAACCTGGCGCGCCTTCTCGCGTTCCGCCACCACCAGCAACTGGTCGCCCGCCTGGGGCAGGCCTTCCAGGCCAAGCACCTCCACCGGCGTTGATGGCGGAGCCTCCTCGATCACTTTGCTGCGATCGTCAAACATGGCGCGAACCTTGCCGAAAGTGTTGCCGACGATGAAGTTGTCGCCCACGCGAAGCGTGCCGTTCTGCACCAGCACGGTTGCCACCGAGCCGCGGCCACGGTCGATCTTGGCCTCCACGACAGTGCCGCTTCCGGGGCGCTCGGGATTGGCCTTGAGCTCTTGCAGATCAGCCACCAGACAGATCATCTCCATCAACAGGTTGAGGTTGGTGTGCTTCTTGGCGGAGACGTCCACGAACACCGTGGTCCCGCCCCAGTCCTCGGGCAACAGGCCGCGATCGGCAAGCTGCTTCTTGACGCGATCCGGCATGGCTTCCGGCTTATCGATCTTATTGACGGCCACGATAATCGGGACCTTGGCCGCTTGCGCGTGGTCCATCGCCTCCAACGTCTGCGGCATCACGCCGTCATCGGCGGCGACGACGAGCACAACAATGTCTGTAACCTTGGCGCCACGGGCGCGCATGCGCGTGAAGGCTTCGTGGCCGGGCGTATCCAGAAATACGATCTGGCGCCCGAATGCCGGCGAATCTTCCTTGGTGATCTTCACCTTGTAGGCGCCGATGTGCTGTGTGATTCCCCCGGCTTCGCCTCCGGCAACATTGGTTTCGCGGATGGCGTCCAGCAGCGAGGTCTTGCCGTGGTCCACATGGCCCATGATGGTCACGACCGGCGGGCGAGTCACAGCCGCAACAGCTGCAGCCTGGTCCGAAACACCCGTCATCTGCGCCATCTCTTGCGCTGCCTGCTGCTCGAAAGTAATGGCCTCTGAGTCAGCCCCAAAATGGCGCGCCAACTCCTTGGCCAATTCGTAATCCAGGCTCTGGTTCACGGTGGCCATTACGCCCTTCATCAGCAGGCGGGCAATCAGATCCTTGGCTCTGACACCAAGCTTCTCCGCCAGATCCTTCACGCTGATGCCTTCCGTGATGGTGATGGAGCGAGTAATAGGTAGGGGTTCGTTCGACACCGCCAGTCGTGGCGGCGGAACAAAGCCCTTCATCGACCCTTCTTTTTCCCGAGGAATATAGGGTTGTCCGGGACGTCGAGGGGGCATGCCCGCGCGTCCCGGCGGCCTGCCTGTACCGGGTGGCGGGGCTCCTGGGCCAGCGCCCATTCCCGGCCGTGGCGGGAAGCCCCCGCGCGCAGCGCTGGTAGGGTGCGGACCCCGGCGCTGCTCGCCTGGTCTGGTAAAGGACGGGCGTGTTCCTGGCCCTGCTCCCGGTCCTGCGGGCCGTGGGCGTTGGAAAATCGGCTGCCCGCGCACCACACCCTGAGGACGAGCGCCGGCACTGGCCTGCATGGGCCGGGCTCCCTGCGTTTGACCTTGCGCGCCCACTCGTGGTGGCGCCGGGCGTTCCTGGGGCGGCGCCTGATAGACCGGGCGAGGCCCGGTCTGCGGCGTGATCATGCGCCGCTGCGGAACAATAGGTTGCTGCGATACCGGCTTGACTGGCGCCGGAACAGCAGCCGCAGGGGAACTCGTTGGCGGGGCTGGCGGGACAACCGGTTTGGCCGGCGGGACGGCCGTCATGGGCGGAGCCGTGACAACCACCGCCGGAGGAGTTGCCGGCTTTTCCGGCGCTGAAACAGCGGGAGTGGCCGCTGCCGGAGCAGGCGCTTTGATCACCGGAGGCGCTACCACAACCGTCTTCTCAGGAACGGCGGCCTTAGGGACAACAACTGCGGGCTTCTCCACCACAGCTGGAGGAGGCGAAAGCGGTCTGGCCGCAGCCGGAGGAGTCGCCGGATGGGCGGCGGCAGGTGCGGCGGTAACTGGCTTGGCGGCAGCCGGTGGATGTTGTTGCTGCTCTTGGCGCTCTTTCAGCAGTCTTAGGACATCGCCGGGCTTGGAAATCCTGGAGAGATCGATCTTGGGCCTGACTTCGGCTTGGCCCCCTCTTTCTTTGGCGGCAGGCGTGGACTGGGCCGAAAAGCGCTTTCGAATCTTTTCCGCTTCATCGTCCTCAACGGAGCTTGAGTGGGTCTTTTTCTCGGTGATTCCGAGTTCATCCAACACGTCCAGAATGGCTTTACTCTTTACCTCAAGCTCTCTGGCCAGATCATTGATTCGAATTTTCATCCGTTCTGTGTTTCCTCCAGGTGCCTTTTACGCGCTCATATCGACCTCACGGCTGCGACTCGTTGCGGCGTACAGGAGCCGCAGTTCTGTCCTACGATTCTTGCTTGCCCGAACGTTCCCCGCCCGCCGTCTCAGCCGGTGAGGTTTTTGCCGAATCGGGTTGGGTTTCCTCCGCCGCGGTTTCCGTTGCCGCAGCGGACTCTGCTTCAGCTTGTGCTGGAGCCGCACTCTCACCTGCTGGAAGCTCCTGTTCCTGCATAGCAACAGGCTCCACAGCAGTTTCTTCGCTGGCAGCCGATTCGGCGGTTTCAGCCGGCGCGGCTTCCAGGCTGGAGAAGTAATTGTTCACGGCAATGCTGATCTTTTCTACAGTCTTGGGACCCACACCAGGCAATTCTTCGAGTTGCTCAGGCGTCATGTCAGCCAGGGCTTCCACGGTAGTGATCCCGGCTTCATGCAACTTGGCGATTAGTGTTTCTCCGAGGTCTGGCACCTTATCCAGTGGCGTAGCCGCTTGGGTAACCATCGAGGCCATCTGCTGTTCTACTTCCTGGCGTTTTTCTTCTTCACTCTTGATATCGATCTTCCAGCCAAGCAGCTTGGCGGCCAGCCGGACGTTCTGCCCTTTTTTGCCAATGGCGAGGGAGAGTTGGCTGTCATCCACCACAACTTCCAGGTGCTTCTCCGAGGGATCGATCACAGTCACGCGGCTGACCTTGGCCGGCTGCAACGCCTTTTCCGCGAACACGACCGGATCTTCGTGGTACTCGATGATGTCAATCTTTTCGCCGCGAAGCTCGCGGATGATGGATTGGACGCGCATTCCTTTCATGCCTACGCAGGCGCCCACGGCGTCCACGTCCTTGTCTTTGGACATGACGGCGATCTTGGTGCGCTCGCCGGCTTCGCGGGCGATGGCGCGGATCCCCACTGTGCCATCGTAGATTTCCGGAACCTCGGTCTGGAACAGGTTTTGTACCAGCTCCGGGGCGGCGCGCGAGACCACCACCGCCGGGCCCTTCGAGTTCTTGTCGACACGCACCAGCACCACGCGCACCCGCTCGCCAATGGCGAACGACTCCAGCCGCGACTGTTCTTTCTTCGACATGCGCGCTTCGGCTTTGCCGATGTCGAAGATCACATCCGGGCCTTCGATGCGCTTCACTGTCGCATTCAGCACTTCGCTCACACGCCCGATGTATTCGTTATAGACGGTATCTCGCTCCGCCTCGCGGACCTTCTGGAAGATGATCTGCTTGGCAATCTGAGCGGAGATGCGGCCGAGGCCCTCCGTAGACTTGAGGAAGCGCACCTCGCCGCCGACCTCAGCGTTCGGGTCGATGGCCTTGGCCTCTTCCAGGGTGATCTCCAATTGCGGATCCTCGATGTCGTCCTCGGTCGGCAAGATGCTCTTCACCGCGTACACGCGGATCGTGCCGCTCTCTTTGTCGAGCTCGCCGCGCAGGTTTTCCTGGCTTTTGTCCTTTTTGCGCGTAGCTGCAACAATGGCATCTTCCACAGCGCTCACTACGATCTGCGGATCAATGCCCTTCTCCCGGCTCAGCGCATCAATGACGTTGTAAATCTCGCTCGCCATACCCGTTCCTTATCAGTGCCAAAATCAGATTTCCGGTATCAAATTGGCCTTCTCGACATTGGCCAGATCAATCTCAATCTTCCGTCCCGGGCTATCGTGTCCCGGCTTCGGTTTTTTGCTTGTCCCGGCTTCCAGCACCAGTTTGCCGTTCTCGAAGCTCATGAGCCGTCCTTCAAAGTGCCGGTTGCCGGTCACCGGCTCCCGCGTCGTCAGCTTCACCCGGCTGCCGGTGAAACGCGCGTAATCTTCCGCCTTCAGCAGCTTGCGGTCCAGTCCCGGAGACGAAACCTCCAGCGTGTACGGGCCTCCAGCCACCGCGTCCTCTACGTCCAAGACGGCCGAAACTTCCCGGCTCACGTTGGCACAGTCCTCGTGTGTCACGCCTTCGGTCTTGTCGATGGTAATCCTGAGCACGCGCGCCTTACCGCCACCGCGTATCTCTGCTTCCACCAGTTCAACACCATGCGTCGCCGCTACCCGGCCAGCGATTGCCCGGATTTTGTCTGCGTCCGCTGCCACATTGGCCTGTTCTCAAGACCAAACATCGGCCCCCAAAAATAAAGTGGGCCTTTCGCCCACTGGTACGTTCGCCACGGATTGGGAGACTACAAATACCACCCAGGCAAGACGTTCACGCCCAGGCCGGGACCAGCTACCACTGTCTTTATGATGATACGCCGGTTTCGATGAAAAAACAAACCGGCGGGCCCACCCTGCGACGGCAACGGCAAACCTAACTCTATGAACAGAAAGCCTTTGCTTTCTACGATCAAAGACTGACCGGATGCGGAACATGCCCCGTCCTTATCAACTTGCAACTCTCCCGGGTCGGGTTCACAATGCGCAGCCGGAGGACACTTAAGAATGACAGTGGGACGTTTTCTAGTGCGCACCATCGTGGTTGCCGTCACCATGTTTGCTTTGGGTTTCCTGGGACACCAACTGTTACTGGGACGTGATTATGCCGCCATCGAACCCATCATGCGCAGCAAGCCGGAAATGCAGGCGCACATGCAGTTTGCGCCCATCAGTTGCCTGGTCTTCTCCGCTGCTTTCGCGTGGATCTACTCCCAAGGCAGAAGCGCCCGGCTATGGCTGGGACAGGGGATACGGTTCGGCGTAGCGGTCTGGGCGATTGCGTCCGTGCCGCAGTATCTCACCAACTACGTCATCGAACCCTGGCCTGGAATGTTTGTCGCCAAGATCGTTGCCTGGGAGTTCATCGCCGCGGTGCTGCTGGGCATCCTCGTCGCGGCCCTTGCGAGGAATGATGGTGCGCAAACACGTGCGGCAAAGGTTTGAAGGCGATTTCTGTCTGCAACAACTCAAGGCCCAAGATCAAACTGAGAACTGGTTTACCAGGCGTATATAATCAGCTTAGAGGCCCCTTCATGAATCTTCCTCGTACCCTGGGCGAGCTGCGGAAGAGTTCTTTTACAGAACAGCGACTGCGTACCCGCAAAGTCAAGGATGAGCTTCGCGACAACCTGATCGCCAAGCTGCGCTCCGGCGACACCATCTTTACCGGGATCATCGGTTATGACGACACCGTCGTGCCGCAACTCGTTAACGCTATTCTCTCGCGGCATAACTTTATCCTGTTGGGGCTGCGCGGCCAGGCCAAGAGCCGCATCTTGCGCGCTCTCACCGCGCTGCTGGACCCGCAAATGCCCTATGTGTCCGGCTGCGAAATACACGACAATCCTTATGCTCCCATCTGCAGGCGTTGCCGCAGCCTGATTGCTGAGCAGGGCGACAATACGGCAATCGCGTATCTCACCCCGGATGACCGCTACGTGGAGAAGCTGGCTACGCCGGACGTGACCATCGCCGACCTGATCGGCGACGTTGATCCCATCAAGGCAGCTCGCGGCGGCCATGATCTCTCGAGCGAACTCACCGTGCATTATGGACTGTTGCCCCGCGCGAACCGCGGCGTCTTCGCCATCAACGAACTGCCCGACCTCGCGGGGAAGATCCAGGTAGGACTGTTCAACATCATGCAGGAAGGCGACGTACAGATCAAAGGCTATCCGTTGCGTCTGCCGCTGGACGTGGCCTTGGTGTTCAGCGCCAACCCGGAGGACTACACCGCCCGCGGCAAGATAGTCACTCCGCTCAAAGACCGCATCGGCTCCGAAGTGCGCACGCACTATCCCAACACCGTGGAAGAAGGCATCAGCATCACCCAGCAGGAGGCCTGGGCCCATCGCGACGGATTGGAGCTGAACGTGCCTCCGTACGTGCGCGAGGTGGTGGAGCGGATCGCCTTCCTGGCCCGCGAGGACAAGAAGATCGACAAGCGCTCCGGCGTGAGCCAGCGCCTGCCGATCAGCGTGCTGGAGAACGTTATCTCTAATGCCGAACGGCGGGCGCTACGGAATGGGGAGAGAGCTATCGTGCCCCGCATCGGCGACATCTATGCCGCCTTGCCCTCCATCACCGGCAAGTTGGAACTGGAGTACGAAGGCGAGATGCGCGGAGCCGACACCGTGGCCCGTGAGTTGATCCGCACAGCCGTGGCCAAGACCTACGACAATTATTTCAAAGATCTGAACATGCAGCAGGTCGTCCAATGGTTCGAGCTGGGCGGTGAGATCAAGCTGGCCGACACCGCGGGATCACAGGAGATCCTGGAAGGTGTAAGGAACATTCAGGGATTGACGGAGAAGCTTTCTCCTTTGGGCATCCGGCAGAATGAGCGTCCGGAGACATTGGTCTCCGCGGCCGAGTTCGTACTCGAGGGCCTGCACGCCCATCGGCGAATCGGACGCACCGAAGAACGCGTCTTTGTGGCTGAAAAACAGCCCAAGCGCCCGGAACGCCCATTTGAACATGGCGAGGATGAGCCGCCTCCGCCGTTGCGGAACCGGCGGCCCTACAACTGATTTGCAGTACTTGGTATTTAGTATTTAGTACTTGGCAAATGCTCGTTGCGCGCGGTTTTGCTAACTACTAAATACCAAGTACTAAATACTGCGCGATCCGTGTTGCAATGAAATACACGAAATACTCCAAATACATCGGCGACCTGGCAGACGAGATGAGCCTGGAAGATCTGCTCAACGCACTCTCCGACTACATGTTGGAGTCCGGCTTCCAGAGCCAGTACATGTATTTTCAGCAGATGGACGAGCACACCCTCGACGCGCTGCGCCAGGCCATCCAGCAGGCCCTGGAGGCCGGCGACTTCCTCGACGAGCAATTGCGCGAACGCATCGAGCAGATGCAGATGGATGGCACCCTGGAAGAGTTGGTGGAGAAGCTGATCCAGCGCATGCAGCAGGAGGACTTCATCTCTGTGGACCAACCGCCGGACTCTGACAAGCCCTCCACCGCTCCCGGACAGACCGGCGACGCGCAGTCCCAGGTGAAATTTGAGATCACCGATAAGAGCCTGGACTTTCTAGGCTTCAAGACCTTGCGTGATCTGCTGGGCTCGCTCGGCCGGTCGAGCTTCGGACGCCATGACACGCGCGATCTGGCCACAGGCATCGAATCCAGCGGGGCCTCCAAGCAATATGAGTTCGGCGACACATTGAATTTGGACATCACCGAAACTCTGTCTTCCGCGATTCAGCGCGAGGGGCTGCACCTGCCCTTGGATCTCGAATACTCCGATCTGCGCGTGCACCAGTGCGAGTATCAGTCGTCATGCGCGACAGTGGTCATGCTCGATTGCTCGCACAGCATGATTCTCTACGGTGAGGACCGTTTCACGCCGGCCAAGAAAGTCGCCATGGCGCTATCCCACCTGATCCGCACGCAGTACCCGGGCGATTCGCTGTCCCTTGTGCTGTTCCATGACTCTGCAGAAGAAATGCCGCTCTCGCAACTGGCCCGCGTCAAGGTCGGTCCGTATTACACCAACACCCGCGAAGGCCTGCGCCTGTCCCAGCGCATCCTGCAACGGCAGAAGAAAGATATGAAGCAGATCGTAATGATCACTGACGGCAAGCCCTCGGCGCTTACTCTCGAGGACGGCCGCATCTATAAGAACGCTTTCGGCCTGGATCCGCTGGTGGTCAGCCAGACCTTGGAAGAGGTTTCCCGCTGCAAACGCGCCGGCATCATGATCAACACCTTCATGCTGGCTTCGGATTTCGGCTTGGTGCAGTTCGTGCAGAAAGTCACAGCCATGTGCCGCGGCAAGGCGTATTTCACTACGCCGCAGAACCTCGGCCAGTATTTGCTCATGGACTACATGTCGCGGAAGATGAAAACCATCCACTAATCGGGAATCCCTGAACTCGCCGTTGAGGAACCCGCAAATCCGGTTCCTCTTAGGCTTCCGACAGATTCGGCCTCTTACTAGAAGAAGAGCGCGGGCAGCTTCTATCCTTCCTTCTTGACCGCGGCCTCGGCGGCCTGGAAGCCGACCCGGGAATGGGTACCGTCGCAAAACGGCTTGTTGACCGACCCGCCGCAGCGGCACAGGGAAACAACTTGCTTGCCGGTGAGGTCGTACTTGTTGCCGTTGATGTCCTTGATCTCGACTTGGCTCAGGTCGCCGCTCAGGACGTACGGACCGTTGGGTTTGACCAGGATATTGATGGCCATGAGGTCTCCTCAGTATCGATGGATGCGTTGAAACCAATCAATCTAAATGGTAGCCGCGGCCGGCGCAAGAGCCGCGGAAGAATCGGTTGATCGCGCGTCATCGGGTGATCTGAAACCCTGGCGCTCATTTTTCCGAGCAGGCGCACTCGGGTGGCGTTCTTGCGCGTGCGTGTTGCTCAACGAAGGCCGGGCCTCCGAGGCCCTGATGATTTCGTGAGATCACCGTTTCTTGAACACGACATTGACCAGCAGCTTGTCACCGTGAATGTCCACCACGTTGCAAAACGTGCGGTCGCCACGGCGTGTGAAGTCCAGGTCCACGCGACTGCCGCCCACTTGCAGGTTGCGCATATTCAAGTGATCGAGAAACGGCGGCAGGGTGGGGCTGACAATATTCAATTCCTTGCGCGCCGCGCTGGGGCGAATACCCAGCACCGAACCGAGCAGGAGAAAGACCGCGCCCGAAGCCCAAGCCTGCGGCGAGCAGGAGACGGGATACTGGACTGGCTCATCGTACTCGCGCCGTTCGATGCCGCAGAAAAGCTCGGGCAGGCGATAGTGGCGGAAATTCAGCGCGGCTTGAAACAGCGCGCTGAAGATGTGGTTGGCCGGCTCGCGGAACTCATAAAGCGCCATGCCATGTCCCAGGATCGAATTGTCGTGCGGCCACACCGAACCGCGATGATAACTGAGCGGATTGAAGACCCGCTCTTCTTGAGAGAGAGTACGCCAGCCCCAGCCGGAGAACATATCCGGACGCATCAGGCGCTGGATAACCGTGCGAGCGCGTTCCTGCGCCAGCATGCGCGTGAACAGAAGGTGACCGGGGTTGGAGGAGATCACCTGCACCTGCCGTTTTTCGCCGTCGAGCGCCAGCGCGTAGAAGCCGCGCGACGGCATCCAGAAGGCCTTTTCAAACCTCTTCGCCATCTCCGTGGCTTCCTTCTTCAGTTTGTCGGCGCTCGCAGGATCGCCAAAGGCACGCAGCAGAGAGGCCATGCGATATTTGGCTTCATAGACGTAGCCCTGCACCTCGCACAATGCGATAGGCGCCTTGGCCACTTGGCCGTCGCGGTGCATGATGGCATCCCATGAGTCTTTCCATCCCTGGTTGACCAGGCCGCGCGGCGAGCGCCGCTGATATTCGACGAAACCGTCGCCATCCAAGTCGCCATAGCGCTCGATCCACTCGAGAGCGCGGTAGGCGTGCGGCAGCATGTCGCGGACCAGTTGCTCGTCGGCGGTCCAGTTGTAGGTCTCGCTCAGCAGAATCAGCCACAGGGGGGTCGAGTCCACCGATCCGTAGTACGGGCTAAACGGGACCTCGTTGGCGCGCGTCATCTCGCCTTCACGAAACTCGTGCAGGATCTTGCCGGGCTGTTCGTCACGCCAGTCGTCGTGTTTGTCGCCCTGGAAGCGCGCCAGCACGCGCAGAGTTTCGGTCGCCAGTTGCGGGCTGAGCAGCAATGACTGGTAAGCAGCAAAGATGGAATCGCGCCCAAACATGGTGGCGAACCAGGGAATCCCGGCGGCAATCACATGTTCCTTGCCCTCGGGAATTTGCAGCGCGTGAAAGTCCCCCTTGCAAGTGCCTAACATCTGGTCGAAGATCCGGTTGCTGGAATGGAAGTGTGTCGAGCGCGACTCCCAATCAGCAAAGGCCTCCCTTCGCACGCGTAACTGGTGCGCGAAGTCCTGGCGTCCGGCGCGGCTCTGCCTACCGGCTACTTGCGGCACGACGTGGCATTGCAACTGAAAACGCTTGAACGGAGCCAGGAGAAACTTCCAGCACGCCATGGTGCCTTCCACCCGTTCCGGCTCGGGCGAGAAATGGATCGTGGTATCGCGGGTCACGCCATCGAGCCCGCAATAGTGAAAAAGGATGACGTCGCGGTGGACAATCGGCTTGTAGTAGTGCCCAAGATGCTGCCGGGCCACTCCCCGCACCTGGAAGACGTCCATGAAGTCCGCCTCGAAAGCCAGTTCGATGGCCAGCATCACGTCATTGAAATTGAAATTTTCGAAAGTGAGGTGATCGTAGAAAATGTCTGAGGCCAGCAATTGCTCGCGCCGGATATGCACCGTGTTCTCGGGGATCTCATAGGTCTCGCGGAGCGTGATCTGGCCGGTGGTTAGCTCGATCTGCGAGACGAAGGTCTGCTCCGTGCTCGACGACAGTACGACCGTGCGATACCCGCCTACGCGCAGCTCCAGGCGGCTCAAGAAACGCGTGTCATCGTAGAACAGGCCGACATCGGGCGCTCCCGGGGGCATGATGTCCCCGGAAAGCGTGGTGGAAAGGAAGGTCTTGCCGTCAATCAGTGTAAGGTTGTTGGCTTTGCGCGGCTCCGTATGCTGGAAAGCAATTCGCGGCTCGGGATAAGGCGGCGCAATCTCCACCAGCTCGCCGGGAGTGACTGTCAACTTCGCACTCATGCCGCCAGGCCTTCTACCTCGGAGTCGGCTTGGTCGCGCATCAACTCGCTGTACAAACGGATGTAGTCCCTGGCCATGCGCTCCGCCGAAAAGTACCTCTCCACGTAGCTGCGCACGACCTTGGCGTCAATCTTCAGGTTACGGGCACAGACAGCCAATTCGGCCGTGGTGCCGCGCACGTGGCCGCTGATTCCTTCGCAAACCACCTCCTGCACCGAACCTCCGGGCGTGGCTAAGACCGGCGTGCCGCAGGCCATGGCCTCAATCATCACCAGGCCGAAAGGCTCGTCCCATTGGATGGGGAAGAGCATGGCCAGCGAGTCGCCGAGAAGTTCACTCTTCTCCTGCAGGCCCACCTCGCCTACGTATTCTATGAACCTGCCGTCTACCTGGGGCTTGACCACATTCTTCCAGTAGTCCTCATAGCACGGTTGGATTTCGCCGGCAATCTTCAGCGGGATACCCGCTTTCTTGGCGACCTCAATCGCAAGATGGGTGCCCTTGAGAGGCGCCACTCGGCCCAGAAAACTCAGATACTGTTGCTTGCGCTCGCGGAAACGGTATCCGGAAACATCGATCCCGTGGTGAATGGCGCGCATCCGCGGCATCCGCAGCTTCTTTTGCTGAAAGCGACTGATGGTCACATAAGAGGCTTGCGGGAATAGCCGGTAGAATTCGGACAACGGCGCGTCATAGGCGTGGTGCACGGTAAAGACCAGCGGTACGTCCACAAACCTGGAAACCGTCAATGCCAGGGCGTTGTTCATGTGGATGATGTCGGACACTCCCGCGGCTTCCTTGATGGCCCAGGCCGCGTGATTGAGACCCTTCAAGGCTGCCTCTACTTCTCCGCTAAGCGGCCATTCTCCCTTCTCGTACAGCCACTTGGTGGGACAATCGATGGTTGACTCGCCATTGGTGTAGACGGTCACGTCAATGCCCTCTCGCTGCAGACCTAGGGCCAGTTCTGCGATGAACAACTCGGTTCCGCCATATCTTTGCGGAGGCACAGTAATAAACGGAGGGGCGACTAAAGCTACTCTCATGTGGCGCAATGGGTAACTACACTAGAGATGCTTGCTAGCGTGCCAGTGTTTTCTTTCTATCGCTCAACTCACGTTGCGCAGGTCCGCAGAAGCCGGCCCGGCATCACCTGGTCTGAAAGGATTTACGTCTCGGCGGCCAGGACTTTAGCTTCTCTTCCTTTTCGGCCGGCGATCTCCACTGCTCGCTCAAATTCAGCGGCGCGGACATCGCTGGTGTGTCCAGCGAGCACGCGCTCACGCGCCGCCCGGCCGATTCGTCGCAGTTCGCCTGCTTCACAGCCGGAGATGTAACGCACAACATCGTCGCTGCCGGCCGCGAGAAGGACCTCGCTTCCGGGAGCGAAGAAAGTCCCCAGGCCCGGCCAGTTGTCCGAGACAATGGTGGCGGCACAAGCGGCCGCTTCAAACAGCCTCACTGAAGGCGAATAACCCGCCATGACCATGTCACGCCGGGTAACGTTCAGGGTTAGCCGCGAAGAACAATAGAATGCGGGATGATGGCGCGGACTAAGATGCAAGACTCGCTCCACGTTCCCGGGCCATACGGTCGAAAGCGGATATTGCGGCCCGGCGACGATGAATCGCCTTCGCGGCAGGCGGCATGCGGGACGGCACAACAGTTCTTCGAGTTTGGGTTGGCGGTCCGCAGCGTAGGTCCCCATGTAGCTGAGATCGCAGGCAAACTCCGGGCTCACCGGCAACTCGCGGTGCCGGTCAGGATCAACGGAGCAGTACAGCGGCACGGCGAACGGCACGCCGTACTTCAACTCGAGTTCCTGCAACAACGGACCGCCGGTGAAGCTGAAATAAACATCCAGACCTGAAAGGTGTCGCTTCAGCAGATACCCGGTTTCGCCGCATCGCCGCAAGTGTCCGGCGGTGATGGGAGTATCAATGTCGTAGAAAGCCTTGACCCGCACCTTCGAATCCAGCACTTCATCGAGCGCGGCGATGCCGTCGGGAACATAAGAGCCGACGAGGGCAACATCAGTGTCGCGCAGCTCGGAGCGCACCGTGGGACGAATCTCATTCCAGCTCTCAAAAATCCGGACTTCACAATATGGCGGCCCAGGGAGATCACGGTTACTGGCATACCATTCCTGGTCGCGCTCAAAGAAGACAATCCGGTGGCCGCGGCGGTTTAGCGCCTGGCAAAGGGCGCGGAACGTGGTGGCGTGCCCGTTGCCCCAGGAAGACGTGATGGAGAGCCCGAAGATGGTGATTTTCATAGAGTCAGCGACTAGCTATTAGCTGCTGGTTCCTAGCTGCCATGGCCCGCACTTTCTTCAAGATCGACTCGAACTCTTCCGCGCGAAGGTTGTATGTATGTTCGCGCAACGCTCTTTGCTGCATGTTCCGGCCGATCGCGGCCGCTTCGAGCTCGGAGCAGTTTCTCAGATGTTGCACAACCTCCTCTGCATCGGCGGCGACCAGGATTTCCCTGCCTGGCGCAAAGAACCTCGTGATTCCCTCCCAGCGATCAGTGACCACGCAGGCGGCGGCGCCGGCTGCCTCGAAGATGCGCGTCGGGGGAGAGAAGCCGGCATCGGCCATCGAGTCCCGAGTAATGTTCAGCACCATGCGAGCGGAACAGTTCACGCGGTTATGGTCCCGACTACCAACGTGACCGATCCAGCGAACATTTCCGGGCCTAGGTTTGCCTGCCCAGCCCTCGCCGCCCAGAATGAAATTCTGCTCCGGAGCAAGCTCGGCTGCGCGCAAAAAGAATTCTTCCACACGCTGTTCACGGTCGGGCAGGCGATGGCCCACAAACACCAGGTCACATCGCAGATCCGGATCGGGCGGGACGGCGTGATGCGTCTCGGGATCGACGGCGTTGTAGATGGGGTAGCAGTTGACGGCGCCCAGGCGCATGTAACGCTGCACGACCGGTTGCCCACCGCCGTACGTGAAGATCAAGTCGTAATCCGGGATGAGGCAGCGGAAAGGATCGCCGGGACTCTGGTGAATACGAGCCAGAGTAGCAGCAGCGTCCACATCCCAAAAGGCCACTTTGGTGTTGCGTGAACGGCACCGGAGAACCGCGCTCTCCAGCAGCGCGTCAAAAACTCCGACGCCGCTGTGCTTGATCACCAGATCGCTGCCGCCGGCCAGCCTCAGCAACGAAGGAATATCGGCCGCGCTACGGTACACGATGGATTCCACGTAGGAAAAATCGTCGTCATCCCGTCTTTGCTGCCGGCCATAGGCGTCGGGCTCGGCGAAGGTGATTCGGTGGCCCCGCTGGTGAAGCTGTTTATAGATGCCGCGATAGTAGGTTGCCGCGCCGTTCCAATAAGAAGACGTGATACTGGAACCGAAGACAAAAATCTTCATGCGGCAAGCTCCTCGCAAATGGAAATCAAAAGCCGGGCGCGATGCGCGCAGGTATGGCGTTGGCGAATGGTCTTCATGCCATGTTCGGCGATCTGGCGTCGTGCTCCCGCGTCATGCAACAGATGCTCCAGTTCCGCTTTCATCTCTCGCCCGTCGCGAACGATCAAGTAATCCAACCCGGGATGGAATAGCCCTTCAACGTCGTTCCAGGGCGAGCACAGCAGCGGAATCCCACAAGCCAGCGCTTCAAATATGCGTATAGTGGGTATGCCGCTCAATCCGTTCGCATATTGTTGCCGGGGGACGTGGAGGGCGACGGCGCTCGCGGCATAGACTTCAGCGGATGCCAGATTCGGAAGGTAGCCACGGTATTCAATCCCTGCTTGGCGCAGCATCTCCAAACCTTGCGCTGGATACCGAACACCGTGCGCCACCACCCGCCGCTTCGGCGGCGCAGATGCAGGCGTAACCAGGAACTCCTCCAGTTCGCGGGTGCGCTCTTCGTCGCCCCAATTGCCGATCCAGACCAAATCGATCTCCTTGGCCCGGCTCAGGGGGCCAAACTGGCTCACGTCGGCGCCTTCGTGGAAGGTCCAGGTGCGGGACACGCCGAAGCCGTCGGAGTAGATGCGCCGAATCGCCTCGCCAAAAGCCAGCACGCCGTCCAGCAGGTGCAGATGAAATCGCAGAATCTCCCGCGGCCGGGTATAGGCGCGGTGGTGGCTGTCATATAGCAGCGCGACGAAATCGCACTTCTCCTTGAGGGCCAGGACGCTGTTGAAAAGGTTGGGCTCATTCCATTCGTGCAAGATCACAACATGCGTTTCCCGCAGTTCCTGTTGCAGAAAATGGCGGAACTCAGCATGCGACGATTGGTAGAAGCGAACATCCAGTTCTGGATAGGCGGCCCGGAAACGATCGATGGCCTGAATGGCAAGCTGGCCCTCGTGCTTCATCAAATTAGACAGCGACCAGCAGCCTAACTCCTCGTAACAGCGCACGCAGTGGCCCAACCGCACCAGTTCGCGCGCCAGGCCGCGCAGGAAATGCGCGTTGCCGTGATTCCAGTCGGAGACCAGGGAATGCGAAAAGAGCGCGATGTTAAGTTTCTGCCTCATGCCGCGGCCACAGCAGCCGGCGCCACGGCCCGGTAGAGGTTCATATAGTCGTCCGTCATGCGCGCGGCGCTGAACTTCCTCAGAGCGTGCTTGTAGGCCAAGTTGGCATGTCGCCAGCGAAGCCACGGATCGCCGACCAGGAGTTCCAGCGCCTGGCGCAGCTCCCCGGGATCGTTACTGCGGAAGTAAACTGCGGCATCCTCCCAGAGTTCACGGAAGGAGGGTATATCGCTGACCACCAGCGCACAGCGGGAGAACGCGGCTTCCACCGGCGCCAGTCCGAAGGGCTCGTAGAGGGAAGGAGCAGCGTAGATCGCCGTCCGCGCAAGGGTCTTGGCCATCTGCTGTTCGTCCCGCTGCGGCCGAAAGTGAACATTGGGTCCGGCCTTCCTGGCGGAAAGTTCCATGCTTTGCGCTCTGCCATGCCCGCGAGCACCCATGATTTCGACCGGCGCCGGCATCTCGGCCGCAAGCAAAAGGCCGATGTTCTTGCCTTGATCCCACAACCGCCCCGCGGTCATGATCCTCTGTTCCTTGGTCACGCTCGGGTTGAACAAGGCGGGCGTACGTCCGTTGTAAATCACGGCCGGCCGATTCGGTTTCAAATAGTAGCGCTCGACCTGGTCGAGCATCCATTGTGAAGGTGCAACCACCGCGGTCGCGCCGGCCAAACCGCGCATAACCGCATGGCGGTACCAGTCCAGCCAGGAGGTCTGCGGCGGCGTCTCGCCGTGGACGGCCATCCACCAACTCACGACGTCGCTGTGAGCGACTACCACGCGAGGCACTTCGCAATCCAGGGCCCCATAGTAGAACTGGTTGAAGTGAATGAGGTCAGGTTTGGTTCGGCGAATGATGTCGCGCAGAAATTCCGCCGAGACCTCCATATCGGCAGCGGAATCCTGCATCCACTCGAGCTTGAAAGTCGTGGGATGATAGTCCAGGTTGCGGAGCGGCTCCATCCATTTTTTTTGGCCGGGCGACGGGAAGTCTCCAAAGCTGACCAACGTCACCTGGACGCCGCGGCCTGTCAGCCCCGTCACCAGCTCGCGGACGAATGTCCACACGCCGCCAGCCGTGTCAGCGGTGACTAAGATGTGCATTCTCCAGATCCTCAATGGGAACGGGCCTCTGTTCCTGGATGTCGCTGTAACCCTTGCCGGCAAACGTTGTCGTGTAATAGTGGTGCGCTCTTTCCCAGGCTTCGTCATCGGGCGGCGCGCCGAAGGTTTGGGTGTACAACGGGCTTCCCGGAAACGGAAACATGGGTACCGGCTCGCTTGCCCACACACCTCGTGCGCGCAGATGTTCCTGCCATAGCCGGATTTGCTGGCGATCATCTTTCTCGGCCAGCACCAGGTTGGCCTGGACCCAGGGAATCCGGGTTCGGGCAAAGATCAGCAGCTCTCCAATGCGCTGGGTATCGATAAGGCAGTTCTTGTTCAGCTCCTCGCGGCCCTCTTCGCTGACCGATTCAATGCCGCACTCCATGGAAATGCAATGAGCACGTCCGAGCAGGGCCAGACTTTCTTCGTCCCAGAGATCGATTCTGGTCTGCAGACCGATCTTGACGGGACGCTCTGCGATCCCCTCCAGGAGGCGCCGCACATTCTTCCCCACTCCAAAAACTTCATCGATGAAATAGATGTAACCGACGCCGCGCGCCGTCAGAGTGTCGACTTCCGCGAGGACTGCCTCTACACTGCGCTCGCGGTATTTGTTGCGGAACAAAGTTTTGTTACAGAAGGTACAGGCCCAGGGACAGCCTCGCGCGAACTCCAGCTCGGCACCCAGTCCCTGGTCAGCGGTGAACACATGGTGGCGATGACGGTGGGCCTCGACCGAATAGTTGTGAAAGTCGAGGGGCGCCAGGGCTTTCATGTCGGCCGCAGCCAACGAAGGACTGAGATGGATTCCCTCGTCGGTCCTGAAGCAGCAGCCGGCGATTTCGTTCCAAGGCCTGCCGGGCAGTTCAGCCAGCGTCTGATCCGGTTCGCCGCGCAACGCCACAGCGCAACCCGTCTTGCGGATGGCCGCTCCGGGAGTCACCGAGGCGTGCGGGCCGATGATCACTTTCACTGCTTCCGCGCTCATTCCCTGCATCCACTCCATGGGCACCCGCAACTCCGGCGGTGGGCAGCGCCAAAAGAGGTAGGTCGGCGCGGTGGGAATCACCAGGAAATCCGGCTGAAAGGAGTCGACACTTCGTTTGGCTTCTTCGAGACTCAGCCTGCCGAGATGCGCATCCACCAGCAGCGGCTCGTGCCCGGCAACGCGGATTTGTTGTGCGGCGAACATCAACTCCAACGGCATGTGCGGCTCGCGACATCCAAAGTAGGTTGATCCAGCGAAGTCCCAATTTGGATTGACCAACGCAAACTTCATACGGCCTTTCCGGAGAGCTGCGCCCATGCCAAAGTCTCCCGCGGCGCCGGCTTGCGCCGGCTTGAGAGCGCTCCCTGGTTCTGCTCCCAGAACTGCTGCAAAAGCTCCAGCGTCTTTTGCAGATCAATTTCAGGTTTCCAGCCGGTGTGGCGGTGAATCTTGCCGTAGTCCGTCAAATAAACAAGCTGGTCACCCGGCCGGCTGCCCTCCAGCGTGTATTCCAGGCGATACCCGATCTGTTTTTCGATTATGTCGATCAACTCCAGCAGCGAGACCGCATTGCCGGCGCCGCCGCCCACGTTATAGATCTGGCCGGCGGTAACCGGCAGGCTGCGCCGCACAGCTTCAAAGGCGCGCACCAGATCATGAACGCAGAGCACGTCACGCACCTGGCGACCATCGCCGTAGATGACGACCGGCTTGCGCTGGAGAGCGGAGTAGAGGAAGTGCGCCACCCAGCCCTGGTCTTCCGTGCCGAACTGCCGCGGACCAGCCACGCAGGACATGCGAAAGACCACGGTCGGCAATCCGTAAATGTGGCCGAAATCGCGCACATACTGGTCCGCCGCGCCTTTGGAGCAGCCATAAGGGGAATGGAAGTCAAGCAATTGTGATTCCGAAACTCCGCGGTGCTCCGGGTAGGAGTAGCGGCTTTGGCTCGCCACGGGAGGACCCAAGCCCAAGTCACCGTAAACTTTGTTCGTGGAACTGAAAAGAATGAAGGGACTGTGCCCGCAGCGGCGCGCCGCATCCAGGATGTTGAAAGTCCCGCCAAGGTTGACCTCGAAATCCAGGCGCGGGTCGATGATCGAAGTCGTGACCGCGACTTGTGCGGCAAAATGGTAGATTTCCCCGGCCTGCGCCACGGCCCGCTCCACCAGGGACGGGTCGCGGACATCGCCATAGGTAACCCTCAGTCTCTCCGATCCGGCAGACACCTTTCTCAACCATTCCAGGTTCCGATGTACTCCAGCCCGGCTGAGGTTGTCGAATATGTGTACAGTGGCGTTCGTTCTATCGAGCAAATGCTGGGCCAGGTTGGTGCCGATAAAACCGGCGCCGCCAAAGATCAGCACAGAACGAGCCTGCTGGGTCTTCATTCTCCCTTTCCGAATATCGCCGGCTCAGGCCGTGAGCCCGAAACTGCTAAGCTGGGCCACGGCTTCCGCCGCTCGATCTTGCGGTTGCTGCGAGCGCAACCATCTCACTAAATCATCCACTCCCTGAGCCAGGCTGACCCGGGGCGCGTATCCCATAAGCCTTTTCGCGACGGAGATGTCAGCAAAGCAATGACGTATGTCGCCGGAACGATACTTGCCGGTCAATTCCGGTGCAGTCTCACTGCGCAGCGAACAGGCCAGCGCCGCCGCCACTTCGCGTATCGAAACCGGCTCGCCCGAGCCAATGTTGACGGCTTGACCGTCGGCTTCTGGTCTCTCCATCGCCAACAGAGTGGCCTGGACCGCGTCTTCTACGTTCACGAAGTCGCGCATTTGCTTTCCGTCTTCAAAAACCAGAGGCGCATTTCCGTTGAGCAGCCGTGAGGCGAAAATGGCAGCCACGCCGGTGTAGGGATTGGAGAGCGCCTGGCGGGGCCCGTAGATATTGAAGTAACGAAGCGCGACCACAGGCAAGCCATACGTGCGTCCAAAAAGCAGACACATTTCCTCCTGGTCCCGCTTGGAGAGCGAGTACATGGAGCTCGGTTGCAGAGGCTTGGATTCATCGGTCGCCACCGCTGTTAGCGCCTGGCGGCAACGCCGGCATTCCAACTCCCACTGTCTGCGAGCAAGCTGCTCTGCTGAGCGCAGCCCAGGGGTGACCTCACCGCATTGGGCGCACAGATAGCGGCCCTCGCCGTAAACCGACATCGAAGAGGCCACCACCAGTTTCTGCACGCGGTTGCGGCGGCCCAAAAGTTCCTGCAGCAGCACCGCCGTCCCTTGCGTATTCGCGCCAAGGTAGTGAGCGATCTCATACATGGACTGACCCACACCCACGGCTGCCGCCAGGTGGACAACAATCTCCATTCCTTCCACAGCGCGGTGGACTTGGACGGCGTCGCGCATGTCTCCCAGCAGCAGCTCTGCCTGCGGCGAAAGATACCCGGGAACGCCTTCACCGTGCACTTGCGGCGTGAGATTGTCGAACACGCGCACGCGGCACCCGGATGCAAGCAGGGCATCGACCAGATGCGATCCCACAAATCCGGCCCCGCCGGTGACTAAAACGTCCTTGTTCATGCTGACTCGGCTCCTATCAGGACTTCCGATGTCCTCTTGAGCGGAGCGTACTTACGCACTGCCCACACAGCGAACTCGGCAAAATCTTCGGTTCGAGCCGGCGGACTGGTGTAGTGCCGCGTCATTCCCAGGTGTTCCGGCGTAAAACACAAGGTTAACGTTGTGGTAAACGACCCGAGCGCCTGCATCTGCCGGTCAAACCAAGCTTCGGCGCGCGGGCGATACCAGTCGGCCCAGCTGATCCCGGTCCTCAAATACTTGACCTGCAGACGTGTCAGCCACTCTGTGGCCATCTCCAGCCGCGGATCCTCAAAGTGAAACCACTGGCAGATACCCAAACCTTTGGGAAATCGTGCCGCAGCAGCCTTGGGGGTTCCGTCTTCACGCACCAATCCCATGTAATAGTGGCGGTAATACGAGCTGCCTTCCGCTTCCTTGTGGCGCGTGGTTGCCGTCCACGTGGCCGGCAGATCCAGGAGACTGTACCAGTGCACGCGCTCGACCACCGGCAACAGGAGCTCCGCCGTACGACCCAGTCCGAAGACCTGCACTTCCTCTGCACCGAAAGATGAAACGCCGGCTTCCGAGACCCATACCGGCTTTCCGGTGACGGCGCGAATCTCGTCGATCTTCTTGGGCCAATCGTGAATGCTCCAGTGGTTCCAATCCAAAGGAAAGCCGTGGACCGCCACAACGTCCACCGCATCGAGAGCGCCGTGAGCACCCATCAGCGCGATGAAATTGGGATCGATGGGCGAGATGCCGCCCAGCACCAACGGCAGCTTGGGACGTTCGCGGCGCAGCGCCCGGCTGGCCGCAATCACCATCTCGGCAAACATTTTCCACTGGGGATCCATTTTGAAATCCCAGTGGGACAAGTTGTTAGGTTCGTTCCACAGCATTACTGCTTCAACCATTCACCACCTGCGGAAGCCGGCGGACTCACAACGTGCCCGCGAGTTCATGGTCCAGGATCGTCCTGCCATCTTTCGTTACCTTCGCCGGAAGACAAAACCACGTCTCTTCTTCGGGATGCGTTTCAATTTCCAGGCCGGAGCTGCGCAGCATGGCCTCCATGGCGCCGTGGTTTGGGATCCACCAGTTTGTGGGATCGCCCGCGTACATCTTCTCGATGAAGTACATGCACGGGAAATCCAGGTTGTTGAAAACGTCTTTGTTCCAGAAGTGGTAGTCCTCCCTGATTTCCGGACTCACCAGGGACCCTCGCACCATGGTCTGAAAGATCAACTTGCCGCGCACCTTCGTGATGACCTTGTCCAGGGCGTACAGCGGATAGCGCAGGTGATAAAAAACGCCCATGAATAAGACGTAATCAAATTGACCGGTAATCCGGTCCACGTCATAGACTGAACACTTCTCGAACTCGATCTCCAGATGCAGCACGCTGGCGGCGAAGCGGGCCTGCAACAGATAGTTATCGTCCACATCCACGCCCAAAACCCTGCGGGCCCCTCGCTTCTTGAGTTCCAGGCAATAGAATCCGGCGTTGCAGCCGACATCCAACACCGTGGCTCCGGAAAGGTCCTGGGGAATTCGGGCCGCAATCTGCTTCCACTTGACCCTGGGAAAATCGCCCAGGAAGTGGTCTGGAGCAGTCGGCACGCCGTTGAGGTCGATGTTATGAAACCATTCTCCCAACTCAGAGATGCGGCGAGCCACTTCTGTCCGGTCGGGCGCCGGATTCGGCGTCTCACAAGCAATGACATTCCTCTGGGTTACGGCCATCTCCGGGCACCCGGCTTGGATTTGTTCCACAGCGGGCGGTGGAATTAGTGCTTTAGAATCGCCACAAGGTACTTGGGATGTCTTGGGAGCTGAATCGGCGCCTTCTTTCACGATCTTCAATTCGGCCTTCAGCATGGTTTCCCCGCGCGACAAAAATTTCTGCGATGCCGTCCAAGAGACCCTCTTCGAACAGCCCCAACACGATCAAGATCGATTTGGACACGGCACAGCAGGACGGCGAGCTTTGAAAATCATGCTTCAGCATCAACGACACCGCATTCTCTCTTGCACTTCTCAGATCCTAGACAGCCTTGCGCCTGCTCACCAAGTTGATGACCGCAACGATCAGGGCAATCACCAACAGCAGATGAATCAGACTGCCTGCCACGTGGAATCCCCAACCGAGAAGCCAGAGAATAATCAGGATCGCGAAGATGGTCCAAAGCATAGGTTCCCCTGACAGTTTCAGGCGCAACTGTTGACTTGTGAGAGGCTGCTATCCAGAGCGGAGTTGTCCTTGTGTTCTTTTGCGTGGTGCGCTAGCGCTGCTTCAACGGTTGGGAGCAGGACGGCTGATCCAGGGCTCACCGATACCGTACTCCTTGAGCTTCCGGTACAGAGTGGTCTTGCCGATTCCCAACAGGCGCGCCGTCATCACCTTGTCGCCGTTGAGACGCTCCAACGCGCGCAAGATGGTCTGTTTCTCCACCTCCGCCAGCGGCAAAATCCTGCTGCCTTCAGCTGGACCGCCATCGCTTTCGGAGGCTGATCCACGAGGCTGCGTTTTGAGCGGCAAATCCTGGACGGTCAGAACTGGCCCCGGGCAAGCGGCCTTGGCGCATTCCAGGCAGTCTCTCAGCTCGGCGACGTTGCCCGGCCAATGATGACTGATGAGCGCCTTGGCAGCCTCAGGGCTGAGAGAGTACGGCGTACCTTTGAGGGAATGCGTCTTCGCCAGGAGATGCTCTGCCAGCGCAACGATATCCTCTTTACGTTCGCGCAGGGCGGGCAACTGTAAGCTAACGACATTCAAACGGAAGTAGAGATCGCGGCGGAAGGTCGCCTGCTGAACAGCCAGTTCAAGGTCGCGGCTACTGGCGGCGATGATGCGCGCCTCCGCGGCGAAGGTCTTGCCACCGTCCATGGCGCGGATGTCCCTCTCTTGCAAGGCACGTACAAGTCTGGCTTGCACAACCGGCGGCATGGCCCACGCTTCGCGGAGAAACAGCGTGCCGGCCGGACCGGCTTGCGATCCATCTTTGAGCTTGCTCGCTCCCACCCCAAAAAACTCGCTGTCCGCCAGGGACGCCCCCGCCGCGGCGCAGTCCACCACTACAAACGGGCGTTCCGGAAATGGTCCGAGAGAGTGGATGGCGTGGGCCACCGCCGACTTGCCGCTCCCGCGCTCTCCCAGAAGCAGAATCGGATGCTTCCCCGCCGCGACCCGGGCAATCATCCGATACAGTCTCTGCATTTGCGGCGACTGGCCGACCAAATCTCCGAAACCTGCATTTTCTTTCAGTCTGTCCCGTGCCATGCGGTCCTCCAACGGATGAGTTCTATCCTCGGCTTGCCACGTAGCTTGGGCCCGCGTCGCGTGCGCCGATGCCTCTCCACAATGCCGGCAAAGACACACCCTATCCTTATCTTGCCCGCGGCTGGAAAACACCTCTCCGCCGCCATCAAGGAAACAGCACGGAGAATTCTCTCAACTGCAGGCAGGGAAGTAAGATTGGTGAGCACTGCTATCTGCATGACGTACTGGATTCCCGCAAGACTCAGACTGGCTGTACTGTCCGAATTGACAGTCATACCAAAAGCAAAATAAATCATGGCACTGCGTTTTCCACTCCCCATGGGAAAAATTTCCGGATTCAGAACACCCCCACCGAAAGAGCCAAAAAGAGGTGTTTTCAGGGCCGTTCGCGGGGAGCCAGGGACGCCATTTTGCCAAGGTAACTTGACTTCGCACAGAGCTACGCGATACCTTCGCCCCATTGCAGCCTGCCACGTTTGGGAGCAAAACTGTGCCAACGCAACGATTGATTACCTTCACCACCGACTTCGGTTTGACGGAGCATTATGTCGGTGCAATGAAAGGGGTTATTCAGAGCATTCATCCCTCGGTCACCATGGTGGACATCACCAACGCGGTGCAGTCGTTCGATATTCTGGATGGCGCGCTGGCCATCGCTCAGGCTTACTGCTACTTCCCCAAAGACACCATTCACCTGGTGGTGGTCGATCCCGGCGTGGGCGGCCCTCGCCGGCCCATCTTAGTCAGCGCCGGCATATACCAGTTTGTCGCTCCCGATAACGGCGTCCTCTCCCTGGTGTATGAACGCGAAGAGCGTGTGAGCGTTCGCCATATCACCTCCGAACATTACTTCCATCATCCAGTGAGCAACACTTTCCACGGCCGGGATATCTTCGCTCCCGTGGCCGCCTATCTCAGCAAAGGCGTGGACTCCGCGAAATTCGGCGACGAAATCACTGACTTCGTGCGCTTCCTCGGACCCAAACCCAAGCCCGCCGGAGCGAATGCCTGGAAGGCGGTGGTGCTCAAGACCGACAAATTCGGCAACCTGATCACCAACATCACCGCCAATGACATTCCGCAGCTCTTTAACGGTTCGTCTGCTTCGTTCACGATCAGTGTCGGCAAAGCCGAAATCACCACGCTCTGCGACAGTTACTCCCAGCGTCCACCCGGCGAGATCTTCGCGCTTCTGGGCAGCAGCGGGTATCTCGAAATCTCCACCAACAAAGGCTCGGCCTCGCGCTTGGCCGGCGCCGACAAGGGCAGCGAGGTCAGCGTCACAGTCCACGGAACATGACCGGCGGTGCATCCGCCGATCGTGCAAGCCGAAGAGTTCGAACCGTTGTTTATACTGTCTAAGCATGCGTAAACTCCTGCGCTTCTTCTGGAATGCGACCCGCGGCCACCATCTTGCTCCGTGGCGCAGCCCCTATCTGAAATGGCGCATGGAAACCTACTCGGGGCTTAAGATGGACAAAATCGGTTTCCTCGAATTCTGGGGCTTCCTGATTCGCGAACGTAAGCAGTTGAAGCGCTTCCTCCACTGGACAGCGGAAATGGAGAACTACGCGCGCCCCAAGCCGAAAAATCCCTAGCTTCTTTCTAAAATCCCGAGCGAAGCGAGGGATCCCTTTCTGCGTTCGAGAACCACTGGTTTCAAAGAAGTCTCATTCAAGCCGCCGAAAGCCGTCTAATTTGCGTACATCAAACATCACTGTTCAGCCCGCTAAGATCTGGTTGCGATAGGGGTTCCTCGCTGCGCTCGGAATTTCAGAAAAAGTATCTCGTCGCACTCCCCTTCAACTAGAATTCCCTTGCCTTCGAAGGAGCCATCCAAGCATGGAAAAGCGCAAGCTCGGCAACTCCGGACTGGAAGTCTCACCTCTGTGCTTTGGCGGCAACGTCTTCGGATGGACCGCGGACGAGCCCATGTCGTTCAAATTGCTCGACGCCTTCGTCGCCGCCGGCTTCAACTTCATCGACACCGCCGACAGCTACTCCACCTGGGCGCCCGGCCACAAAGGCGGCGAATCGGAAACCGTCATCGGCAACTGGCTGAAAGCCCGCGGCCGCCGCAACCGGGTCATCATCGCCACCAAGGTCGGCTCTGAGGTCATGGGCCGGAAAGGTCTCTCCAAGGCCTATATCGTGAGCGAAGTCGAAGAGTCGCTCAAGCGCCTGCAAACCGATTACATTGATCTTTACCAGTCGCATCGCGACGATCCTTCCACGCCCGTTGAAGAAACTTTGGAAGCCTACGATCAGTTGGTGAGCCAGGGAAAAGCCCGCGCGATCGGCGCATCCAACTTCACCGCGGCGCGTCTGGCGCAGTCGCTCGCCGCCAGCCGGCTGCTCGGATATCCCCGCTACGAGAGCCTGCAGCCCAATTACAACCTCTACGAGCGTGCCGATTACGAGACCAACCTCGAATCCTTTTGTGTAAAAGAAGGGCTCGCGGTGATTCCCTACTTCCCTCTCGCCGGCGGCTTTCTCACTGGAAAGTACCGCCGCGAGGAGGACTTGGCCAAAAGCGCTCGCGGCAGATTCGTCAGCAAATATCTGAACGAACGCGGCTTTCGCATTCTCGACGCGCTTGACCAGGTGGCCGAGCAACTCGGCGCCACGCCCGGACAAATCGCCGTTGCCTGGCTGCTGGCGCGTCCCAGCATCACCGCACCCATCGCAAGCGCGACGAATCTTGACCAACTGCACGATCTGCTTGACGCCGTCAATCTCAAGCTGGAACAGCCTTCGATCGAACAGTTGAACCAGGCCAGCGCGTATGAGGTTCCAGTCAGCAAATTGACTTGATTTGCGGTTTCCTCCGTGCCTGCTTCGAGATAGGGGACCCGGGAGTGCCCTCTCTTTAGCCCTGGGCTTCCTGAGCGACCCCGAAGGAGCTAGGCGACCGAGGGGGAGTCGAAGGATCCCGACGGTGTGTGCTCTGCCATGTTGCTGTGGGGAATTCTCCACAAGCTGTCTCGTGAGAACGCCTTGATGCCGCATTCACCCTCGAAACATTCTCGGGATCCTTCGACTCCGCGCCCATCACTCGAATGCGGGATGCGGTCTTTAGGCGCTTCCCTCAGGAAACCCAGGGGTGGTTGGAAGCTCATGGCATCCCGCAGCTCTCTGGCCACGGTCGCATAGTAGACCAGCGAGTGCTGCTGAGACTCGAGCGCGTCGCCCGTCGCCTGGCCCTCTTCGGTTTCAACCACATTGCCGAATGGATCGATGAAGATCGGGGTGCCGTTAATGATGAACCTTTGCACGATCAGCGACTTGCTCGCCTGCGCCGGAGCCTTCATCACCGGAGCCCTCAGAATTTCCGGCCGAATCACAGGCCTCGGGCTCACGATCGTCTTGCCGACGGTGTCAGCGGCCCGGATAGCGGGCTCAGCCACATCTATTTCCCGATCAAACCACTCTTTTAGCTCAGTTGTGAGAGGGAACCGTCAGCCGTCTCATGGCGGGCAGAAGACAAAGAAGCGCATGCGGGCGCGGCGGAAGCCGCGCCCGTAGCGTTCGTAAAGCGGCGGTGTGCTACAGTTATCCTCCAAAACAATGGCCACTCCGAGCAAAATCGGACGTTACGAAATCCTGGAAGAATTGGGGCGAGGCGCGATGGGCACCGTGTACCGGGCGAAGGACCCGGCCATGGACCGCGTGGTCGCCTTGAAAACCATCATTTCCGTAGCTCTCGCCAGCGATCAGGAGAGCGAGTTTCGTGAGCGGTTTTACCGCGAAGCGCGCGCGGCCGGAGGCCTTGCCCATCCCGGGATCGTGCCCGTGTTTGACATGGGCGAACATGAAGGCGTGCCTTTTCTGGTGATGGAATTCATCAGCGGACGCACGCTTGATGCGGTAGTAAAAAAAGGCGAGCGCTTGAGCCTGGAACGGGCTTGCGAAATCGGGCAGAGAATCGCCGAAGCCCTCGGGTATGCGCACCAGCGCGGAGTAGTGCACCGCGACATTAAGCCCGCCAACATCCTGCTGACGTCGCGCGAAGCTTACGGCATCGAACGGCCCAAGATCACCGACTTCGGCGTGGCCAAGCTGGCGGAGGGACGGACGACCCTGACCGGCCAGCTTCTGGGCACCCCTGCCTTCATGCCCCCGGAACAATTTACCGGCGGGCCGATCGACGGCCGTGCCGACATCTTCTCCCTGGGCGTGGTGCTTTATTGGATGGCGACCGGCGAGCAGGCCTTTCCCGGCGAGAGCATCACCGCCGTGTCCTACAAAGTAGTGCATACGGATCCGGTGCCGCCGCGAAAACTGAATCCCTGGCTGCCGGTCAAGCTCGACAGCGTGATCATGAAGTGCTTGGCGAAGAGTCCGGACGAACGGTACCAAACCGCAGAGGAATTGGCCCATGATCTTGCGGAGATTCGCGAAAAAGGAAAAGTGGGTAGTTCGCGAATGCCCGCGTCGGCGGCCGAAGAGGGGCCCGCGCTCGTCGACCCCAATGCCCCTACGATAGGGCCAGCAACGATGGCGGCCGCTCCCGCAGCCGTTCCTGCTGTTGCCGTACAATCGCCGGCGGCGGTTGTGGGGCCCATTGCAGCAGCCAACGCAGCGCCCCAGGCGGCGCGCAAGAGCACGCGCACCGGTCTGATCGTCTTAGCGGCTGTGGTTGCGGCGGCATTGGTGGCGGGAGGTTGGTATGTGTTCCGGGTACGAGAGAAGTCAACCGTCCCGGCAGCCGCGTCGCCGGCGCCGGCGCCCAGTAACACGCCTGCACCGGTAGACAGCAATAAGGTTCCTCCATCTGCGGATGTCCCAGCCGCGAGCGAGAAGGTTGCTGTCTCTGCCCCGCCCGTGCCCGAGCCGCCACGGTCGAACAAGGAGCCGCTTATAACGGCGTCTGCGGGTAACGGCCCAGCGAGGAAACCCGACCCGGCGGTTAAGGCCAAGGTGAGCGGAAGCCCGTCCCCGAAAGCCCCTGTTGCGGCGCCGGAACCGGCGCCCGCGACGCTTGGCTTTGATCCCAAAGCGCTCGACCCGAAAGAGAACGCCCGGCTGAAGATCGACACCAAGCGGATGCCCGGGGGCGTGGATTTCACCGTGGAGATGAATGGAAAGCTCTATTTCCACAAGACCAGCGCCGGAAGCGACGCGCCCGACGACGAGATGTTTGTGCCGCCTGGAGTGCAGGAGTTTCGAGTCACAGCGAAACAGGGCTCGGCCAAAAAGGCATCGAACACGGTGAGCGCCGAGTTCAAGGCCAAGAAGAAGATCACGATGAGGATCGAGCTGCGGAACGCAGGCATGGCGTCGGACACGGGCGTACCTCAGGGCATCTATCCTGACACGCAGATCGTGGTGACGCTGAAGTAAGCCGAACCTGCGCAGCAGTTCCAGAAATCGTGTAGCCGGCATCTCACCTCAGAGGCTGAAGCCGGTCAGTTTTTTGTGATCTGATATGCAGGCATCAATGCCTGCTCAACCTTGTGCGGGATACAGCAACTCTGCTACCGCAGTAAGGCCGGATGTGACGTTGGCTGGGACGAACCGGATGCCGATCAGATGTTGTACTTCTTGAGCAGGTGCCGGAACGACCGGTAGGAGACCTTGAGGAGTTCGGCAGCGCGGGTCTGGACGCCCCCCGACTGTTCCAGAGCCGCTACGATCAGCGAGCGTTCGATATCGGCGACGTATTTATCAAAATCCAGGCCATCGGCGGTGACACCGGGGTGGTGGTTGCCGTTGGACCCGGCGCCCGGACGGCCGGGCGAGCGGTCGGAAGTCAAATCCACTTTCAGCTCCAGGCCGGTTTCGAGGGCCACGGCGCGCTCGATTGTGTTCTCCAGTTCGCGCACATTGCCCGGCCATGGGTGCTGGCGCAGGCCGGCCAGCGACTCGGCGCTGACGCGCAAAATGCTTTTCTGGGCCGCGGCCGAATACTTCTTGAGGAAGTGGATGGCCAGCATCTCCACGTCTTCGCGGCGCTCGCGCAAGGGCGGTACCTGGATGGGAATCACGCTGACGCGATAGAACAGGTCTTCGCGGAACGTCCCGTCGGCCACCATTTGCTTCAGGTCTTTGTTGGTGGCGGCGATCACGCGCACGTCAATCGAGGTCTCCTGAGAACCCCCCACGGGACGCAGGGAGCGCTCCTGCAGCACGCGCAGCAGTTTGACCTGCATGGAGACGCTCATCTCGCTGATCTCGTCCAGGAAGATCGTGCCGCCGGTGGCCACCTCAAAAAGCCCGCGCTTGTTCTGGTTGGCGCCGGTGAATGCACCCTTCACGTAGCCGAACAGCTCGCTTTCGAGCAGCGTCTCCGGAAAAGCCCCGCAGTTGATGGATACAAACGGCTCGGCCGCACGCGGCGAACACGCGTGGATGGCGCGCGCCACCAGTTCTTTGCCGGTTCCGCTTTCGCCGTAGATGAGCACTGTGCTGGCGGTTGGAGCCACCGTGCGGATAGTGGTCTTGAGTTTTTCAATCGCCGGGCTTTGCCCGATGATGTTGTTGAGGGAGTTGCGGCTGGCGGCATCGCGCTTGAAAGCGAAATTCTGCCGCTGCAAGGTCATTGTTTCCAGGGCCCGGCCTACGGAAAGCCTGAGTTCGTCCATCAAGCCCGGCCCTTTGTGGATGTAATCGAACGCGCCAACGCGGACGGCCTGAACCGCCGCTTCATAGTCTTCGACCGCGGTGATGAGGATCACGGAGGTCTCCGGCGACGATTGCCGGGCATAGCGCAGGACTTCAATGCCATCGGTCTGCGGCATCTTGATGTCGGTAATCAGCACCTCATAGTTGGCCGAGCTGAGTTTCCTTTTGGCGGCATCGCCCGCGTTCACGGTTTCCACGCGATGGCCCTCTTTGCGCAGCGAAATGTCGAGCATTTCGCAGATGGAGCGCTGGTCGTCGCAGACGAGAATGCTAGCCATGGGCCATCTCCTCTACGTTCTCGCCCGCCATTTCCCCCTCCGGCGCCGCCGCCCGGGCGTTCAGGATCTCCAGGACAAATTCCGCGCCGCCGCCCGTCGCCGTCTGCACCCATATCTTGGCGCCGTGCGCTTGCACGATCTGGTACACAATGGCCAGCCCCAGGCCGGTGCCACCCTCGAAGTGCGACTGGAAGGGTTCGAAGATTTTATCCATCAATTTTGCGGGGACGCCGGGGCCGGTGTCGCCGACGCCGATCAGCCAGGATTCACCGACTGCGCGCACGAACACGCTGATGGTTCCCCGCTGGTTCATGGCGCGAACCGCGTTCTCCAGCAGATTCCAGAAAACTTGCTTCATGCGGTCGCCGTCGACGGCGGCAAAGGCCTGGGGTGCGCCATACTGGCGCACGATCTTCAGTTGCGAAGACGGCAAGCGGTTTTCCAGCAGGACGAGTGTGTCCTCGAGCAGCGGCAGGATGTCCATGCGCGTGAACTTGTAGCTCTTCTCCCGGGAATAAGCCAGGAAGTCGGTAATGATGTTGTTGAGCCGCGCGGACTCGCGGGTGATGATCTCCACCAGGGTCTTCTGCTCGTCATTGAAAGGCGAAATCTGAGGCAGCATCTTGATGGAGCCGGCAATCGAGGCCAGGGGATTGCGGATCTCGTGGGCGATGCCGGCCGCCAGCCGCCCTACCGCGGCCAACCGGTCGCGCATGCGGATTTCGCGCTCCAGGCGGCGAAGCTCAGTGCGATCGTCGAACGTATAAAGGTAGCCCAACACTCCCTGCTCGGACACTCCCAGAGGCGTTACCGTGACTCCAAAGACCTTTTCCACACCCAACGGCGTAAGTCCGCGAACCTCGCCTTGCGCGGAGGATGCCGCCAACACCGGCAGCGGGTCCAGAAACAACTCGGAAATGTGCCGGCCGTACACGGAAGAAGGAGTGCGTTCCAGCAGCTTCTGTCCCGGTGTGTTCACCAGCGTGATGCGGCCCTCCAGGTCCGTAGTCATCAGGCCGCTGCGGATGGAATGAACCACGCTCTCGTGCAATGCCTGCAAGTTAAGCAGTTCCCCGCGCTTGTCCTGCAGCTCGCGTCCGGCCTGGCGCAGCTTGGCCGCCAGTGCGCTGGCCAGATGGGCCACTGCCAGGTAGCCAAAGAGATTGCTGAGGACCACGACCGTCAGCGACTTCAGGTCGCCGCGCGGGGACACCTGGAACGAGGGCAGCTTGTCGAAATAGCACAGCTCCACCAACGCGCCGAAAAGAACGAAGGAAACTGCGGCCGTCAGGTACGCCCAGTAGCGCGGTAACAGCATGGCGGCCACGATGATGACCAGGAAATACAACAGGTTGTAGACGGTGTCGATACCGCCGGTGACATACACCACGGCCGTGACAAAGGCCAAATCGGTGAAGATTTGCGTGATCGCCTGGAGCTTGTACTCCTGCCACACTGAAACCAGGACGATGAAAAAGACGGAGATGACGTACCAGACCAGGATCACGGTCGCAAACACGTGTGTAGGAACGTTGTTCGGTGTCAGGTTGACGATGAGAAGCTCGACCGCAAGAAGGAAGGAGATGACGATAACACGGACTTTCACCAGCCACGCCAGCCAAGCCCGCTCGTTGAATTTTGCATCGCCCATCTTCGGTTGGACCTTCTCTACGTCTTCGAAAGCCCCACCCGGAACATTCCGGGCGGGGCGCCGTGTTCCTGCCTATCCGGCAAGCTTGGCAATCATCGAGAACAGCGGCAAATACAGTGAAATGACGATTCCTCCTACCACAAAGCCGAGGAAGCCGATCATCATCGGCTCCATCAGCGTGAGCAGGTTTTTGGTGGCGGCATCGACTTCATCCTCGTAAAAGTCGGCAATCTTTTGCAGCATGGCGTCCATGGCCCCGGTGGCTTCACCCACGCCGATCATCTGCGTTACCATGTTGGGAAACACTCCGGACTCCCGCAGCGGATCGACGATGGTGCGCCCTTCTTCCACCGCCTTGCGCACTTTCATGAGCGCATCTTCAAGAACGGCGTTTCCGGAAGTTCTTGCAGTGATCGCCAACCCTTCCAGGATGGGCACGCCGGAGGTGATCAGAGTCCCCAGCGTGCGGGTGAAGCGGGCCACAGCAATCTTGCGCAGCACCGGTCCTAGGACCCACACGCCCAGCATGAGCTTGTCCAGCAAGAAGCGCCCGCGCGGGTCTTTGCGCACCTGGCGGATGCCTAACACCACCACGACCAGCAGCAATAGGAAGACCCACCACCAGTCCTTGACGATGTTGCTGACGTTGATCACAATCTTGGTGGGCAAGGGCAGGGTGATGTCCATGCTGGCAAACATGTTGGCAAAGATGGGCACCACGAACTTGAGCAGCGCGCCCACTATCAGGCAGGCTATGCTGATCACGGACACCGGGTAGATTAGCGCCGATTTGACGGCGGTCCTGAGTTTGACGTTTTTCTCGACGTAGGCGGCCAGGCGCTGCAGGATAGTATCCAGGATACCTCCGGTCTCGCCCGCCTCGATCATGTTGGTGGTGAGGTCATCGAAGATCTTGGGGTGCTGGCGCATGGCGTTGGACAAAGTCGCGCCGCCCTCCACCGTGGTGCGCACCGACGTCAGGCATTTCTGAAAGACCTGGTTCTCCTGGTTGGCCGCCAGAATCTCCAGGCATTGAACCAGGGGCAATCCGGCATCGATCATCACGGAGAATTGGCGGAAGAAGACGGCCAAATCCTTGACGGGCACTTTGCCGGTGCCGAACGTCGGCAGCGCGAATTCCTTGCCCTTTTCTTTGATGGCCCCAGGCGTGATGCGCTCGCGGCGCAACTGCATGGTGACCTGGACCTTGTTATCGGCCAGTTTTTCTCCGGAAATGCGTTTTCCCTGAGCATCCGTTCCTGTAAACGTGAATACCGGCATACCGAAAGTCTCCTCTCGTCCTTATTCCCTGCCACACCGGGGGAGTGTGCCGACTGCGTCTTCCTACTTGCGCGGCGCGGCGACCGCCTTGGCGGCGCCTACACCACGGTTAATAATGTCCTGTAACTCGTCCGGCATCGACGAACGCTGCAACGCCACTTCCAGCGTGATCTGCCTCTGGAAGTAGAGTGACGCCAACGACTGGTTGAACGTCTGCATGCCAAATTTGTCCTGGCCGGACTGCATGGCCGAATACACCTGGTGGATTTTGTCCTCGCGGATCAGGTTGCGGACCGCGGCGTTGGGCACCAGGATCTCCATGGCCATCACGCGCCCGTTTCCGCCTACCTTGGGCAGCAACGATTGGCAAAGAATCCCTTCCAGCACCAGAGAGAGCTGCGCGCGAATCTGCGACTGCTGGTGGGAGGGAAAAACGTCAATGATGCGGTTGATGGTGGAGGCCGCCGAGTTGGTGTGCAGCGTGCCGAAAGTCAAGTGGCCGGTCTCGGCGATACGCAGGGCCGATTCGATGGTCTCCAGGTCGCGCATTTCGCCGATCAGCACCACGTCCGGGTCTTCGCGCAGCGCGGCGCGCAGGGCAGCGCTGAACGACTGCGTATCCGAGTGCACTTCCCGCTGGTTCACCAGGCAGCTTTTGTTCTGGTGCACGAACTCGATTGGGTCTTCGATGGTGATGATATGGTCGTGCCGTTCCGTGTTGATCTTGTCGAGCATCGCGGCCAGCGTGGTGGATTTACCCGAGCCGGTGGGTCCCGTCACCAGGATGAGCCCGCGCGGCTTCTCGCACAGTTTGGAAACCACCTGCGGAAGATTGAGCTGCTGGAACGTCTTAATCTCGAAAGGAATCACGCGATAGACCGCGCCTACGGCGCCGCGCTGGTTGAAGCAGTTGCCGCGGAATCGCGCCAGCCCCTTGAGGCCGAACGAGAAATCCAGCTCCAGGCTCTCTTCAAAGCGGTGCTTCTGCGCGTCCGTGAGCACGCTGTACGCCAGTTGCTTGGTCTCCGAAGGCGTGAGCGGCGGCATGTCCAGGGGCTGTAGGTGCCCGTGGACGCGCACCTGCGGCGGCGAGTTGGTGGTGATGTGGAGGTCGCTGCCGGACATGTCCAGCATCTTCTTCAGCAGATCACTTAGGGTTACATTCATGGTCCCGTTTTTGTCCCCTCTTCATCTATCGGCTTAGTGGATGGTTTCGCGCGCTACTTCTTCGAGCGTGGTGACACCGTCCGCGATCTTGATCAGACCGCTGCGGCGCAGCGTGATCATGCCCCGCTCCATGGCTTTCTTCTTCAACTCGACCGCCGAGGCCCCGATCAGGATCAATTCGCGGACGTCATCATCAACTTCCATAACTTCGTAAAGCCCGGCCCGGCCCTTATATCCGGTCCCGTTGCAGGCGGGGCAGCCGCGGCCTTTGAAAATCTTGACCGTCTTGGCCTCCTCCGGGCTGTACCCGGCTTCTACTTTGGCCTGCGGCGGGAGAGGAACTTCTTCACGGCATTCCAGGCAGATACGGCGCACCAACCGCTGCGCGCAGATCAGGTGGACGGCCGTGGCCACGAGGAAAGGCTCAATGCCCATGTTCATCAGGCGGCTGATGGTTTCCGGGGCGCCGTTGGTGTGCAGCGTGGAGAGCACCAAGTGTCCGGTGAGCGCGGCCTTGATGGCGATTTCTGCCGTCTCGAAGTCGCGGATCTCGCCTACCAGAATCACGTTGGGATCCTGGCGCAAAAAGGCGCGCAGGGCCGCGGCAAAGTTCAGGCCGATGGACTCCTTCATCTGCACCTGGTTGACGCCGTGCAACTGGAATTCGACCGGGTCTTCCGCAGTGATGATGTTGGTATCCGGCTTGTTCAGCAGCGAGACGGAGGAATACAGCGTATTGGTCTTGCCCGATCCCGTGGGTCCCGTCACCAGCACCATGCCGTACGGCTTAAGCACCGCGCGCTGGAACTTTTCCAGAGACTCCGACTCGAATCCCAGCTTGGTCATGTCCAGGCGCAGGTTTTCCTTGTCGAGCAGCCGCATGACCACCTTCTCGCCCCACAGCGTGGGCAGGCAATTGACGCGGAAGTCGAGCTGCTTCTTGCGGCCACCGATCTGCATCTTCAGCATGATGCGTCCGTCCTGGGGCAGGCGCTTCTCGCTGATGTCCATCTTGGCCATGATCTTGATGCGGGAGGTAATGGCGTCCTTCAGCCGCAACGGCGGCGACATGATGGCCTGCAGCACGCCGTCAATGCGGAAGCGAACGCGGTACTCCTTTTCGTAGGGCTCGATGTGAATGTCGCTGGCGCCTCGCTTCACCGCGTCGCTCATGATGATGTTCACCAGCTTGACGATCGGCGCTTCGTCGGCGGATTTCTCCAGTTCCGCCAGATCCATCTCCGCCTGGTCCGCCTGGAGTTCGACGTCGGCCTCGTCGCCCATAGAAGCCAGCAAGTCGTCCACGTTTTCTTCGTTGGCATGCGCGCTTCCGTAGGCTTTTTCGATGGCCTCGGCAATGGCCGGTTCGGACGCCACCACCGGCTCAATATTGAAGCCGGTCATGAACTTGATGTCGTCCATCGCGAACACATTGGTCGGGTCCACCATGGCGATAGTCAGCGACGCTCCCACGCGGCTCAAAGGAAGGATCTGGTAGCGCTTGGCGGTCTCTTCCGGAATCAGCTTGACGACTGTGGGATCAATTTCGAAGTATTGCAGGTTGATGGCGGGCACACCGTACTGGCGGGAGAGGAAGTTAGTGACCTCCTCGTCGCTCACGTACCCCAGCTGCACCAGCGTGGAGCCCAAACGGGAGCGCGGACCAGCTTCCTTTTGCGCCTTCAACGCCCTGTCGAGCTGCTCCGCCGTGATGATCTTCTCCTTGACGAGAAGATCGCCTAGCCTTTGAGACATATCCCCGCTGACCTGGATCCAAGAATTAACTCAAACGCGCTTCCGAAGGCGGCTTGGGGGATAGCCTCATGCAGGAAAAACGTGAGTAACGCGATTGTGTCTCCGGTGACAGAAATTGTCAATTGCCCGAGCACTACTATTTCAGCCTCTAAGGTGCATGCACTCTTGGTGAAAAGACAATTCGGACGGCGCCAAGGTGGTCTTGGCGGATGCAAGCTAACGGATTCACCTTAGAAAACCCATCCCATCTTGCGGGAATTCTCAAGGAACGACGCCATCCTGATAAATCCGCTCAAGCCCGATGGCTCTCCTGGCGATGAAGAGACACCCACGTGGCCAGGTGCGCGCAAGAATCTGTACTTTGACAGCAAACGAAAGGTCGAGCCTTGACATTCGAGCCACGCTCATGCGCCCCTGCGCCTCTCGTCTAGGAGGAGACCGACGGGTCGACACGGATCGAATATGATCAGCCGTCTCCCCTCTTCGGCCAGTTGAATCATCCCGAGGTCACGGCCATCGCGAAATGCCTTGATACAAAACTGGCCAACCTGATCGAAAAGACGGAACGATCAGCCGCCAAGGCCATCAGTAACCCTTAACGGTCCACAGGATGAATGACTCGCAGGTTCAGTCTCTTGGCCTAGGGGCCGGCGAACTCTGAAAAAGAGAGACTCCAGGTCAGGTCGCGACCGGGCTGGGCGGCCAGCTCACGCGCCTCAAGATTGAGGATCAGAGGCACAGCCCCTCGGCTCCCTCTGCCCATCGGCGAGTTCCCCGTAGCCTGTAACGAGATGTTCAGTGGGAATGACGACTGGCGCACCGAAACTTTAAGGCTGCCTCCGGCCCATTTCAGGGTGTACTCGCGGTCCGCGGACAGGGTGCCTATCGTAGCCGTGCTCGGGACTGCTACCCAGAATCGCTTGATCGAGACGGGCCGGGTGGCGGAAATCGTTTCTGTGCGTGTAAAGATCTCGCCTCGAAAACTCCATATAACTTCCGTGGTCAATCCGAGGTCGACGGTCTGGCCGGGGTTGGCGCCAACTTGGACCCAATTCCGCCACACTGCCCGCAACGTATGCCCGTCGTCGCTGGGGTAAATCTCATCGGCGCCGTCGCCCGCGACAATGGTTCTGCCGTCGGTTAACTCGATGTAGGGGGTAACTGTGGGTAACTGCTGTTCAACCGGGGGAGCGAAGCCGGGAAGGTCGTATGGCGCAGGCAGGTAATCCGAAACTCCGGACTTGGGACCCGTGGTGATGGGTAAAGCAAAGCGAATATCCTTCTGCCGCACCAGCCACACGCCGGCCTGTCGAGGGGTCTTACGGAAAAACTCGAACCTGGCCACTGCCGGCAATTGCAATTCTGCTGGAAATGAGACAACGTGTTCAACGCGGAGGGCCTCCATGAATTTCTTGTGCGCTCCCGCAACCTTGCCGAAGAACGCGGTGGTCTGCTGCCATTCACGTTCGGGATTGATGTAGCTGTAATTGCCGTAGCCGAACCCGAGAACGTCGAGCAAATGGCGGTCAGCCCGATATCTTTTCATCAGCGATCGCCACGCTGCGTAATCCGCGGTGGCCAGATCGACCAAAGAAGCGGGCCGAAACTGCGGATACCGGCTGAGAAAACCCACGATCTCGATGGTATCGATGTAGCTGATCACGCCCAGACTTCTACCCCACGGATATCCGTAGCCATCGGAAGAGAGCAGGTCCCACCAGGTGCGCATTTGCGTCTTCAACGTGGGCTCCAGAGCTCGCATCAGGTCCTGCCGGCCGACACCCTCCGCCGCCTCATACACGTAGCGCGCATACTCGTTGGAGTAACGGTCGTACCGTCCCGTGGGCATGCTGTCATCGGAATAGAGGGCTCCGCCAGTGAACTGCTCAGCTGCGCGGTCCAGGATATCGTCCACAAAGACACGGTCGCTGATGATTCCCAGTTGGTAATCCATCGAGGCGACGCGGGCTGCGACTCCAAAATAATTCTCGGGAAGATTGATGACGTGCCGGGCTTTGCGGTCGTAAAACCGGGCCGGATCGAGAAGGGAGCGCCACTCCGACTGCTCCTGGGGCGTCAGAGATCGCCAGACGGGGTTGGTCTTGAGATCTGCGCCGAAACTCCGCAAAGCCATCGCCGCGTACATTTGTGCAAATGCTTTACCGCCCTGCCTGGCCTCGATTAAGGCGGCCTTCCCTATCATTTGTGGCACGTCATGTCCGGCTAAAGTACGCTCTCCCGTCAACTCGGAATACGAAGCCAGTGCACGAAGGAAAGTACCCCAACTGAATTCGCCGGTCGTCGGCACGCCAACGACCCGCTGCTGAGGTGGATCGAGTGAACTGATATCGGCTACATGGGCAGCAAGCTCCTGTCCCAGGAAACTAGTTACCTCGGCGGAAAACTGTTCAGAGGCGACGAGATCCGTCGATGGGGACGAGGAAGAGCTTCGCTGGGCCGGCAAAAACATCGGAAACAGCAAAATAAACGAAAGAACGAACTTCTCAATGGTGTTCGCAGCTAAGAAACGGGAGAAAGCAGCCATAATGAGTCACCGGTGGAGTTCAGCTTGTAACAGCAGGTTGTTCACGTCACGCTCCGCCATGCCAAGCTTTTGGGCGGCTCTTTCATATTCGGGATTGCTAAATTTGGAAGCAGCCATCAGGAGACGCGGCACAATCTCCTGCGGCTTGAACTCAGTGATCTGCTGGTGTTCCCATTTCTTTTCGCCGCGGGCAAAGGGAAGCAAGTATTCAAGCGCCCGACAGATACTGCGACCGTCACTAGTTTGGAAGTTCCAGAGGTCCACGCCGGTGTGCTCCCCGAGTTCCGCAAGCTCCATCAGGCCCTCCAGATTGAAGAGGCTGTAGCTGAGACCGCGAGTCCGCTCCGCTTCAAGCGGCTGGCTGCCATCAGGCATGATCTGGCGGGCCAGGCGCTTCTCCTTCGCTTGCTGGACAACGTCGCGAGCGACGTCCGGCTTGCCGTTAAACAAGGCAAAATCCGCGACCTGCACGTCATAGAAAGTGCCGTGATTGTTTGCCGCCTTGGCCTCATCCTGGCCGATAGAACTCTGCTGCAGCCATGCAAGATAGCCGGCAAACCACCTCTCCATTCCCTTCTGGTCATCGGCCTTCCAATTCCTGGAGCCGGCGAGCAAACCAATCGCATCTACCACGTCGGTGAGACCTCGGCTGTCAATTATGCCCGTACCGCGACCGGTAGTGATCCCAGGGATTCCCTGGCCAAAGTTGAGATTGGGATTCATGCGCGTCGCCGGATCGAGAAACCACGTGCGCAGGAGCAAAGCAGCCCGCACAGCGTACGCTTCATCTCCGGTCACGTAGAAGGCCAACGCAAGCAGGCGCGAGTTCTTCCCGACGCGACCCATATTCTCGTGGTCAGGGATTTTCTCAATCCCGGGATTTCGCTCGCCGTCGTGGCGTATGTAAGGAAGACCGTTCGCGGTCTTAGGATTCGGCCACCAGTACGTGCCCAGGCTCATGTAATCGTGCTTGTCGCCACTCGGAGGAGTCACTGGTTTGTCCATTACGGAAAACAGTCCCTCTTTCATGGCTCGGTCGGCAGCGTCGCGAACAGCGGTCGCCAGAGCATTGTTCGCATCAGCTGCGTAGCACTGCTTCTGCTGGGCAAGCGTCCCGGCATCGAGCAGAAAGACTCGCGGCAGTGGATCAGCTGTCGGCTTCAGCGCCTGGAGCGGCTGGCATGCCGCCAAGTAAAGTGCAACTCCCAGGAGGCAATTCATCCGATCTCCTTACCAGTCATGCGTGGTCCCATCGAGGTTGCGATTCACCGCCAGGTAGGCTCTGCGGTAGGGAAACCGCGCGGCCGGATCCGCCCAGGTCTGCAAAACGATTACCTTGGCATCTGCGATTCTCAAGCGACGCTCCTTGATAAGAAAGTTCATCGTGCGCCGCCTGAACCGGCGGATGACTGCTTCGTTTCTTGTTCCAAGGCCAGAAGAGTTTCCAAGAGGAAGTACTGGCCGTAGATCAACAGCCCGTCCGCCGGACGAGTGCTGCACCCGTGGCGCAGAATTCCCGCCGGAGAAGTATCGGCGCTGCCTGCCGGTGAAAGGTAATGGTCAATCAGTGATTGGGTGATGCGCTTGCTTTCCTGAAGGTACCGGGTGGCATGCTCCTTGTCGCCGGCCTGACGGGACAGGTTGAGCAAACCTCCGGCAATGATGGCCGCCGCAGAGCTGTCCCGGTTGCGATAGTGAACGCCCTCGTCTTCGAAATCGTACCAAGCGACCCCATCTTCGGGTAATTCGCGGAGAATGTAGTCTGCGACCTTCTCCGCGGTCGCCAGCATTCCAGGATCGTGCGTGGCTGCGTAAGCTTTGCTGAAACCATAGAGCGCCCAGGCAGCGCCACGGGACCACGTCGTGTTGGAGGAGAATCCCTGGTGGGTATGCTTGAACAGCACATCCCCCGGCGGAGTGTTGTTGCGTAAATCGAGGGCAATGTCGCGCTGTGTCCCGCCGCGCAACTCGACGCGCTGCCGCCCGTCACCGGGATTGTAATGCACTGACTGGATCACCGAACCGTCCGTCCGGATGAACCATTCAGCAGTTCTGGCGGCGTGCTTCAGCCCCAGCTCGCGCCATTTTGGATCACCGGTCTGCTCGCTGGCCCACCACAGAATCTGCAGGTTCATCATGGTGTCGACAATGGAGTCCTCTCCATCGACATCCCAGGCGGCTACCAATTGGCTCCGCGGATTGTATAACTGGGAAAGGCGCTGCGCCGCCCGCAGCCCGCTCTCTTTCAGCTCCGGAGTACCGATCTCCTGGTATCCCAGAACGGAGGAGTAATAATAAAGGAAGCCGGCATCGTGATTCTGTTTTGGCTCCGCTCCCAACATGCGCGTGCTCCACAGCTCCGCCCAGCGGCGATACTTTTCTTCGTGGGTATGGGAATACATCTTCCACAGCTCCCCCACCCAGAAGCCGCCGGTCCAGAAGAAACCTTCGCGCTGCTTCCATTCGCCGGTCTGGCTGTCGCCGCTGGTAAAGAATCCATCGCCTTTGTTGGCGCCAAAATTCTCCCGCGCCGACGCTGCGATAACCGGTTCCCACTTGGTGGCGGTCCTGTCGATTTCTTCCCTCAACAAACCGATTGCCTGCGAATATGTCTTTGGCTTGGTCGGCGCCAAGGTGTCCGGAGGTGCGGACTGCGCAGCCGGGGTGGACGAGAGCACCTTGAAGCGGACTGGACTGTCGAAAGAACGGGCGATCTTCTGCATGGCCTGGATGAACTCGTCCTTAGTCCGAAGGCCCGGATGCGGGGTCACGAGGGAAGCGCGCTCCTGCAACTCCGGATCGTTGATCATGGAAACCCGGTCATTGCTTCCTTCCTCGTCCCAGGCTGCTAGGGTGTACCAACTTGCGCTTCCGGCTTCCGCTGAAAATGTGAGCAAATGGTTGCTGGCATCATCCACAACACTCGCAGCAGCCGGTTTGATCATCACCACACCCAGGCCGAGGTTGCTTCCAGTTACCACGCCGGTGGCGCCGGCTCCTGGTTTGACGACTTGTTGGCCCCAGCTCGCCAGCCACGTTCTACCCCGCTCCGCGTGGAACGCTGGAACATTGAGCTTGAGGGGCACTCCAGTGGCCAAAGTAAGGTTCGACGCCGTATCCGCCGTGATCGTCTGATAAAAACCGCGGTCCCCTGCCCACTGCGTAATGCGCGTGTGCAACGTCACCAGGCTCCCGGCGACATTCCAGCCTTCATAGGTAAGCTCCAAGATGGCGCGCACCGGTCCCGTCGAAACCACTCGGTAACCACGGGCGCGTACATCGGCCGCCTTGATCACCTTGTTCTGGGACCACGCCGCCACTGCGCCAATGCCGATGGCGCCGCCGACCTCGTAGGTGTCCCTCCCATCGGGAGATTCAGCGTGGTAATCGAACTCGGGCTGGGCAAATCTTTTGAGCAGCAGCATCGAGCGGCGTTTGCCGTATAAATCAATCGCATTGCGGGGATCGAAGTAGATGCGCCACGCGTTCTTGTCGGACTCCCAGCCAAGACCCTGAATCTTCTTGGCAAACAGCGCATCGGTCTGTGGCGGATAGTCACCGCGGATCTTGTAAATGCGTCCTGGCTCGCCGTAGCTGATGGTCACAATGCAAGTTTCGCGCGGCTGCAGGTCAAGTTGAAAAGCCAGTTCATCGGCTTTGCCGTCGTCATCCAGATCGTCCACCTGGGACGGGATCTCGGTTGCCTGGACCGCAGCCTCGTCCTGCTCCAGGCTTGGCGTGCGAGTCACGGTGACGATCAGCGACCCGGCCCGCAAATCCGGGGCGATCTTGCGAAGCGCAGATATTGGAACGACGATAGGCTCGGCGCGCCGCTCTTCCGCCGAAGGATTGGTAACGGACACTTTAATGCCCAGCAGATGAGAGCTGGCGTGGGCCGCGCCGCAAAGCAACAGGCCACCGCACAGAAAAGACGCCAGAGCCCATTTACGCATGACGATTCTTCTTAGACATAGTCGTAATGGCACGCGGCAAAAACGTCGATGACATGTGTGGGCTCGGTTCGCGCCTCCATACCTAGAACGTGACCCTCATGCCGAGCTGAAGCTGCCGCATAGGTTGAGCGCTTGTGATCGTCCCAAAAGTGGACAGCGCGGTCGTCACTGGAGCGGCAGGAGCCGTAGCGTTCGGACTATTCAGAATGACCATGTTGAAGACATTCAGCGCTTCTCCGCGGATCTGCAAACTGAAGCGCTCATTGACCTTAAATGTGCGAAAGATGGCCAGATCTACGTCTCTGTAGCCGGGTCCATTCAGAAAGTTGCGCGGGGAGTTTCCATCCACGGGAGCTCCGTTGGTAGGCTTGTTTTGAACGAAAGCAGTGTTGTTGAACCAACACCCCGCCGACCCGACAGGCGGGCCCACGACCCCGCCTGGTTCCAGACAATTGCCGGTCAGCGGATTTCCCACGAGTTGAGCCCGGTCGGTGCTGTTGCCATCGAAGTTGGCATCGGCCCCGTTCAGGACGGTAAACGGGAAACCGCTGTGCCACTGGAGAATTGGCGAGATGGACCATCCGTGAGTGATGTGGCGCACCACCGAATTCCCCCCCGTGTAATAATCCGGCTGCCAGATCATGGCGACGACCAGCTGATGGCGCATGTCGATGTCGGCCCGTCCTCGGTCCCCACCGATGTTGGAGAAATCCTGTACCAAGCCTTGCGTGGTGTTGTTGTCAAGCTGAACGCTGTCAAAAGTCTTGCTATAGACATAGAAAGCGTTGAACGAAACGTGATGCGAAGTTCTTTGCGTGGCGCTGATCTGCAGCGCATTATACGACGCCGTCTGTCCGGATTCCATCGCTAGTACCGCGCCAAAGGCCGGATTGGGTCGGCGGGCTTGAATGTTCGACGAGGTAGCGCCGGCGAAAGTTGGGTAGTTCAGGTCCACGGCAAAAGGAAGGTCGTGGCTGAGCGAGCCGACGTAGCTCGCCGTGACTCCCAAGCTTGACGTAACCTGATGCTGCACCGAGAAGTTGAGTTGATAGGTGTAGGGCCAATGAAAGTTCGGCGACGCACCAAAGATCGAGCCGCCGTTCACAAACTGGCCGTTATAAGGAAAGGGATCGCCGCCCACCAGTCCTCGGTAAGGGTTGCTCAAGGTCGCGCCTGTGCTTTTGGTAGCACTGTTGTTGTTGGTAAATGTAAGGCGGATGGCGAAGGGCTCGAAGTTGGAAGTCGTATTCCACTCATTGCCGGAAATGCTTCCATAAAAGATCCCCGCGCCGGCGCGGACAGAAGTCTTTCCGTTGCCGAACGGGTCCCAGGCGAAACCCACTCTCGGAGAGACATGGGTCCAAGCCGTGGAAACGATCCCACGAGTTACGCCCGGGTCTCCGGGGAAAAGGATTCCGGTTGGGGCGGCAGGATTGATAGTAGAGTGCGCACCCGGCACGTAAGTGGACTCTTTGTTCTGGGGATCGGTGGGTGCAGTCTGGATGTCCCAACGCAGCCCCAGGTTCAAAGTGAGACGCGGGTGAATGCGGAAGTCGTCCTGGGCAAAAGCCGCGGCGTACCAGGTGTTCGTGTATCCGGTGACGGGCGCGTCCTGCGAAAGTGAACTGGGGAGCCCCGTCTCGAAATCCGCCAGCGCATTCTTGCTCACCGTCCCGTTGAACGTAAACACGCCGTAGTTGTTCAGCAACGTCTGTTGGATGTCTTTATCGAGCGAGAGTTCACCACCGAACTTGAACGCGTGACGGCCGTGGTTGTAACTGAAAGTATCCCGTGCCGAGTAAAAATTAGTCCCCGCCACTGGCCCGGAGATGGCCTGCCCCAGGGTGAAGAATCCGGTGACGGTGATTTGCGGGAGCGAGGGTGCGCCTTCAACGGTTTGCAGGGACCCAAGGGCCGCCAGATCCGTTTGGGGAACATTCAGCCGGCCTCCGAAATTCCGAGTATAGGTCAGCCATACTTGGTTGATCTGATTAGGGCTGATGGACCAAGTGTCGCTCACGTTGGCTTCGTGCTGGCGCCAGTCAAACTCCTGCTGCGACCAAGGAAGGTTTCCCGTGCCTGCCACGACAGTGTTGGTCCCGCTGGTTTCGAAGTAGCTGGCGGTCAGACGATGGCTCTCGCCAATATTGTGATCGATCTTACCTAAGAACTCATCCGTGTTGTACGGGCTGGGCACAAATCCCTGCCACAGGTTGGTCCCGACATTTGCCTTCGGAATGAACTGATTGATGATGGCCATGGCAACTGGATCTGGATTCGTGATCACGTTGCCGGCGTAAGCTGTATGCGTTGCCGGATTCACCGGCTTTACCGCGGATTGGGAGAAATTGCCATTCCGCTCCAATGTCGTGGGAACGATCGCCCCGTTCAGGAATGTGCTGGTATTCTGGCGCAGCCCGGAGTAAGAGACAAAGAAGAATGTCTTGTTCTTGACAATCGGACCGCCGAAGGTCGCGCCAAACTGGTTGCGGTGTAATGGTGGCGTCCCCGATGTGGTATTTCCCCACGTGTTGGCGTTGAACGCCGTGTTTCTCAGAAATTCGAATGCCGAACCGTGGTACGCGTTGGTTCCTGACTTGGTGAGGACATTCACGACGCCGCTGGCAAACCGGCCATATTCCGCATTGTAGTTGTTCGTCTGTACTCTGAATTCCTGGATGGCGTCGGGATTGGGCAGGATATTGCCGGTATTGCGCAGGCCGGTTATGTTCACTCCGCCGTCCAGAAAATAATTCACTGACCCGGCTCCGCCATCCACTCCTCCGTTGATCAGCGTCCGCTGTTCGGGATACCCGAGAACGATACTGTTGTCGCTTCGCTGCACGCCGGGGGTCAGTTCCAGCAAGGTGTAAATATTGCGATTCACGATCGGCAGGTTGACAATCTCTTCATTCTCCACCGTACGGCCGAGCTCGGGATTGCTTGTATTTACCAGGGGAGAGGCCGCCGTCACCTCGACCGTCTCACCCGTGGAGCCTACGTTCAAAGAAGCGTCCACGCGTGCCGTCTGCGCCACATCAAGCGTGATCGCGGTGTGGACGAACTTCTTGAAACCGGCTGCCTCGACGGTTACCGAATACACACCCACAGGCAAAAACTCAATCCGGTATTCTCCCTGACCGTTCGTCCGGACTGAGCGCTGGAGATTTGTGCCAGTATTGGTCGCCGTCACCTTGGCATCGACGACCACGGCGCCGGTGTTGTCACTCACCGTTCCTATGATGGTGGTGGTGGTGATCTGCGCATTCAGGACTGTGCTTGCCAGACCAAGCAAGCACGGAGCGATGAACCGTGTGATTCTCATTGCAAGAGCCTCCAGCTCATTCTTCCCGCAGCGCGCCGATCAGAGGTCGTACCGCATTGCGGGATGACATTTCATAACCTCAAAAGGACGCAAAAAAACCCGGCTTGCGCCGAGTGCCTGCGTACTCCTTAACCCTGCGTTGCTGCCCTGGCCACGCCATCGACCTGAAAGGCAGGCGGCTCGTTCTTAAAGCCAAGCTCCCTGGAGAGCGCTTCCGCCACTCCGACTACGGGTCGGGACAAACTCTGCACCTTTTCTTTCGTCAGGCGGAAGGCCGGTGCGGAGATGCTGATGGCCGCAAGCGGCTCACCAGAAAAGTTGCGCACCACGCACCCCACGCAACGCACGCCTTCCTCAATCTCCTCATTGTCAATAGCGTATCCGCGCTCTCGGATCGCGCTCAGTTCTTTCCTGAGCTCAACAAAACTCGTAATGGTGTTGGCGGTCATGGCTTTCAGCCCCTGCTTGCGGACAATCGCCTCTACTTGCGCGTCGGACAGATAGGCCATCATGGCCTTACCCACCGCGGTGCAATGCGCTGGATTTCTTCTTCCTACGCTCGTGGCCATCCGCACCGAACGGGTCGGCTCGACCTTGTCCAGATAGACGACCTCCGAATCGTCTAGAATGCAGAGATGAACCGTCTCACTGGTCTCCAGCACCAGCCTCTCGAGAAACGGCCGCGCCCGCTCCCGGAGATCAAGTTTTGAAACAGCCTTGGTTCCAAGTTCGAACAGTTTCAAGCCCAGTCGATAACGGCCGCTGGCTGAATTCCGTTCGATCAACTTATGCCGCTCCAGCACCATGATCAGCCGGTGGGCTGTGCTTTTGTGCAGTCCTAACCTCTCGGAAATGTCTCCCAGGGAGAGGTCTGGACCATCGGCAGAAAGTGTCTCCAGGACAGCCAGCGCCCGATCAAGGACCTGGACATGGTAGTGGGGACTGGGCCGCGCGTCCGTCTTAGAATGTGGCACGGCGTGGCATTATATGAGAGATGAACTGGAAGTCAAGAATTTTTTTTGCTGGTCGAGCAAGATTCCAGTGAGTCCAAGCCGCCGTACCTTTCGTCCCACATTGCGGAACACGCGAAGAAAGGCGGTAGGACAGAGCGGCGCAACACACGCATTTTCCGGATCAGCCTCAACGCCAGGAACGTCGGTTCGTCCGTTAATCGTAAGAGTATCCAGCAAAGAAGATCTCCGAGGGGCGCTCATTTTTGTAAATGATGATGTAGATGCCCTGTCCCCGTTCAACATCCTCGAAGAAATCCATGTCGGCTTCGATCATCACCCGTGACGGCTTTGCGGTACCAAAGAACTCCAGCAGCCGTTTGTCCGACACTGGAGCGACCACACCGTGGCCCGGCTGTCGGCTTACTTGTTCAATATCCAGGACGGACCGCGTGCCATCGGCATCAGCAGCGCTCATCGCTTTTTCAATCGAAGGGTGTCTTGCCCCGGGAGAAGGAGAGTTGGCGGTAACGGGAAACTGGGGGAATTTGACGGCCGGGTTATACCGGCCCGCCTTGAACTCGCGGTTCCTCAGCGATTGCATCGCGAGTGCAATATTCGGCTGGTATGCCACAAAATAGAACCACGGGTGCCCGCCCATCCAGTGTTTCCTTTCCGACGAGGATTTCAATGCTGTGCCGGGCGAGAGCTGTTCAGAACGATGTCAATAGCAACAGTGCCTTCTCAGCGACATCCGCACGCGAGATTTTGAACCCGAAGCGGGGCAGATGGCCCTCGCGCACGCGATATCTCCCCGTGTAAGGCTTGTCTGTAGGCTCCGGCGGACGCACCATCGTCCAGTCGAGTTCGCTTTCCGCAAAGACCCGCTCCATGGCAGACGCATCGGCGACCGTCCGCGGAAAGAACAACCGGCCGAGAAGGTATGCCGGCGGCATGATCGAATTCTTGAAGAGGAAAGCCACCGACTCGACTACGACGCGTCGCACTCCCGCATGCAACATGGCGCTCGTAAGCGCGACAGCGAACCGCTGCAGAAGGTCGGCGTCAGCTTTCGAGACAGGCACTCGCGGACCAAACCCGGACAAGACCGCGTCGTGACCCTGAATGACAGTTTGGAGCTCGCCGTCATTCAGTAGATCTCCTTGTTTGATGGTCATGCGATCGCGAAAGGCCTTGAGTCTCTCCTGCGTGCGAACAAGTGTCGTCACGGAATGGCCATGCTCGAGCGCCTGGCGTACGATCTCCAGTCCCGTCGCGCCTGTCGCCCCAGTACAGCGAGTTTCATAGGGAGCTCCTTTCTAAAGGCGTTAGTCCAACGCTTAGCTGATCTTGCAAAATGAGACGAGGCGAACCTCGCCGCGGCGACGGCCTTGCCATCATTGTTGCCAACCACCACCCAGAGCCTGATACAGCTGGACCAGGGCAGTAAGCTCGTTTCCCCGTGCTTGCGCCAGTTGCAATTCCGCGGAGAAATAGTTGGTATTGTTTGTCAGGACCTCGATGTAGTCCGTGGTTCCGGCTTTGAAGCGCACTTCCGAGAGTCGAGCCGCATCCTGGGCCGCTGCCACCAGATGCTCCTGTTGGATCCTAAATTCCTGGTTCTTTCGATATGCCACCAAGGCGTTCGAGACATCGCGAAACGCGCCCTGAATGGTCTGTTGATAGGTGAGGAGGAACTGCTCCTTCTGGGCTTCTGTGAAACGAACGTTGGACTTGAGCCTTCCACCCTCGAAGATTGGCTGGGAGAGGGACCCCACAAGATTCCAAACACCTGCGGGACCGGTGAACAGATTCGAAAGAGCGGCACTTTCATAGCCGGCTGATCCCGTCAGCGAGATCTGGGGGAAATAAGCGGCCCGGGCAACGCCAATCTGTGCATTGGCGGCGACGAGATTTTGCTCGGCTTGGAGGATATCTGGCCGGCGTCCCAACAGTGCGGACGGAAGACCTGCAGGAACCTCCGGCGCATGAGGTTGCTCGGTAAGCTTCAAACCTCTGGGGATATCTCCGGGATTGTTTCCCAACAGAATGCTGATGGCGTTTTCTTCCTGGGTAATCTGCCGCTCTAGATCGGGAATCTCTGTTGCCGCCGTATAGACGAGCTGTTCGGACTGGCGCACGTCGAGCAATGAGTTGATTCCATGCTGTTCAAGGGTGTTGGTCAGCTGCAGCGAGTCTCGGCGGGAGCCTAGCGTTCGTTGGGAGATCTCCAATTGAAGGTCCAGCTGGCGGAGCTGAAAGTAGTCACTGGCGACGTTGGCGACTAAGGTGACCATGACCTGCTTCTGCGCCCATTCATTGGCCAGCAGGTTCGCCCGGGCGGCCTCCGTAGCGCGGCGATATTTTCCCCAGAAATCGAGATTCCACGCTGCTGAGGCGTTCACTTGACCCTGTGTAATCTCGAAGGAAGGGATCGGACCGATCTTGGGGCTTTGCTGACTGCTGATGTTACCGCCGACATTCACCGAAGGAAACTGATCGGCGCGCACTATGCCCAGCTGCGCCTGCGCTTCCAGCACTCGCGCGGCGGCGATGCGAACGTCGTAATTATTTTTGAGGGCCGTGCGGATCAGGTCCTGCAGCACCTTGTCCTGAAAGACCTCCCACCATTTGTCATCGCCCAGCGAGGTAGCCGGGTTTTGACCAGCGACGGCGGGTACGGTCTGTCCGGGCCTGCTTGCCGGCGTCGTTGTCGCATCCTCGACCGGTTGCCGGTATGCGGTGGGCACGTTGACCGGCGGCCTCTTGTAGTTTGGCCCAACCGTGCATCCGCTCAGGATGATGGCTACACCGAAGAAGAGCGGCATTATAGAGGAACGTCTGTGACGAATCTGTTCAAACATAGTATTAGTCTCCATAGCTGTCCTGCATCGCGAAGGCGACCTCCGTGGCCGGCACAGGCAGCCGCCTCGAGCGGAAGAATGAGAACCGGTTGAGCACCTTCTCTTGAAACTCTTCCAGGTAGAGATAGATGGCTGGCGTGACATAGAGCGTTACGAATTGCGACACAACCAGACCTCCGATCACCACCAAACCAAGCGGCCTGCGCGACGAGCCGTCGGCGCCGTAGCCGAGGGCGATGGGGAGCGCGCCCAGCAGGGCAGCCATCGTGGTCATAATGATCGGGCGGAAGCGCTGCATGCTGGCGTCGTGGATCGCCTGGTCGTCCTTGACCCCTTGCCGCACTCGCTGCTCGGCAAAGTCCACGATCATGATTCCGTTCTTCTTCACGATGCCCATCAACATGAACATGCCGATATAGGCATACAGAGACGCTTCAGCGCCGAACAGCCAGAGCGTCAGCAGCCCGCCGAGGAGCGCTACCGGCAGCGACGAGAGCACGGTAATGGGGTGCAGGTAGCTCTCATAAAGAATAGCCAGAATTACATACATGACGAACACCGCAACCAACATCAGGACAGCAAGATCGGAAACGGTGTTCTGGAACGTGAGCGCCTGGCCTTGAAGTCCGCCATGGACATCCGACGGAAGGATTTCTTTGGCCGCCTGCTCCACGAACTGAGTCGCCGGCCCAATGGCGTAGCCGGGTTTCAAGTTGAAGAATAAAGTCACGCTGGCGAATTGATTGATGTGGTTGACAGCCTGCGGCCCAATCAGAGTGTGCCAGCTGGTGAGCGCGCTGACCGGCACCATGCGCTGCCCGTCATCACTCTTGATGTAGAGCCGGCTCAGGTCCTGCGGGTCGGCGCGCTTGTCGTCCGCAACTTCCAAGATCACCTGGTACTGGTCTGTGGGCTGCTTGATCAGGTAGCTGTAGTTCTCTGAATAGGCGTTGTGGAGCAGGTTGAGAATCCGGCTCTCAGAAACGCCATAGAGTTTGGCTTGTTCCCGCAGAATGTCAATCTGCAGGTTTGGCGTGTGATTGAAGAGATCGGAATTCACGAATAGGAATCCTGGATACTGGTACATCTTCGCGGTCAGCTTGGCCGCCGTAGTGTAGACCTGGTTGGCGTCGATTCCGGAAAGGGCGTAGGCAAATTGTCCTTGTACGTTCGCGGTTGCGCCGGTGCTGATTTCCAGCGCCGGGTTAGGCTGCATGAAGGCCAGGACGCCGGGAATGGAATTCGCGATTGCGCCCATCTCCTGTCCGGCGACCACCTGGATAGGCGCGCGCTCAGACGGATCCTTCAGGAAGGAAATCAGAAACGCCTGATTCGCGGGCAGGAATGCGCTGTTCCCACTCATGGTAAAGGTGCTGCGCACGGCGGGGTTGGCGCGCAAGATCTGTTCTGCCTGAGTCTGATAGGCATGCATCTGGTCCGGTGAGGTTCCTTCCTGCGCGACCAACACACCGCGGATAAACGAGCTGTCGCCAACCGGCAAGAAGGACTTGGGTACGGTGTAGAACAGATATCCGGTTCCAACCAGGCATATGACCCACGTCACCGCCGAGATCCAGCGATGGCGAAGAAAGAACCAGAGAGACCGTCCGTAGAAATCGAGAACGCGCCGTTCGATGGCTCCAAACCAGCGCTCCATCCAGGTCTTTTTGGCGCCTTCGCCGCGGTCACGGAGCAACCGGGAGGTCATCAACGGAGTGAGCGTAAGCGAGACCAGCCCGCTGGCGATAATGGAAATCACAATCGTGATCGAGAACTCACGAAAGATTCGTCCCATGAGCCCGCTCATGAAGACCAGGGGTATGAATACGGCAGCCAGGGAGAGCGTCATGGCCATAATGGTGAAGCTAATCTCCTTGGCTGAGTTCAGTGAGGCCTCCAGCGCGTCTTGGCCTTTTTCCATCAGACGGACGGTGTTCTCCAGAAACACGATGGCATCGTCGACCAGGAACCCGATGGCGAGGGTGATCGCCATCAATGACAGATTATCCAAACTGTAGCCAAGCACACTCATGGCTATAAACGTCAGCAGCAGGGAGAGCGGCAATGCCACTGCTGGAATCAGCGTGTCTGTGGCCCGGCCAAGAAACATGAAAATAACCATGACCACCAGCACGAAGGCAATGTAGAGCGTGGACTGCACATCCTTAATGCTGCTTACGATGGTCTGGGAGCGGTCATAAGCCGTAACGATCAGGACCGAACTCGGAAGCTGGGACTGAATGCTCGGAAGGAGGTCTCGCACCGATTTGGCAACCTCGACAGCATTCACTCCTGCACGGCGATAGACTCCTACCACCACGGTGGCGTGGGGTTGGGGGTATCCCCGGACCCAGAAGCGCATGTCAATCCGCTCGTCCTGCACGCCCTGGGTTGCCGTAGCAACGTCTTTGAGATACACCGGGGCGCCATTGTTTTGCGCAACAATCAGGTTGTTGTACTCATCCGCCGTGTTGAGCTGACCTTGCGGCTGGAGCAGGAATGTGCGATGAGGTCCGTCGAACTGTCCGGCTCCGGTATAGTTCGTGCCATTCTTGATGGCATTCGTCAGATCATCCAGGGTGGTGTTGCGCACGGCCATGGCAGACGGATCGGCTTTGATCCGGACGGCCGACCGCGCGCCGAACACCGACACCTGGCTGACTCCGGGAAGAATGCTGATGCGCTCGCCCACCTGAGTGTTGGCATAGTCATATAACTGGCCCTCAGTCGCCGTGTCGCTCACCAGAGGGATATACATGATGGGCTGATCGTTAGGATTGGTCTTGGTGAAAGTAGGCGGGCTGGGCAGATCAACCGGAAGCTGTCCTTGCGCGCGGGTGATAGCCGCCTGAACGTCGGTGGCCGCGCCATCCAGACTTTTCGAAAGATCAAATTGCAAGACAAAGCTGGAGTGCCCTTGTATGTTGTTGGACGTCACCAGTTCCAGACCGGGA
>DATDGY010000259.1:0-65901 GCA_036521855.1 Candidatus Angelobacter sp.
CTACGCGGACGCCATCAGCACCACCCGCGATGGCCGTTCGTTGGTGACCGTGGCTTCTGAGAACTCCAACAACATTTGGGTCATGCCCGCATCCGGAACGGTAGCCCAGGCAGTGCAGATCAGCTCCGGAAAAGCGGAAGCCGAGAACCTGGATTGGACTGCTGATGGCCGAATCCTCAGCTTTGCACCGACCTCCCAGGCGTTTGAGTTCAATCTTCGCAAGAGTGACGGTTCCGGCAAAACCACGATCCTTTCGGACGTAGCGCCTTCGGTCCGGCCTTCGGCATGCGGCGACGGGCGCTACATCGTTTTTCTGTCGGTGCGCACGCAAAATGGCCACACCATCTGGCGCATGGACACGGGCGGCGGCAACCTGAAAGAGATTACCGCCGGTCCCGGCGATCAAAGTCCTCTCTGTTCACCCGACGGGCAGTGGGTGGTCTACCAGGCGCTCAACAATAGCGGAAATTCAGTTTGGAGGGTCTCGATTGATGGAGGGACAGCAACGAGTCTGAGCCCGCAGACTGCTAACTTACCCGCCCTCTCGCCCGACGGGAAGATGGTCTTCTTTGGCACTATCGTGGGAACAGTGCCGAATTTCCGCCCGGTATGGATCATAATCGCCAGCAGTGGTGGTGCTCCCCTCTACACCATCAACGCCGATGCAAGAGCCACGGGAAGGCTCCGTTTCACGCCTGATGGAAAATCGCTGGCCTATGTAGTGAATGAGCGCGGGGTATCGAATCTCTGGGCCATGCCGCTCACCGACGGCCAGCCCAAACAGCTCACCGACTTCAAGTCTGATTTGATCTTCGACTTTGCCTGGTCGCGCGATGGCAAACTACTGGCTCTCTCCCGCGGCCAGACGAATCGCGACGTGGTCCTGCTGACCGATACGGCGCATTAGAGGTTTCATAGCCCATCCTGGATTGTCGTCCAGCTTCTAGTGGCAGAGCGGATCTTTCTGGTGGAAGAGCGGCTCTTTAGAGCCGCTAGAGAGCTCTCAGACGATCGGGCTTTAGCCTCGGGCCTTTGCAGCCGCGCCGTGTACCTCAACTCCGCTGTCGGCGCTCCTCTGGCAGCGCACCTTGGTCAGCGCACTTTAGACGCAGACTTCGCCTTGCACTCGGCAAGGCGAAGTCCTGTTTCGGTCCCACGCTCGATCCTTACCGGCCGTAAACCAGCACGTGGAATGTCCCCGGAATAGCCGTCGGTCGCGGACTCGGATGCTCTGCCGTAGGAGCTCCAGCCGGAGCAAAATCCACCGTGTCTACAAAGACGTTATGCGTCTTGAGATCGAGTCCCATGGTTTTCGCGCCGAACTCGGTCTTGACGGTCTCAACTTCGCTGAATTTGTCGGGCGAGTCTTCGTGGAAGATATGGATCATGCCTTCGCGCGTGGAGGCGAAGATCAAACCAGTTTCCGGGTCATAGGCGGCGGCATCCACGCCCGACGAGATCGGGAAGGACTGAATGACCTTGCCGCTGTCAGCGTCCAGCACCACCAGCATCTGCGGTTTGCGTCCGGCGCTGAACAGCCGCCGGTGTTGGAGATCGATGGCCAGCGCCGTGGGCGTTCCGGCGGGCGCCAGCGGCCAGCGCGATTTGATTTTGAGCGTGCTGGTATCGATGGAGACCAGTTCGTTCTTGTCTTCGATATTCACGTAGACAGTTCCTTTGCCGTCGGCGACGGCGAACTCCGGGCCGCCTCCCAGGTCGATGGTGCCGGCAACGGTTCCGGTCTTGGCGTCGATCACGGTCGAGTTTTTCGAGTCTCCATTCATGGAGAAGACGCGTTTCGACGCGGGATCGTACACAATGCTGTCAGCATCGTTATCGGCCTTGACCTCGCCGATCGTCTTGAGGGTCTTCAGATCGAAGATCACCACCTTGCCCTGGCCGCCGTCGGTGATGAAACCTCGGCCGAACTCAGTCGCCACCGCCACCCCGTGGTCCTGTTTCAAGCCGGTGATGCTGCCGACGAGGACGCCGCTATCGGCGTCCATGACTGCGATTTCCGTGCCGTGCGACACGTACACGCGGCGCGCTGCTGAATCGACCGAAATATAGTCAAAATACTCGCGCGTACTTCCCGGCGCTGCCCCGATAGGATATTTTTTGAGCTGGTGATAACCGCCCGTAGCCGCCGCCCCCACAGCAAGCACGCCGAGCAGGACCAAAGCAAAGCTGGTTAGAACACGTCCGACACCATGCAATTTCATACGAAGTACCCTCCATTTCGATTCTTAAAGCGTGAAGAATTATAAACCGAGCTGAAGGGCAGTCCGGTCCGAACCGGATGGGTTCGTTGCGATTTTTCACGATCCATTAATATTGGTGGCCCAGAATTTCGCCGCTCCTATGAAATCCGCTTCCGCTCGCGTACGCGCATCTGGTTTTGTCCTTCTTCTAGTCTTTTCCTGGTTTGGCCTGGGCTCGGCTACGGCCGCTAAGCAGCAGATGGACTTCTCCGATCTCGACCGCGCCCCCATGCACGCCCTGAATGAGATCCTGTGGAAGAGCGTGAAAAGTCGCCGACTCGCCCATGCCGCCTCCAGTGCATCGCTACCGGACGCTGGTGGGGGAGTAGGTTTCTTACGCCGGGCCCGGTTTGGCCATTAAGATATCCGCCTATGAGCTTTTCCAACAAAAGCGGCGAGGGGAGCATTCTGTTCTTCCAAAAACAACTGGCGGAAGAACAGGCGCTCACGAGCGCGACGGCGGAACGGCTCTACGATCTGTCGGCGGCGCTGGCAGCTTTAAAACCTTGGGGGTTTGTGGGTGATAGCAACCTCATGCTGGTCCAGACTTCTCCGCCGACCGAGACATGTTACTGCTCCATCATGGGCGCCTTAGGAGAAGTCTTCAGCCTTCATATTTATGTTGGAGAAGAGAGCTTTCGTGGACTGAGCCGGGTGCTGGCCGGCGAGCAACCTTCACCGGGCGAGTTCTTTGCCAGCCATCGCGGGGTGTCGGTGGAATTCATAAAGGCTTCTGCACTCACACCGCCGGACCGGGAATTGCTTAAGCACTTCAAGCATCCTTTTGGCCGAGGCATGGCGGCGCCGATTTTTCGCGCTTTGCGTCCCGGATACTATCCCTGGTACGTCACCGAGCCGGAAGCGGCGGTGCTGGCCCGCTGCATGCAGGCGGTTGTGGCATTTTGCGAGACTCTGCTGGACGATCCGGACGCGCCGTATTGGGAAGAAGAGGATCTTTACCCGGTTCTGGCGCTCGAAGGCGCGGACGGTCCGCGACAAAAGTTCGCGGTCCGGCAGATCAAGGCGCCGGCGCCGACGCCGGCGCTGCCGGTTCCGCCCATACTCGACGAGGCGCGCCTGGGCCGGATTTTGCGGCAAGACCACGCCGTGGGCGGCGCCCTTGAAGTCGATTATTTTTACTCCAACGCGCGTATCGGAGGGAAAAACCGGCGCCAATCCCTTCTCCCAGTAGCCCTGGTGACCGACGCCGCAAGTGGTTTCCTCTTCCAGCCTGAACTCGGATCGCCGGAGCAGAGCCGCGGTGAATCCCTTGTGCGCGCCGTGCTGGCTGCGATTGAAAATGCAAGATACCTGCCCCACGAGCTTCGTGTCCGGCAAAAGGAATTCAAGATTTTGCTGGAACCTGCGGCCCAGCGCCTCGGCGTGCCCGTGCGGCTGGTAAAGTCACTGCCTGCGCTCGACGAGGCGAAGAAACATCTGCTGGCCATGTTGGAGGGCCGCGCCGGCAAATAGTTGCGAGGTTGCCGTGTCCCGAGCACGGGTGGAAGAAACGGCGATGCATGGCCGCGAAAGCTCTTTTGGTAGTGGAACCTTTTTGGGTGGAAGTTTTTGGGGTGAAGCTTTTTGGGTGGAAGAGCGGCCCTTTAGGGCCGCGAAAGGGGTTGTCCTTTATCTGGGCTTTAGCCCTGGTGCAAAGGATGCCGCAGCCCGTCTCCCGGCGTCGCTGAAAATATGATCCGCGTCCATCCGCGTGATCCGCGGTAAGGTTTTGCGCTTTGGTTCTTGGTTTTGCTAATTGCTAAGTGCTAATTGCTAAGTGCTTCTTTTTGAAATAACCCACCGCGTCCCGCGTCATAGTTGATGAAGGCTGCGATTTGCTCTTTAACGGAACCTGCCTCCTACGGCAGCTTCCTCCCGCCGGACCGAACCTGGCCGGCGGCGGGCTCTTTTGACAACATGATGTATTCAGCGTCCACCAGTCAGCCTCTGCTCCAACCGAACGACATGAGGCCAACGGCTAAGCAAATGGCGAACCGCCTTTACGGACGAATCCTCCGGACTCGACGCCCCTCTGCCCGCAAGCAAACCGAGGGACGCACCGACATACCCGCCCCAGCCACATCGGGGACCACGGTATGTCGCCACGAGGAAACGCGGAAGGCCAAATCGCCAGGCGCCGAACCCGCCGCGTGGACCGAAGCGTGCGTTGCTCTTTGGGGACGCCTGTTTCCCAGCCGTTTTCCAATCAACCGGACTTTAAGAGCAGACTGCCAAGAACTGGGGTAAGAGCGGGACACAAAATGTGACAGGGTCTTTTGCTTGCCGCACCGAAAGGTGGGGATAGTGGGGATGACACGTTTTGTTGCCCGTAAGCTGAAGCATCTGAAGAAGATAAGCCGAGTGGAGATGAAGCGGGGATCAAACCTGTAACTCTTTTCTTATCAACAGAGAAGAGCGGGGACGAGTGGGGATGAGTGTAGTTAACCCCTTTAGAATCCTAGCTGAGATGGAGGGGTAGGTACAGATCGGGTGATCCGGTGATCCGGTGATCGGGAACCGACAACCAAAGAATCGCCGGGATCGCCGTCATCGCGCGTTATCGCCGTGGTCGGAAAACCAAAACCATTACCGCGGGTCACGCGAATGGCTGCGGATCGGACGTGAACCGAATACTGCATATTCGAGTGCATATGCGGTTCTGGGGTGACTTGGGGTGAACATGGGGTGAAGTGGCGTGAAACAGGGGGTGGGGGATTGGGGGGGGATTGGGGGGGGGGAGAATAGGAAGCGAACAAACTGACTGATCTCCATTGTTTACAACAGCGGCCAGAAGAATCGGGTGATCCGGTGATCGGAAAGTCAAAACCTTACCGCGGACTAACGCGGATGGGCTTTGCCTCTCAATTACCCGATTACCAACTTACTCAATTACCAAATCTTCTCCTACGGTTTCTTTCCCGGAGCCCATTGGGGTTTGAAGTCGGAGTTGGCCAGCCAGGTCACCGGCGCCACCATGGATTCGATGGCCTGCTCCATGTGGGCGAAGTCGATCCGGCTGATGTCGTCGCTGGGGCGATGGTAGTCCAGGTGCAACCCGTAGCTGGAGACGGTATGGGCGATGATGCCTTTCCTGGCAAGGGCGTAGTTGTCGGAGCGCTGGAAGAAGTGCTGGTTCGGGTGCGGGTCGGCCACTAGCCGGGCGCCGTGCTGGGCCAGCTCAGGACCGAGGTTCGAGCGTTCGTAGCCGGTGAGCCAGAGTTGGTCGGGCTTGACGGCGGCATCGGGCCGGCCGATCATCTCGAACTCCAGGTTGGCCACGATCGTGGACAAAGGCACGGGCGGATGCTCAAGAAAATATTGGTCGCCCTGGCCGCCGGTCTCTTCGCTGCCGAAGAAAGCAAAGAGGACGGTCCGCCGCGGGCGCTGAGCGTTGTTCTGGGACAGGGCCGGGGAAAGGGCTGCGGAAAGGGACTGGGCCGGAGACACGCCCGATGACGGGGCCGGGGACTGGGCCTGGGAAAGGGACTGGGTCGGGACCGAAGATTGGGACGAAGACTGGGCCGAGGCCAAGCCCGAAGACTGGGACAAGGCCGAGGTCAAGACCAACGCCCGCGCCAATTGCAGGACAGCGACGCAGCCGGAAGCGTCGTCGTCGGCGCCGTTGTAGATGCTGTCGCCGTTCACCGGCCGGCCCACGCCCAGATGGTCGAGATGCGCGGAGAGCAGGATCACCTGGTTCTTGAGTTCGGGATCGCGCCCGGGCAGGATGCCGATGACGTTACGGGTTTTCCAGGGCGTGGTGGAACCGTCGCGCGAGCGGCGCTCGGTGACCACGTTCTGGATGTAGCCGCCATTGTCGCCGGCGGGCGCGATGCCGATCTGCCGCAGCTCCGAGGCCAGATAGACGGCGGCCAACAGCTCGTCGTGGGTGCCGCTGCCCCGGCCTTGCAGGGCGTCGCTGGCCAGAAATTCCAGCTCGCCGCGAATCTGCGAGGCCATGGCTGGATCAGAGGTTGGGTTTTGCTGCGCGGAAAGCGCCAGAGCCAGGCCGAGAATCCCGGCCAGCCATACAGGGTTGAGGGCGAGCTTGGGCAAGTTATTTTCTCTCCGGGCAGCAGTATAACTGCCGCTGGGAACTGAACGCATGGCCGAAGGGAAAGGGCCTCTGCTCTTTCGTCCCACGGTACGAAAGGAGTCTGAAGAAGCGGCGTCAAAAACGCGCGGGCGTGGCCAAGCGGGCAAGCCGGGCATACGCCGCCGGCGCAGTGAAGGATGGACTGGGCGGTCCTGTCGCCATGAATTCAAGACTGCTATAGTGGAGGCAAAAGCAAATGCGCGATTCCCACGTACCAGGGCCGGCCATTCACATCAGTATCTTTTCTCTTCGCGCATTCCTGCTGCTGGCGGCGAGCCTGGTTGTCTTCTTCCTGGGATTCGCGGTGGCCGGATGCAGGAACGACTTCTCCGGCAAAGCGGAATACGTTTACGTGGCGGCGCCGCAAGTCTCGTTGCGCGACCGCGTGGCCACGATTTTCAACAAGACCGGCCTGGTCCACAACGGCGAGCGCCTGCAAGTGCTGGAGCGGATGCAGAACCGGCGGTTTGTGCGCGTACGCACGCCGCGCGGAGAAGAGGGCTGGGTGCAGGAACGCTATCTGACCAGTCAGAAGACGTTTGACCAGTTCCAGCGTCTGGCGGAACAGTTCAAGGATACGCCCGCCCAGTCCACAGCCACGGTGACCCAGCCGATCAATCTCCATGTTCTGCCGGGAAGAATCACCGAACACCTTTATGTGTTGGATGAAAAGCAGAAGGTAGGGCTGTTGCAGCGGCAACCGGTGAATCGCAACGCCGCGCCGGCGCCGCCGAAGGATCCTGACGCCGAATCCGACAGCTCCGGGGACGATGCGGGAAGCAACACTCAGCCGGCGAACTGGGAAGATTGGTGGCTGGTCCGCGACGCACAGCAGCGCGTAGGCTGGGTATGGGGACACGTACTGTATCTCGACGTGCCCGATGAAATCGGCCAGTACGCCGAAGGCCAGCGCATCATCGGCGCGTACCCGTTGGACCAGGTCGAAGACCAGGGGCGGAAAGTTTCGGAATATCTGGTTCTGCTGACTCAGCCTAAAGACGGGATGCCCTACGACTTCGACCAGATTCGCGTGTACACCTGGAATACGCGGAAGCACCGCTATGAGACCGCGTATCATGAACGCAATCTCGCCGGGAGCCTTCCCGTTGCGCTCGGCCAGCAGGACTTCGGGAACGAAGGAACCCTGCGCACCTTTACTCTGCGCGTGAAAGACGACGAAGGGCAAGTGAAGGAGCGCGTGTACAAGTTCAAGCCGCCGATAGTCCACAGAGTGCTGGCGCCGGGCGAGCAGCCGCCCGCCAAAGCGAAGCATAAGGCGGGCCATCGGACGGGATGAGGGCTGGCATCCGGGAACCTGCTTCCGCCGTCCAATAGGCATGGCAGAGAAGGTAAAGAAATTAAGCCTGGAGCGCGATTACAAGAAGTACCTTTATTTCATAGACGGCGACGGCAACGTGAGCAGGAAACCGAAGTCGGGCGAAGGCGAGGCCGAGATTCTGGTCCCGCATGCTATTCAGCGTGATAATCACTTTCTTTATTTCATCGATAGAGAGGGAGATATTGCGCGCTCGCCGCGGGCCGCGCGCAAGGCCGCCTGAACCCGTTTGTCGATGCCCATGCGCGCCCGGGCCGTGAACCTGCTGGTGTTCCGCGAAGATCGCCGCTGTGCCAGCGGGTCGGAACTGAAGCTGGCCCTGATGCGGGACTTGGAGAAGCTGCGCCGGGTGGAGACGCCTCGGGACGCGCGCCATTTGGACCGTCTCATCGGAGCGCTGCTTCGCGCCGGCGAATTGGAGTGCGCGGTGGCCGATGCCGCCGATGGTTCCAGTCCGTCATTGTCTGTAGAGCCTTGCATGCGTATCACCGACCGGCTGGCGGAAGCGCTAGTCGCGCGCGAGTCGGCTGTTGACTGCGCAGAGCTGCGGAAAATCCTGGATGCTTCGCGTGTCCCCGCGCAGGTTGAGATTGCGCCTGCGGAAGGTTTTGCATACTACGCGCTGCATCCGCTGGCCTTCGCCGAGGTGCTGGATAACATTTCGCCTCGGCCGGCTTCGGCTGCGGTCATTGGCATTCGCACCATCGGCACGACGTTGAGCGCGGTCACGGCCGCTGCGGCTCGCGACCGGGGAGTGAAGGCGGAGCGAATCACGGTGCGTCCCGTTGGACATCCATATGACCGACGGACGCAGTTCTCGCCGGTACAGCGAGAGTTCGTTCAGCGTCACCTTGCCTGCGGGGCCGGTTTCCTGATTGTGGATGAGGGGCCGGGGTTGAGTGGATCGTCGTTTCTCTCCGTCGCGGAAGCGCTGGTCGCAGCCGGAGTCCTCAGCGAACGAATCATCCTGCTTTGCGGGCGCGAACCGGATTTCGACTTATTGTGCGCCGACAACGGGCCGCAGCGCGCCAGGAGATTCCGATGGATCGCCGTCAGTTCGTCGCCCCGCAAACCTGCCGCCGCGGAGAGCTTTGTTGGCGGAGGCGAGTGGCGCAAAAGTCTGTTTCGCGTGCCGGGCGAGTGGCCGGCTTCATGGATCAGCTTTGAGCGGCTCAAGTACCTTTCATCCGCTGACAGCGCGCCGGAAAGGCTCTTCAAGTTTGCCGGCCTGGGACATTACGGAGAGCAAGTTCGCGAACGCGAAGAGAGAGTTGCCGGTGCCCGATTCGGCGTGGGCCCGCGAAAAGAAGAAAACGGATTTGTTTCTTATCCCTGGATGAAGATGAAGACGAAGACGAAAACGAAGATGAAGACGGACGGCAGGCCGATGTCTGCCGAAGATCTTTGCCCGCGGGTGCTGGCGCGTTTGGCCGCCTACTGCGCCTTTCGCGCTGAGTCCTTCGCGAGGGAACCGTCGGGCTTGAGCGCACTTGGACAAATGGCCGAGCACAACCTGTATGAGTTGGGCTTCGAGCGGCCTGTACGGCTCACGTTGGAACGTCCGGTGCTGGCCGATGGCCGCATGCAGCCCCATGAGTGGCTGCTGATGGCTCAGGGCGAAATGCTCAAGACCGACTCCGGCAGCCACGGCGACGATCACTTCTTTCCCGGTATAACAGATATCGCCTGGGACCTCGCCGGGGCGATTGTGGAATGGAAGATGAGCGCCGGCCATACAGAGGCGTTCCTGGAAGCCTACCTGCGCGCCAGTGGCGACGACGCGGCCTGCCGAATCGATGATTTCATTGCCGCCTACGCAGTCTTCCGCTGCGCTTATTGCCGGATGGCCGGCAACGCCCTGGCAGGCGCAGAAGAGCAGGCTCGCCTGGAGCGAGCGGCAAACGAATATCGGATCTTTTTATCGCATCGATCGCAGCACGTCCCGTTGGGTCAGGCATCGTGAGTTCAGCTTGATGTCCCTCACGCAGCCCTTCTCCTATCTTGATGAGGCTCGTGTCCATCAGGGTAAGATAGGTCTTCATCCTGCATCCTGAAGGACTCAACATGTCGAATCAACCGTGGAAAGCTGTGGCATTCTTCGTCTTCAGTTGGAGTTGTCTGCTGGCTGGCTTGGGGACGCCGTCGCTCGCGCAACGTCTTCCTGTGAGTGTTGTGCCGGAGAACTACAAGCTGTTCCTCGATCCCGACCTTAGCGGCGGGAAGTTCGCCGGCGAAGAGACGATTCGTGTGCGCGTGACCCAGCCGGTGCAGGAGATCATGCTCAACTCTCTGGATCTTGAGATCGGCCTTGCCGAGGTCACCGCTGGCGGAAGCACGCGTGCCGCCGAGGTCACGTATGACAAGCCGAACGAGATGGTGCGACTCTCGCTGACCGGTATTTTGCCAGCCGGGCCGGCGTTGTTGCATCTGAGGTTTTCCGGACGTCTCACCGATGGGCTGCGCGGGTTGTACCTGAGCAAGACCCCGCGCCGCGCGTACGCGGTCACGCAATTTGAAGGGACTTACGGACGTATGATGTTTCCCTCTTTCGATGAACCGGCTTTCAAGGCCACTTTTGACTTGTCGGTCATGGTGGCCGAGGGCGACACGGCAATCTCCAACGGCAGCATCATCGCCGACGAGCCGGTTCCCGGCGCCGCACGCCACCGGTTGAGCTTTTCTACATCGCCACGGATGTCGACTTACCTGGTGGCGCTGGCGGTTGGGGACTGGCAGTGCCTGGAAGGCAGAGCCGGCTCGGTGCCGATCCGCGTCTGCGCCGTGCCTGAGAAGAAAGCGATGGCCAAGTTTGCGCTGGAAGCGGCAGAGCACTCCATCCTCTTCTACAACCGCTGGTACGGCATCCCCTATCCCTTCGGCAAGCTCGATATGGTGGCGATTCCCGATTACGAGTGGGGCGGCATGGAGAATACCGCCTCGATCTTCTATCGCGACACGGCTCTTCTGCTGGATGAAAACACGGCGTCGGTCTTCAACCGGCGCGCCCATGCCGTCGTGATTGCCCATGAGATCGCCCACCAGTGGTTCGGCGATCTGGTAACCGCCGCCTGGTGGGACGATATCTGGCTGAACGAGGGCTTTGCCACCTGGATGGAACGCAAGCCGATCGCGGCATGGCATCCGGAGTGGCACCTGGAAGAAGATGAGGCTGCGGCGGCGCAGCAGATTATCGGGGTGGATTCCCTGGCCACGGCGCGCGCCATCCACGGCGATCCGCACACGCCGGCAGATATCAAAGAGATGTTTGACGGTATTACTTACGAAAAAGGCGCGGCCGTGATCGGCATGCTGGAATCCTACGTGGGACCGGAAGCCTTCCGCCGCGGCGTCAACAAGTATTTGCAGGAACATGCCAACGGCAACGCCACCGCGGCCGATTTCTGGCGTGCGGAGACAGAAGCTTCCGGCAAACCGGTTGACAGAATCATGCCGCCCTTCGTGATGCAGCCGGGCGTGCCGCTGATCAGCATCAGCGGGGCGTGCCATGCGGGTTCCATGCCGCTGCAATTCGCGCAGCAGCGTTTTTATCTCTCTCCCAAAGCTCCTGATTCCCCGGAGCAGGAGTGGCAGGTTCCGGTTTGCATCAAGACCAAGGACAAGTCAGGATCAGCGTGCCAATTGATCACGCAGAAAACGGAAGAAATATCGCTGGCGAAGTGCCCCGCGTGGCTCTTCGCCAACCGTGATGCCAAGGGCTACTATCGGTTTTTCTACGACGATCCCCAGAACCAGGTTGCCATCGCCAAGGCTGCCGGCAAAGAGCTGAGTCCCTCCGAGCGCATTGCTCTGGTTGAGGATGCCTGGGCCATGACCCGCTCCGGAAAAAGTCCGGCAAGCAGTTTTCTGGACCTGGCCAAAGACCTGCGCATGGAGCGCAACCGCAACGTTCTGGACCTGCTGGCCAGTCACTTGAACTATATAAACGACTCACTGATAACCCAGGAGCAGGAAGCGAAGTACCGGGCGTTCATCCTGGCACAATTTGGACCTCTCGCACACGAGCTAGGATGGAGCGCCCACCCCGGCGACAGCGAAGAGCGGAAGGCCCTGCGGGCAAGCCTGCTAGGGATCATGGGGTTCTCCGGAGATCCCCAAGCCATCGCCGCGTCGCAAGGCATCGTGCAGCAGTACCTGCAATCTTCGGGATCCGTAGAGGGGACCATCGCCGGTCCGGCATTCTACGTAGCGGCCGCGAATGGCGACGCCGCCTTATACGAGCAATTGAGTGCGGTCGTGGCCAAACCCCGGTCGGCTGACGAATACCGCAGCGCTTTGCTGGCCCTGGCCGGTTTTCGCCAGACCTCGTTGCTTCGGCGCACACTGGCGCTGGTTGACCAGGGCACAATCCACCAGCAGGATTACCCTAATCTGTTCTCGGCTTTGCTGAACAACCCCAATTCTCGCGACGATGCCTGGAGTTACCTCAAAGCGCATTGGGACTCGCTTTCCGAGAAAGTCACTACTTTTGGAGGCCGAGGAGCAGTCTCAGCCCTGGGCAGCTTTTGCTCTCCGCAGTTGCGTGATGACGTAAAGCAGTTCTTCGCCGAACATCGCGCTCCCGGGGCGGAGAGAGCGCTGCGGCAGAGCCTGGAGCGGATGGACAACTGCATTGAATTCGGACAACTGCAGCAAAGCAGCGTCCGCCAGTGGCTGGCCGCACAACCTTGACCCGAGGCGTCTCGAAAAGGCCCATCCGGTGGCGGGTCAGTTGACCCACTACCGGTTATCCTTCCGGCCACAAATCTTCGCTGAGAAGGCATCTGCCTGTTAACCTTCCCCGAGTCTCGCGCGTTTCTGCGGTGGAGGTAATGGAATATGGATCCGATGTTTCAGGGGCAGTTGAAGGAGTGGTTCCTCATTTTGGCCAGCTGGGGGTTCTTTGGCGCGTGCATCTACGTGATCGCAGCAACCCTTCGCCGCAGGCAGCAGAATGCGATGCAGAAGCACATGCTTGAGAAATTCTCTTCCGCACAGGATTTCGCTGCTTTTGTGCAGTCCCCGGCCGGACAGAAGTATGTCATGAGCTTTTCCGAGTCGGTCACGAACCCCCGCAACGCGATCCTCCGTTCCTTGCGGACCGGCATTATCTTGATGTTCCTGGGCGGAGGTCTTACCGCCTCTACCGGCGCCGTTGGAGCATACACCAAGAGCTGGATCGACGCGATCGGCGTCGTGCTCATATTTTTGGGGCTTGGATTCGTGCTCGCCGCGGCGGTCTCGTACTTCCTGGCCAAGAGAATCGGCGTATCGGAGAAGGAGTTATAAGCTTGTTTGCCGCTCTGGGAGAACGGCCACAGGCGATGACCGAAGCACGCAGCGACGAGCAGGCAGGCCAGGCCGAATTCGAGGCTTTTTACCTGCGCACCGCGCGCACCCTGCACGGATATCTCTGCCGCCTGAGTCGTGATCCTGCGACTGCGGACGAGATATTGCAGGAAGCTTACATCCGTTTGATTAGTCTCCCTCCTATGGAAGAGTTGCCGCGCAAGGCCTACCTTTATAAGACCGCCACAAACATTCTGCGCGATCGCTGGCGCAAACAGAAGCGGGAACAGAAGTGGTGGGAGCTCAGCCGTGTCTCAGAAGAAGTTCGTCATAATCTCAGCCTGCCGGTTGATATGGCCGCTATATTCGACAAGCTAAGCGGGCAAGAACGCGCCGTGTTATGGTTGGCCCATGTGGAAGAGCTCAGCCACAAGGAGATAGGAGCGGTCCTTGGCGTGAAAGAAAAGAGCGTGAGGGTAATGGTTTTTCGCGCTCGGGAAAAAGCAAAAGCCCTGTTGGTAAAGGCAGGGTTCGGTGTTGCCCATGAATAACAATTCGCAACTCGATTCTATTCTAAAGCGGATGGCGGAAGATCATCGGCCGGAACTGCCTAGTCCAGGCCTGATCTGGTGGCGCGCACAAATCTTGCGCAAGCAGCACGAACAGGCTCGCATCGAACGCCCGGTGATGATCATGCGACTGGTAGCGGTCGCGGCGTGTCTGGTGGTATTTGCCGCCCTCGTGGCTGCCAACTGGCCGCAGTTTCAGGCACTGATGGGATCCGGGATCTTGCTGCTGTCACTTGCCATTGTGATTCTGACGGCTTTGCTGGTTTCCGCCTCGCTCCTTTGGCCGGCAGCCAAGGGACGCTAGAGAGCGCTCAGGAATAGAACTCGGCGATCGTCTCCACCGCATACCGCTGCTCGTCTTCTTCCAGCTCCGCGAACATGGGCAAGGCCAGCACCTCGGCAGCAGCACGTTCGGCTTCAGGCAGATCGCCCGGCGCGTAACCGAGATAAGCGAAGCATTTTTGCAGATGCAAGGGCACGGGATAGTAGATCTCCGAGGCTACGCCGCGCTCCTTCATGAACTCGCGCAGCTTGTCGCGCTGGCGCGCGCGAATCACGTACTGATGAAAGATGTGTTGGGCTTCCGACCGCGTCTTGAGCACGGTGACGGGAGCAGGCGTATTCGCGCCGGTCTTGGTCAGTCCGGCGGCGGAGAGCAGCCGGTCATAGGTCCGGGCGCGTTCGCGACGGGCCTGGTTCCATCGCGGGAGGTGCCGCATCTTGACCCGCAGCACTGCAGCCTGGATGGAATCCATGCGGCTGGCAGCGCCGATCTCGTCGTGATAGTACCTTTGCTTAGCGCCGTGGTTGCGCAAGCTACGCACATGCTCGGCGAGGCCCTGATCGCTGGTGGTAACGGCGCCAGCGTCGCCAAAAGCGCTGAGGTTCTTGGTGGGATAAAAGCTGAAAGCGGCGGCCAAGCCCATCGAGCCCGCAAGTCTGCTCTTCCAGGTCGCGCCCACGGCCTGCGCGGCGTCTTCTATGATGGGCAGCTGGAACTCCGCCGCAAGACGCTCCAGACGGTCCATATCAGCGCATTGCCCGTAGAGGTGCACCGGCATCAGCGCTTGCCGGGGTGTGGAAGACGCCTTGAGGCTCTGCTCGACTTTGACTGGATCAAGGTTCAGCGTTTCCGGATCAATGTCCGCAAAAACGGGTCTGGCTCCGGCGCGAACGATGGAGCTGGCTGAAGCAAAGAAACTGAAAGGCGTTGTGATGACCGAGTCGCCGTTCCTGATGCCGGCCGCGGCCAGGGCGAGCCAGAGCGCGTCCGTGCCGGAAGCGCAGGCCACCGACTCGGTGGTCGAGCACAAGCCGGCGAACTCCCGTTCGAAGGTTGCGACCTCGTTGCCCAGGATGTAGCTTTGTGAGTCGCACGCCCGCTCCACGGCAGCCAGGATTTCGCCGCGGATCGAGGCATACTGGCGTGCGAGGTCGAGCATGGGAACGTCGACCGTCGTCTTGGGGCCGGGGCTCTTCAAGTTGGGTCCAACCGAATTCTAGCATTCTGTGATGCCGGCGGGCCCCGCGGCTTTTGCCGGAACCCAACCGGAAAAGCTACAATGAAAGCGTAATCCCCAAGGCAAGGAAGGACAGTGTTACCGGGTTCAAGTATGGAAGCCTTACAGGAGAAAGATCGGCAGATGGAAAACAAGCCGGCGCAGAACATACAGGACTCTTTTCTCAACACCGCGCGCAAGGACAAGACGCAGGTCACTATCTATCTCTTGAGCGGTGTTAAGCTGACGGGCCGCATTCGGTCCTTCGACAAGTACTCGGTGGTCCTGGAAACCAACAATCAGGAACAGCTTATTTTCAAGCACGCCATCTCCACGGTGGTAATGTCCAAGGCCAGCTATCATAGCGACAGCCGAGGCGCGCAACAGCCGGTGACTGAGGCGGAAAGCGCCCCAGCCAAGACAGAGGGGTAGTCCATTTCTCGCGAGCGATCCCGCCTCGTTGATACCTCTGCCGGGATCACCAGGCGTGGCCGGCCGGAGCGGGCATTCCTGGTAGCCGTTGAGTTCCGCCACCGTTCGCGTTCTGACCGCGACATAGAACTGCCGCCCGTGGCAGCGATGGCGCGCGATGCCGTGGCCAAGGTCCGGGAAATCCCTGTCTCTTTCCCCAGCATCGACGAATCCCTGGCTGAGTTCCGCGAGCTGGCGCTTTCCGCGGGCGCGGAAATTGCCGGCGAATTCGTGCAGCGCCGCGACCGGCCTGACCCGGCTACGCTGATCGGCAAGGGCAAACTCCAGGAAATCTCCGGCGCGGTGGCTTCGTCGCAGGCCGAACTGGTGCTGGTGGACCACGAGCTTTCGCCTTCACAGCAGCGCAATATCGAAGAAGAAGTCGGGGCGCGGGTAATCGACCGCACCCAGCTCATCCTGGACATCTTTGCCCGTCATGCCCGCAGCCGCGAGGGCCAGTTGCAGGTGGAGCTGGCGCAACTGGAATACCTGCTGCCCCGGCTCAGCGGACGAGGAATAGAGATGTCCCAACTCGGCGGCGGCATCGGCACGCGCGGTCCCGGCGAGACCCAGCTCGAAACCGACAGGCGCAAGATCTTTCGCCGCGTTCGCCACATTAAGGGCCAGGTGGACGAAGTACGCCGCGTCCGCGCTCACCAGCGCCAGCGGCGCGAATCGGTCCCTCTGCCCACGGTGGCCCTGGTCGGTTACACCAATGCCGGAAAATCAACTTTATTCAATGCCCTGACCGGAGCCGGCGTGGTGGCCTCGTCCAAGATGTTCGCCACGCTTGATCCCACGCTTCGCGCTGTCACTCTGCCCAGCAAGCGCACGATCCTGCTGTCAGACACCGTAGGCTTCATCCGTCATCTGCCCACCACGCTGGTTACGGCGTTTCGCGCCACGCTCGAAGAAGTACAGCGGGCCGCGCTGCTGCTCCACGTGTCCGACGTCACCAGCCCCGTGGTCCACGAACAACAAAGGCAAGTGGAGCAGGTGCTGGAAGAGCTTGACGTGAAGGCCACGCCCCAGATTCGGGTGATGAACAAACTTGACTTAGTGCCGGCGGCGCAAAGGAGTTCCCTCGAGAACGCACCGGCCCAGGTGTATATCTCAGCCGCCCGCCAGCTGGGCCTGGACGGCCTGCTGGCCGCGATTGACGCCCGGCTGGAGATCGATGCCATACGCCGCCTGCGCATTCGCGTGCCCCAGAGCGAAGGTAAACTCCTGGCGCAAATCGAGGCGCGGGCGCGCGTCCTGAAACGCTCCTACCGCGATTCTGCGGTGCAGATGGAAGTGGAGGCGCCGGAATCGCTGGCGCGGGTGTTGGATGCTTATGTGGTCAAGACGAAGACTCGCAACGAGGACGCGGAGACGCGGAGGAAATCGGGTGATCCACGGCAAGCCGGGACAGGTCGGGTGATCCGGTGATCGGGTGATCCGAGAATCGCCATCTCATTCACGCAAGGACGAGAGCCCACCACGGAGACACGGAGAGCAACGAAATAGACCTTTCGTTTCTGAATTTGCAGGAACACGAGCTCGCCGCATATCTAGAAGAAAAGGCTAATTGCTAATGGCTAATGGCTTTGCCCAGTCTTCGGCTGGGCAAATTAAATGGGCCTGAGACCAAGAAGCGGTGACGGTTTCCTTGATCACAAGCCCATTCGATCCTGAATCGGATCGGAGGTGATAAATACCATTCTAGGCCAGTTCCATCGACTGTCAAGCAGTCTTATGCGTCTTTTTTGTCTTAGGGAGCAACTCCAGCAACCACGTCCCGCAGCCCGCAAGGCCCTATTTTCGGGCTGTTCCGGCCTCTACAGACGTACTCGGGACACTCGGGCCAAATCCGCGTGCCAGCCGGGAAGGCCCGAGGCAGCCCTCTTACTGGCCACCCAGGAGGAGGCGAACACCTACGATCAGCAGCAGTACGCCCAACGCCCGCCGCAAGACCGGTTCAGAAAGGTGCTGTGCCCAAAGCCCGCCAAAGTAGCCTCCCACGGCAAATCCCAGGGCAATGAGAAGCGCTGCAGTGAGATCCACGTTGCCGGCCTTGCGGTACTCCCAAAAAGCCAGAATGCCGATGGGCGCCAGTAGAGCACCCAGAGACGTGCCCTGGGCCTTATGCTGGTTCATGTGAAAGAGGTAGACCAGGGCGGGCACAATCAGGACTCCTCCGCCAGTGCCCACCACGCCGGAAACCACTCCTACGAACAAACCGAGCAGCAAGTAGAGCCAGTTCATGGAGGGAATGATAGTGGCTGGCTCTCCCGGGGACAAACAGCGAAAAAGCATTTTCGTCGGACCAGCAGGCAGCGAGTTGAGGTCAGCAGTCTGCGCCTATGGCCGGGATACGATGCGGGTAGGCCCCGGCAGGGCCTCGTATTGTCTCAGTTTGAAATTCATGGGTCACGCGCTCGCGTCGGCCGTTAGCTATACTTAGCGCAAAGAGGAAACAACCCCACGATGCAAGTCCACATTTTTAGAGGCACTGGCCGCGTGTTCGGCTTCACCGAGGATGCGACGGGTGCGAACTTGCCTCCGCGATATGGCCCTTGGAATACCTTCAAGGCGATAGACTTGGTCCGGGACGGGGAGCCAACGCCTGGGGTGAACACCCGCGAGTGTCTGGATGACATAGAGAACTACGGGTTTCACATCACCGATGCTCACGTTCGTATCACCGAAAGTGTAATCTGACATCCATCGGCCGCCAAAGCGAGCGCCGCCTCTGCGACAAAAGTGCGGGCCCTTACAAAGAAAAGCATCCGCCGAAATTTCAAGCTGAGGCTTTACCACGGCCGCGCTCACGTTGACACTCGCGGGAAGCGAATGTTAAGTTAATAAGTTTGCTGGTCGCCCTCGATCTGCTTCAATTCACACAACTTAAACGACTTAGAGAATGGACGCGATACTCAGGCAACTAGGCGAATTACTGCTTTCTTCCATCCCCGCGATCTTTGGGCTGCTGATCGTGTGGGCGGCTTATCGCCAGATCGTATACACACGGTTGCAACAAGTGCTGGCCGAGCGCCAAGCCCTGACCGAAGGAGCCATGCAGCGGGCCCGCGAGGAGATCGCGGAGGCCGAGGAACGCACGGCAGAGTACGAGCGACAAGTGCGCGAGGCCCGGGCGCAGATCTTCCTGGCACAGGAAGCTCATAGCCGGCGTACCATGGAAGAACGGAGTCAAGCGTTGGCCGAGGCGCGCCAGAAGGCCGATGCTATGATCAAGAGTGCTCGCGCCAACCTGGAGCAAGAAGTGCTTTCCGCCAGGGCAGTGCTATCACAACAGGTTGAGAGCCTGGCCAATGAGATTATCGAAATCGTTCTCAGGCCGGCGGCCGTGAGGGGCCGATAGCGGTATGGATTCTCGTTCAATCTTTCCCGGCCTAAGAGTCTCCAGGCGCTTTGCCAGGCTGGTTCTGGCGGTCGTCTTGAGCCTGCCTGTTCATGCCGCTCTCGCCGGCAGTTCGACCCCCAGGCTGAACGCCCAGGAATCACAGCCCACCAGTGAGGACTCAGCCCGTCCCGCCTCTCTGCGAGCCGAGAGCCCGTCCCAAGAAGCCGGCAAGAGTGACGCCCAGGAAACCGAGGCAACGGACGCGCTACGGCACTCAAGCCCCGTGCGGTGGATCGCGCAAAAAACCGGTTTGTCCCTAGACCAGGCGTACTGGCTGTGCGTGCTGATCAACTTTGCCATCGTGGTTGCCGCCCTGGCGCGGCCTCTGCGGACGAAACTGCCCGGCCTCTTCAAGGGGCGCACCCAGACCATCCAGAGCGGAATTGAAGAAGCCCGCAAGACCAGCGAGGAAGCGCGCCGCCGACTGACGGAAGTGGAAGGACGGCTCTCCCGGCTGGACGTGGAGATCACCGAGATGCGGCGCGAAGCCCAGGAAAACGCGCTCGCTGAAGAGAAACGCATTCTTGCGGAAACCGAGCAAGAGCGTCGCCGCATCGTGGCCTCCGCGGAGCAGGAGATCGCGCTGGCCTCTGCCGCCGCTCGCCGCGATCTGAAGTCGTATGCCGCTGGGCTGGCCGTGGATCTGGCGGAAAAGAAAATCCACGTAGGCAAGGATACCGACCAGGCGCTGGTGCGCGAGTTTACCGGTCAACTGGGAAAGGACGAACTCTAGATGGCTGCTGTCGCCGGCCGTTATGCCCGTGCCTTCGCCGAAGTTGTAGCGGAGCACAAGATCAGTCCCGACAAGGCCGTGCAGGAGTTGTCGGAGATGGCCGCACTCGTCGAAGACAACGCCGAACTGCGCAACGTTCTGCTGAATCCTGCCGTTGAACACGGGCAGAAGCTCGCGCTCTTGGATGCCATCGTCGAGCGCATGGGCGCGACCAAGCTGCTGCGGAATTTTGTGGCGGTTTTGATCGACCACCAGCGCATCCACCAGATCGGGGAGATAACCCTGCTGTTCAAGCGGGAGGTGGAGCAGCGCATGGGTATCGCCGAGGCGCGTGTCAGCTCGTTCCGAACGCTGACCGAGGTGGAAAAGAAGTCGCTGGAAAAACAGTTGACCGCGGTAACCGGCAAAGCTGTGCGCGCTGCCTACTCCGAAGACCCCGGCCTGCTAGGCGGCGCAGTGGTGCGCATTGGCAGCACGGTCTACGACGGCTCAGTACGCGGCCAGTTGCAAAGGATCAAACAGGAGATCGCCGGGTCGTAGATTGAAGCCGAGTACCTCGTGCGGACATCTAAAAATTAAGCTGTTCAGTCGAGACAAGTGTCAGGACATAACTTCAGTCGTGCCATAAGAACGAAAAAAGACGTGGGCTTTTAGCCCCTGGAGTGCGAAGCCGCATGGCTCAAATAAAAGCAGACGAGATAACCAAACTGATCCGCGAAAAGATCGAGATCTACGAGTCCAAAGTCACGGTGGACGAAGTAGGCACCATCATCTCGTTGGGCGACGGCATCGCCCGCGTACACGGACTGGACAAAGTCATGGCCGGCGAGTTGCTCGACTTTGGGCACGACATTGCCGGAATCGCCATGAACCTGGAAGAAGACCAGGTCGGCGCCGTGCTGATGGGCGAGTACACCGAGGTCAAGGAGGGCGACGAGGTCAAGCGCACCGGCAAGATCATGTCCGTGCCCGTTGGCGAAGGCATGATCGGCCGCGTGGTCAACGCCCTGGGCCAGCCCATTGACGACAAAGGACCCATCACTGCCAGCAAGTACATTCCGGTGGAACGCATTGCGCCAGGCGTGATCGACCGGCAGCCGGTGCGCGAACCCATGGCCACGGGCATCAAGGCCATTGACTCCATGATTCCCATCGGCCGCGGCCAGCGCGAACTGATCATCGGCGACCGCCAGACCGGCAAGACCGCCGTAGCCCTGGACACCATCATCAACAACAAAGGCAACAACCTGATCTGTATCTATTGCGCCATCGGACAAAAGCGCTCCTCCGTGGCCCAGGTCGTGCAGAAGCTGCAAGATTACGGGGCCATGGACTACACCATCGTAGTGGTGGCCTCGGCTTCTGAGCCGGCTCCCATGCTGTACCTTGCGCCCTACGCTGCCTGCGCCATGGGCGAATACTTCCGCGAGACCGGCAAACATGCGGTCGTGATCTACGACGATCTTTCCAAGCACGCCGCGGCGTATCGCGAAATCTCGTTGCTGCTGCGCCGCCCGCCGGGCCGCGAAGCCTACCCCGGTGACGTCTTTTACCTTCATTCCCGCCTTCTGGAGCGGGCCGCAAAAATGTCGGACAAGAATGGAGGCGGCTCGTTGACCGCTCTTCCCGTCATTGAAACCCAGGCCAATGACGTTTCGGCGTACATCCCCACCAACGTGATTTCCATTACCGACGGCCAGATCTTTCTGGAGACCGACCTGTTCAACTCCGGCCAACGGCCGGCGGTGAATGTGGGCATCTCGGTGAGCCGCGTCGGCGGCTCGGCGCAGATCAAGGCCATGCGCCAGGTGGCGGGCACGCTCAAACTGGAACTGGCGCAATACCGTGAACTGGCCGCCTTCGCCCAATTCGGCTCCGACCTGGACAAGGCCACGCAAAACCAGCTCAACCGCGGCAGCCGCCTGGTGGAGATTCTCAAACAGGACCAGTATCAGCCCCTGCCTTTCAGCAAGCAGATCCTGATCATCTTCGCCGGCACCAACGGCTTCCTGGATGACATGCCGGTGGGAGACATCCGCAGCTTTGAGAGCGAGCTCTACAAGTACGTTGACTCGATGAATCCCAAGCTGCTCCAGGCCATCACGGAGAAGAAGACCATCGATGACGCGCTCAAGGCGGACATCGTTAAGACGCTCACCGACTTCAAGCAGACCTTTGTGAGCGCGCGGCAGTTGGCCAAGGCATAGAGGGAACATGGCGAACATTCTGGACATACGGCGGCGCATCCGCAGCGTGAAGAACACGCGGCAGATCACCAAGGCCATGCAGATGGTCTCGGCCGCCAAGCTGCGCCGCGCCCAGGAGCGGGCGTTAGCGGCGCGTCCTTACGCGCAGATGTTGACCAACGTCCTGACGTCGCTGGTTTCGCGAGCCGAGGTTTACGATCCAGTGACCGGCGAGGCGCGCTACCCGCTGCTGATCCGGCGGCCGGAGAAGACGGCGCTGCTGATTGTGGTTTCCGGCGAAAAAGGGTTGGCGGGGGCCTTCAACTCCAACATTCTGAAAGCAGCGTCGCGCTTCATCGCAGCCAAGGCGGGCAAGAACATTGACTTGATTACGATGGGCCGCAAGGCTCGCGATTACTTCCGCCGGCGTTATCCCGTAAGCGACGGGGGCGAGGCGCGCCAGGGCCCTATCCAGATCGTAGCCGAGTACGCGGGCCTGATGAACCGCGCCCAGTTTTCAAGCGCTCGCGAGATCGCAGAGAAAGTGGTGCAGCTTTACAAGGACCAAGCAGTGGATTCGGTATACATCGTGTACAACGAGTTCAAATCGGTCATTGCTCAGCGGCTGGTGGTGGATGACGTGCTCCCCGTCGCAAAGATCGGCGAGCAGGTCCACGAGATAACCGAAGAAGTCTCGGAAGAGGAACGCAAGCACCGGATTGAGGCCGCCGCGCACGCCGGCGTGAGAGTTCGCGCAGCCGATACTTCGGCCATTGACCAGAGAGCGGCGGGTTTCGCCGCCGCCCCGGTGGATTACATCTATGAGCAGGCCGCGGAAGAGCTGTTCCGCAGCTTGATGCCGCGCTACATCTCGGTGCAGTTGTTTCGTGCCATGCTGGAATCGGAGGCGGCCGAGCACGCCGCGCGCATGACCGCCATGGATTCGGCCACCAGCAACGCTTCTGACATGATTGACGGCCTCACGCTGCAGATGAACCGCGTGCGCCAGGCAAAGATTACCAAGGAGATCATTGAGATTGTGAGCGGAGCCGCGGCGCTGTAAGAAAGCTGCTAGCTACTAGCTGCTAGCTCCTAGAAGCTAGGGACAGGAGCAAGCAGCTGAGGAAGACAATTGAATGGGCTTCAGAGCTTCAGTTTTTTGTGCCAGGAGCTAGCGGCTAGCAGCTAGTAGCTGATCTAAAGGATTCATATGCCACAGAACATCGGAAAAGTCGTGCAAATATCGGGGCCTGCAGTTGACGTTCAGTTTTCGGAAGGCCACCTGCCGCCGATTTATCAGGCGCTCCGCGTAACCAGCGAGGGCTTTAACGTCCCCAGTCCCGTTGACGTCATTCTCGAAGTGCAACAGCACCTGGGCGAGGGCCGAGTGCGCACGATCGCCATGCAGGCCACCGACGGAATGGTGCGGGGCATGAAAGCCATCGACGAGGGAGGCCCTATCTCGGTTCCTGTCGGCAAGGGTACTCTGGGCCGCGTGATCAACGTGATCGGCGAACCGGTGGACAATCTAGGCCCAGTGGCGTACAGCAAGAGAATGCCCATCCATCGCCAGGCGCCTTCGTTTGAAGAGCAATCCACCAAGGCGGAGATGTTTGAAACCGGCATCAAGGTCATCGACCTGATCCAGCCGTTCTTGAAGGGCGGCAAGATCGGATTGTTCGGCGGCGCCGGAGTAGGAAAGACCGTGATCATCCAGGAGCTGATCAACAACGTGGCCAAGCAGCATGGCGGGTATTCGGTGTTCGGCGGTGTGGGCGAGCGCACTCGTGAAGGCAACGACCTTTGGCTGGAGATGACTGAGTCCGGTGTGATCAAGCCCGGCGATCCATCGCAATCCAAGGCAGCATTGGTGTACGGGCAGATGACGGAACCGCCGGGAGCGCGTCTGCGCGTTGCGCTGACCGCGCTGACCGTGGCTGAGTATTTCCGTGACGACGAAGGCGCGGACACGCTGCTGTTCATTGACAACATCTTCCGTTTCACGCAAGCCGGCTCGGAAGTCTCGGCCCTGCTGGGGCGCATGCCCTCCGCCGTGGGTTACCAGCCCAACCTGGCTACGGAGATGGGCGAGTTGCAGGAGCGCATTACTTCCACCAAGCGCGGATCGGTGACATCCGTGCAGGCCATCTACGTGCCGGCCGACGATCTCACGGATCCGGCGCCGGCCACCACCTTCGCCCACTTGGACGCGACCACGGTGCTGAACCGCGCCTTGACCGAGATCGGAATTTATCCTGCGGTCGATCCGCTCGCTTCCACTTCACGCATTCTCGATCCCCACATCGTCGGGCAAGAGCACTACGACGTCGCGCAGGGCGTGAAGCGAATCTTGCAGCGTTATAAAGACCTGCAAGACATCATTGCCATCCTGGGTATCGAGGAGCTGAGCGAAGACGATAAAATCACCGTTTCCCGCGCCCGCAAGGTGCAGAAGTTCCTGTCTCAGCCCTTCCACGTCGCCGAGCAGTTTACCGGCTACAAGGGCCAGTACGTGAAAATCCAGGACACCGTGCGCAGCTTTAAGGAGATCATCGAAGGCAAGCATGACGACATCCCCGAACAGGCCTTCTACATGAAGGGCTCCATCGATGAGGTGCTGCAAGAGGCCGAGAAGATGAAGGCTGGCGCGGCGGCGTAGGCGATATGGCCGGAACGATCCAACTCGAAATCGTCACCCCCGAACGACTCGTCGTGCAGGACGCGGTGGAAGACGTCACTATCCCCGGCAAAGGCGGCTACCTGGGCATTCTTCCCGGCCATGCTCCGCTCATCAGCGAACTGGGCGTAGGCCAGATCGCCTACCGCAGCGCGGGCTCCATCAAGCGCCTGGCCGTGGCCTGGGGCTTCGCCGAAGTCCTGCCCGAAAAAGTCACCATCCTGGCGGAAACCGCCGAGAAAGCGGAAGAGATCGACGTTTCCCGCGCGCAATCGGCCAAACAACGCGCCGAAGAAGAGTTGCGCAAAGCCGGTCCCACCGGCAATGCTGAGGCCCAGGCCGCGCTAGAACGTGCGACCACAAGGCTGGAAGTGGCGGGGAAATCGGGCGGGTGAAAGAGATCACCGGAATCGCCGTCATCGCAACGAAATCGCCGTCATCGGGAAGCCCGACAAAACCTATCCGCTGATCAACACTTTGCTTGGTTTTCGATCACGGCGTTCACGCGCGATCACCGGGGCCCCCCGGCCGCGCCGCTTTTGCGCGGATTGGGGTGGGATCACGGCGATTCCGGCGATCTCTTCTCTAATTAAAATCCGCTGTCCCCACTCGAAGCACGGTTCTCGTCCTGCGGCCACGCTCTTCTTTCGCCGGTTCAGAAGTCTGGTGGGCCCAGGCGCCAAAGACTTTGTCGCCGTAGGCAGTGATGGCCAGGTAATCGCCCAGGAAATCGCCGTCCGCATCAAACGCCTCGGTGTCCCAGGCGTAGTTGGTGAAGGTCTTCCCGCCATCCGTCGAGCGGGCCAGGGTGACGGTGGTGTCCTGGTTATTGCCGCGGCGGTCGTAGAAGACAAGGTTCACGGCGCCGGTTTGCGGATCGACGGCCATCCATTGGAAGAACTGGTCGTTGCCATTGTGAATTGGGTCATTGTTCACCCGCGCGGGCGGGCTCCAGCTGCGGCCGCGATCGGTAGAGGAAGAGACAAAGACATCGACATCTCCGTTGGTGTAGTCGCTCCACGCCACATATAGTTTGCCGCCCTTTTTGGCGTCGCGCGGATCGATGCCTATCTGGGGAAAGCCGTTGGAACGGGAGACGCCGGCGATGCCGAAATAGCCGGGGCCGGCGGGAATGATGCGGCGGTCGTGGCTGAAGGATTGGCCGGCGTCGCGAGAAACAGCCATCATGATGCCGGCGCGGTCGTCCCAGATGGTGTACAGGGTTCCATCCGGCGCCACAACGCCGTCAAAGCCCTCGAGGGCGCCGTTATCATCGCGGGGCAATCCGGGGACGCGGTTGAGCTTGATGGGCTGCGACCAGGTCTGACCGCCGTCCGTGGAACGCGAGAATAATAGGTCGCTGGCGCTCAGCGTGAATTGCGTCCAACCGATATAGAGGTTTCCGCGCTGAGCACTCGTGGTATCGGCCACGATGTATGGCTTGTCCTCAAAGGGGATTCCGGGTGTGGAGTCGTGGGAGATCACGGGCACGGCGTTGGCTTCCCAGGTCTTGCCGCCGTCCAGCGAGCGACGCACAAAGATGCCGTTCCGGGTAGCGCCGCGAGCCCAGTACTGACTGGTTCCCAGTTTGTCGAAGGCGATATAGCAAAGAAGAGCGTGACCGGCGGAGTCGAAGGTTACCGAGACGTCGCCGGAGACGCGATAATCCGTGGGCGCGGTGCCCGCCGCGATGGTCCATGTGCCGCCGCCGTCGCTGGAGTAGGCGATGCTGGCGTTGACTTGCCATGCGACCACCAACTGCTGCGGGTTGGCGACATTGACCGCGATGGATGGCTCATTGTAGAAGCCAGGCTTGGGATTGATGTCCGTCACATGGGCTTTCGGCGCCGGAAGCAGCGGCTGCGCCAGAAGGTTGCCCGCGCACAAGGCGAACCACAAAGCCGGGATCCTCATAGGGAAAGCATTCTAACTGAAACCTGACTCGCTCACATTGGCTGGACATTGCCTTGCCAGGATCAGGTCTCAGGTCAAAGATTCTTTCGCCAGTCGATTTCCGCCGCAAATCTCTCGCGCAATGATTGCGGCGCAACTCCCCCGGCGCGCAGTGCGCGCAAACTCAGGGCTTCGTGCCGCTTGGCCAGGCGAACATTGTGTTCATCGCGCAGCAGCGGGCAGTGAAAGTATCGCGGCGGTTCCAGTCCCAGAGCGCGGAACAAAAGAAGCTGGCGAGCGGTGCTCTTGAGAAGATCGGCGCCGCGCACTACTTCCGTGATCTCCATCGCCGCATCATCCGCCACCACCGCCAGTTGATAGGCGGGAACGTCATCGCGACGCCAAATGAGGAAATCTGAGAAATCCTTGCCGGCGACGAAGTCTTGCTTCCCGCAGCAACGATCGTCAAAAGAAATGGATTCTTCGTCGGGGACCCGAAACCGCCAGCTCATGCCTGCGGGCAAACTCCAGTCTCGAGCTGTCTCCAGTTGGCTGCGGCAAGTTCCGGGATAAGGAATCTCATCGTCATCTTCGTGGGGAGCTTCGAGCGCGCGTTCCAAGTCCTTGCGCGAGCAGGCGCAAGGATAGATGAAGCCCGAGTCGCGCAGGCTGCGCCAGGCATCGAGGTAAGTACTTCGACGCTGGCTTTGCGAGTAAGGACCGAATCGGCCGTCGATATCCGGGCCTTCATCCCATTGCAGGCCGAGCCAGCGCAGGTCCTCAAACATGGCGCGGACATATTCCGGCTTGGAGCGTTGCGAGTCCAGGTCCTCATTACGGAAGACGAGTTGGCCGGCGGCCGTCGCCCGGGCTCGTTGCCAGGCTACCCAGAACGTGCGGGCGTGTCCCAGATGCAGGTAGCCCGTAGGTGAAGGCGCAAGCCGTCCGCGATAGGGAGCTGGTGGCGGACGTCTCAAGCTGTCTCTTTATTTGGGCTTCACGCCCACTATGTTGGGCGGCGCAGGAGTCCCGTCACTCTTTGTGAACGAGGTCGCAATCTGCAGCGCGTCAGCGGTGCCGGGCGAGTTCGTGAGCAGGATCTGGTCCACCGTGTTGTTTCCCGCGACGCCCACCCAGGCCGTGTTTCCGTCCAGGGTCATGCCGCCGCTCAAAGCTTCTGTGGCTCCGGTGTGCAGCGGGATTGTCTCCGCGCTCCCTCCCGGCGCCGCCACCAGCAATTGGGGCATTCCCGCGGGGATCACCACGATATGCGAACCGTTGCTGCCCCCAAGGCCGTTAGTAGGTACGAGAAGCTGGCGGGCGACAAACGGACCCTGCGCGAAATCGATGAATTGATCACTGTAAGTAACGGGCGGCGTGCAGTTCGCGGGAGAGAGGACCAGGGGAGGCACAAGCGAACCCAGAGTCGCCGTCTCAATGTCCACGCCGGTCTGGTTCACAGCCACGATCAGATTTGCATTCTGCGTGGCCCCCACTAACTGTAGCAGGCTGGTGACAGGAGGATTGTTGGCGGTCGGCTGTTGGACGTTATTGCATGTGCCCATGACTTGCAGACCCGCGGAGTTTGCGAAATAGGCGTAGGGACCCGCGGCCACTGTCGTCACGTCAGTGTTGGTGCCGCCTACAGTAAGGGTGGTTTGCAAAGTCTCGAACGGAGAGAACACGTATACGTTTCCGTTGTTGACGGCAACGAAGGCCTTAAAACTGTCCGCGGTAAAGGCCGCGGCCACGGCGCCGGGGAGAACGAAGCTCTGCACGTTGCTGTTGGCAACGTTCAGGATCACCAGGCGCTGAGCCGGTCCCACAGGCTCGATTGGCGTCCCCGTTCCCGGATCGTTGGCGGCATTCGAGAAGATTACAGTGTTGCCGTCGGGAGAAACGGCCAGGGCCTTGCCGACGAAGGGATCCAGCAGGGTAACCGCGTTGGCGGTCGTGTCGAGGGAGGCGATTCCCGCTGAAGTTCCCATGTATCCCTTGGCGCCGCCGGGCGCGAAAATAAGCGAATTCGGCGTGCCGGGCAGATTAATGGCCGTTCCAGCCACGATGGGGGTCTTGCTGGTATCAATGGGAATCAGGGTCGGCGTTGTCCCGCTGGGTGGGGCAAACGATGTGGTGGCGTAGACGAAGGTCGCCGGGCTGCTGCCGTTTACCGTAATGCTGAATAGATTGCTGTAAACAGGCAAGTTGAGTCCAACGCCGCAAGTCGGGGGAATGCACGAGGCCACCAGGCTCCCGCCGCCGGACGATTCCGCAGTAAGAGTGGTACCTGCCGCGAGCGCGATCTCGGTATTGATGTTGCTGATGGCTACCGGAGCGCTGTTGGTAGTCACGCCCAATTCATCCACCATGTCCGCCTCGATAGTTCGGGTGTCGGTCACGTTCATGGTGGCCGATTCCGTCGGCTGCCCGGCTGGGTCCCCGTTGATATGCAAGGTAATCTGCACAGGCATGCAACTGCGGAAATTGGCGAAGGCGGAACTGACCGATCCCAGGCTGGCGATGATCCCGGTCAGGCCCGGAGCACCCGCTGTGGCCAACCCGTTGGCGTCCACGGAGCCCACGCCGACATTGGTTGATCCCCAGGAGAACGTGCCGACCAAGTTCGTGATCTCCTTGCCATTTGGGGAGCAAGGGCCGGTGGTGTCATGCGGCGTCGCCGCGGAGCAGGCGTGGGCCGCGAACTGCTGCGTCTGCTTGATTGAAATGCAGCTTGGAGCGGGCACGGTAGCCGGACCCACAATGACGGAGTTGACCGCAGGATGGACGGCAACCGGAACCGGCACGCTGGTCACACCCATGGAGCTGGCCGTGACCGTGGCGCTTCCCCCAATGGGGTTGCCCATGCTGTCGTTGCCGTTGCACACGATAAAGAAAGCGTCCCACACCCCGCCGCAAACCAATCCACCCGAAGAAACCGTGGCCACACTGGTGTTGGAGGAGTTGTAGGTAAAAGTCGGGGCGGGAACCGGTGTCACGCCGGAAGGATTCAAAGCCGCGGCGTTGATCTGCACAACCTGTCCGGCGACAATCGAAACTGTGGATGGCGATAGAGTTACCTGGGCCACCGTGCTGTTGTTCTTGCTCGTAGGAGTACCTCCTCCTCCGCAGCCCGCCAGCGCGGCTGCGAGAAGCAGTACCCACCCGTTCCTAAAGACTCCAGACTGCATGACACCTCCCCGCCGGCGAGGCTCGCCGACGGAACATACGAACAAATCTTGATGAGAGCGCGATGAAGACAACCAATCCAGTGTAGTTTCTCAATCGGATTTCTTCAAGGCTGTGTACCCGCAGAATCGGACGAAACCGGGTCCCCAGGCGAACCCCGCAAGACAGCGCGAGTCCTGTAAACCCCTGAGGACAAAGCGCTTCACGGTGATCGGACGACTTGGCTGAGACAATGCAATCAGCATGACGCCGAACCTTCAGCTAACGATTATCAACTCGTGGGCAATGCGTCACCGGGTAGCAAGATCGCGGCCGCGAAGGAGGCTGGTGTAGATCCAATTCTCAAATCACTTTATCAAGGGGCGCCGTGTGCTCCGTAACCAAGTTGTGCATTTTCACGCGCTCGCGGCGTCCGTTGATCCGAGGGGCAGGAAATACTGCGTCCCGCGGATCGGCTCGCTCACCCGGCGCAGGAGTTCCTGAAGATCGGCGTGGCGCTCGACGAAATCAATGTCGTTGGTGTTCACCACCAGCAGGTCCGACGACGTGTAATGGAAGAAGAAGTGCTCGTAAGCCTTGACCACCTCTTCGATGTAGTCGTCGCTGACCGCCGCCTCGCCGGGGACATTTTTCTTGCGCAGCCGTTTTTTCAACACTTCAGGCGAGGCCTGAAGGTAGATCACCAGGTCAGGTACCGGCACCTGCTGGCGCAGGTGCTGGTAATAACGGTTATAGACCTCAAGTTCCGCATCGCTGAGATTGATGTAGGCGAAGATCTTGTCCTTCTCAAAGATGTAATCAGCCACCACGGTCTTATGCGAGTTTGGTCCCACCTCCAGCGGGTGGAGTTGCTCGTAGCGGCGCATGAGAAAGCTGAACTGGGCCTGGAAGGCGGCGCCCCGCTGGCCCTCGTAAAACGCGCGCAGGAAAGGATTGTCCTCGGGCTCGATGACCCGCTGGGCGTTCAACCGGTCAGCGATAATATTGGCCAGCGTGCTTTTGCCGACGCGTATGGGGCCTTCCAGCGCGATATAACGGGGCGGTTCGAAAAGCTTCGCCATGGTCCTAGAAAAGACGATCCAAGAAAAGACCGACTCGCCGCAGCATATATCGGCAAGCGCCCGCTGGCAATGACGAATCCGCTAACACTTTGTGGATAAAACACGCCTGATTGCCGGCCTGGTCTTTAGGCCGGGCAGATTTCTTTGGCGAGAAATTTCGTAATTGGGTAATTTAGTAAATGCGTAGATGAATCGCCAGAATTGCTGACTGCCAAAATTGAGAATTGAGGTTCAGAGTGGGCAGTCACCATGATCCCAATCTTCAATGATGGCAATCCTGGCAATCTTGGCAATCCTCAAAACCGTGCTCGTCGCTCTCACCACTCTCGTCTCGGCTGCGGCCGCGGCCGGCTACGCCGGGTACGCCGCCATGGCGCCTACGTCACAGCTCTACGGGCGGACACTCACTCACGGCAGCGACCCGAGCCAGATGGCGCTGACTTTCGACGACGGACCCAACGATCCCCACACGCTTCGCCTGCTTGACCTTCTGACCATGCATCACGCCAAAGCAACTTTCTTCCTGATCGGCAAATACGCGCGCCGGCGGCCGGAGATCGCGCGCGCCATTCACGCCGCCGGACACCCCATCGGCAATCACACCTACAACCATCCCAACCTGGTCTTCGTCTCCGGCGCCGGTCTGCGCCGCGAGCTGGAAGATTGCCGCAAGGCCCTGGAAGACGCCATTGGGGCGCCGGCTGCGCTGTTCCGCCCGCCGTTTGGAGGACGTCGTCCCAACGTGCTGCGGACAGCGCGCTCGCTGGGCCTGGAGCCAGTGATGTGGTCGGTGACCGGCTATGACTGGAACGCGGAGTCGGCCGAAGCTATCGTCCAGAAAGTAATCGCGCAAGTTGACTCCCGGCGGCGCCGGCAGGGCGAGATCGTTCTGCTCCATGACGGCGGCCATCTGGGCTTTGGCGCCGACCGCAGCCGTACGGTGGAGGCCACCCGGCAATTGCTGGAGCGATACGCCGCGCTCGGCAAACGTTTTGTGGCGATTCCCGACCTTGCCGTGTAGCCGGCTATTTTGTGTGCCCGCCGCTCAGGACCCAGTCGACGACGTAAAAACGGAGCTGGTCGCGATGTTCGCGCAGGTACGATGGGTAATCCTTGGAGATACCTTCGTCGGACATCACGAGCAGGATATAGGCTTCCAGTTCACCCTGTTGGTCAAGTTTCAGCAGAGTGGCCAGGGAGGGATCGAGATCTTTCGACTGCCTGGCTTTGGCATTAACCCCACTCAAGGTCGTGCGCAAGGCGTCGGCCTCTTCCTTCAGGCTGTGCCGGAAGGTCTTTTCGTTTGGGTATTCCTTCCGGAATTTTTCTTCGGTCCACGCGGCGCGGGCAATTCCGTACATGATCCACGCGGACGATCCATCTTCTTTCTTTTTACCCAAGGTGCTCGAATCAATGGTGATGTTGGTGTTTCCATTCTTTTCCCGGCTGAACTTGCTGGGAACGCTGATAGCCGGATGGGCCAGAGTGACGTGCTGGGTCTTCGCCCAGGTACTGAAACCGGAAACAGCAAGCCGGTTGTTTGGTTCGCTGATATAGGCTTCCACGTATTTGTCGCGCGCCCCAAGAATGTCGCCCTGTTTCATCAGAACGTCGGCCCAATAGCGATAGGCGGTTTCACGGTCAGGATCGATGGCGATTGCCTTGGCAAACCATTCCGGCGCCTTGTCCATCCCGCCGGGTGATTTGTAATAGGCGTCGCCAATATACAAAGCAGCGTCGTAGAGCTTGGGATCGGCGCTTAGGGCCTTCTGGTAGAGACTGATAGCCTGATCCAGCTTGCCTTTCACGAAATCCGCTTCGGCTTGCTGCATGGCTAGATCGGCTTCCGCGTTCTGGGAAAACTTGCTGGCCGCGGGAGTGCCATCTTTCAGTCTGGAAAGCGCTAAGTCAGTCAAATCGCTCTTATCACCGAGCTGTCTGGCTCGGGTCAGCGCGGCGCGAGCGCGGGACGCCAACTGTCCCCGGTCCTGGTCATTCTGTGCAGTCCCGATCATCGTAAAAAGGGCAAACCCGAGCGCAGAAAAGACCTCCACATCTTTATCGTTGACGGCCGCGAGTTGCTCCAGCTCGGACGCCGCATCCACCATCTTGTTTTGCCGGTAGAGGTCCAAAGCATGCTGCTTTTTTTCCGTGTATTCGACTGCGGCTTGCGCCTTCGCCGGAACCGGATAGGAAAGAACTCCGGCGCAGAGCGTAGCCATGAAGCCGGCAACGGCGAGTTTCAGAGGTCGTAACCACGCCGATGGACGCATATCTTCTCTCCTTAGCCGCCAATAGCCACGCTTGAGATTGAGTGGCCGGCACTTGTTTTGATAGCGACACTGACCGGGGTCCGGGGGTTCCTGGATACTAGCACGCAATCGCAGAACGCAATTCAAGCGGACGCTTGCGTGCGAAATCGTGCAGGCAGCGAAAAACCAATCGCCAGCACGATGTGTGGCTTGCGTTCGGATAGACTAGAACGTCGTCTCTTATCGGCTTATGGCCTCCACAACCGATCCCAGAAGGTTTCCGTTTCCGCCCGGCATCCCCATCGCCGGTTTGCTGCTCGGCTGGGGGCTGGGCAAGATTTGGCCGATGCACTTTGATTGGCCGCCATGGACTCGCTGGGCCGGCTGGTTTCTGTTCATCGCCCCATGGTTCTTTGCTTTCTGGGCGATGGTGACGTTTCGCCGGCATAAGACCGAGATCGACCCACTGGGCAAAGTTACGACCATCGTGACCGCCGGCCCGTTTCGCTTCACGCGCAATCCCATGTACCTGAGCTTGATGGTGTTCTACTTCGGGGGAATCGTGGCCTTTCGCCTTCCCTGGTCGGCTATTCTGTTGCCCCTGATATTTCTTTCACTTCGCTACGGCGTGATCGCCCACGAAGAACGGTATCTGCAAGCACTGTTTGCTGAAACCTACACGGAATATTGCCGCCGCGTCAGGCGATGGCTGTGAACGCCTAGCCCTAACGTCCCTTCACATGGGGTAAATGTGTGCCCGGAGATGGATCTAGAAGCTGAACCTCACTCCCAGTTGCGCCGCGAAGGGAATGCCCACCGTAGTCCCGGGCCCGAAGAAGTCGCCTAATGCTCCGGCGGGAACGCGAAGCTGATTGGGGTTGGTCACCGGCTGAGTCAGTGTGCAAGCCGGATTGAGGCAGAGCGCGGTCACGTTGGACGGGTCGTTCACGGGGAGGGCGGCAACGTCCGTCACGTAATTAGCGCCGGGATTGCTGCGGTTGAACAGGTTGAAGAATTCGATGAACGGCGTGACTGACCAGCGTTCACTGCGCGGAGAGAATGGGCGAGCCACGCGCATGTCAAACTGGACGAACGGAGTTCCGCGGAACTGGTCCAGGCTGGTCTGCACGCCGTTGATCACGGCGCGGTCGTCGGTGGGGTCGCCAAAGCCGTTCACGTCCACGGGGGTGGTTAGTGTGAACGGCCGGGCGCTTTCCGCCTGGCCCATCAAGGTAACCACGAAACCGCCTGGGGCGCGGACGTTGCCGGCAATCACGAACCGGTGGCGAACGTCTTCGCCCGACGGGCCGTAATCGCCCTTGCCAAACGGGTTAAGCGGGTTGCAAACGCCGTTGACGTAGTCGAACAGCTCGCCCAGGACGCATCCCCAGGTCTCAGCGCTGGAGAGCGTGTAATTCGCAATCAGATTGAAGCGACGCGAGACGTTGCCTTGCAGATGGACAGCGAGCCCGTCATAACGCGAACGGTTGTCGGAGCGGAAGACGGTGAGGTCGGGGACGTTGGCTTGCTGGTCGGCGATGTCGGCCGCGGGGAAGAGCGGCGAGAAGAGCGTAAAACCGGACTGGTATTGATAGCGGCGGTAGCCATGCATGCCGGTCTCGTGGATCCAGTCCGCACTGAGCTTCCAATTTTCGTTGAAGGCGTGTTCCACGCCGGCTGTGATATGAATCGCATAGGGCGTGTGGTAGTGAGGATCGATCACCGCACCCGCCCCGCCGTTGGCTGTGCCAGGGAGACATCCCGGATCGCCCAGGTTCACACACGGAGCCGCGAGCGGCGTGTTCACCGCCTGGAATGCCGTTACCCAGCCGTTCTGCGCCAAGTCGTTAAAGTAGAGGCCGATGCCGGCGCGAATCACAGTGTTCGCGTCGGTGCCCGGAGAGTACGCCAGCCCCAGGCGGGGCGCGAAGGCCTTGCGATAGTCGTGCGGCACGCCCTGGATCAGCGGGATCTGCAACGCCTGAAGCGTGAGCAGGGCCGGGTTTTGCGATTGGTTTTGGCCCGAAGCCGTGAACAGTCCGAAGGTCGTGTCCCAGCGCAAGCCGTAGTTGACGGTCAGATGTTTGGTCACTCGCCAGGAATCCTCGGCGTAAAGACCGAGACGCTGCACGTTCTGGGAAAAGCTGCCATTGCCGGCCGGCGTGTTTGTACAGGTGGTCCCGGGCGTGACCGCCAGCGTGAGCGTAGGCGTGCAGGTCAGGTCCACGGAAAATTGCTGCGGATTGCCCAGGTAGTCGGCGGGATTCATGGCAAAGACGGTCAGATTCTCGGCCGTCCCCGGCAGCGCTCCGCTCATCACCGGCTCGTGAATGAAGTTCACGCCGAAACGCGGCGCGTGGCGCCCGGCCACGTGGCTAAGGTCATAGCGGAACTGGTACTTCTCCTGGTTGCGTAGGATGGGAAAGGCAGTGATGGGCGTGATGAACTGGTTGTCGCCAAAGGTCTCAAATCCGGAAATGGTGCTGGTGGTGGAGCTGAACGGAAACGCCAGCGCAAAACCAAGGTTCGAATTGCGCTTCTCGGTGTGGTGCACGTAACTGGCGGTAAAGGTTAACGACCCCAGCCAGGTTGGGCTGAAGGTGTACTGGTGGTTGGCGACCAGGTTCAGATAGTTGGAGAACGACGCCGCGCCCGTCGATGGCAGGGTGGCCTGCTGGACCAGGTCGTTCTCGGTGGTGTAATTGTCGCCGGCGGCGCGCAGAAACCACTGCGAACGCGATGACTGTGACCAATCAAAGCGGATCAAGCCCAGATAATCCCGGAACGGGACCGGAACATTGCCGGGAACGGAAATCGCATTCACGCCCGGGATCAGGTTTTGTGCGGCGAGCTGCGACAAGGCGTTGAACTGGGTCAGTGTGTCCGGGCTGTAGTTGATGCTGGCATTCTCGTGGACGGCTTCCAGCGAGGAGAAGAACCAGAACTTGCCTTCCTGGATGGGCCCACCGAGCGTTCCGATGTAATTCTGCCGCGAGAAAGGTTGTTTGGGCTGGGGCGCCGGATTGTCGATGGGCAAGCGGGCATTCAGGGCCGCGGCGCGCTCGTAAAACGCGCCCCCGCCATGCCATTGGTTGGTGCCGTGCTTAGTGGTAATCACCACCGAGCCCGCAGTGGTCCGGCCCGTGTCCGCGTCTTCCTGGGCGGTGCGCACCGCAAATTCCTGAATGGCGTCTGGAGAGAAGTTCTGCAAAAAGCCGCCAATGTAATCGTCAGAGTTATCGCCGCCATCCACGGACGCTTCCACGTTCAGCCCGGAGCTGCCTCCGAAAGAAACCGCGGTGATGCGCGCCTTGGTGGGATCGGAAGGCTCCACCGGTTCGGTCCCCGGAACCAGGTAGGAGATGTTGGCGAAGCTGCGGTGGGCCAGCGGAATCTCCTCCAGGTCGCGGGCCGTGATTACGCCCTGTTGCACCGCACTGGCAGTGTCAATGGGCTGCGTAGTAATCGAGGATGCCTGTCCTTCTACCCTGGCGGTTTGTTCCACCGGCGCCGGCTTCAGGCGCACCGTAATGTTGATCACTGAGCTGACGTCGACTCGCACTTCAGACGTGGCCTCGGCAAAGCCTGGTGCGTTGGCAACAACACGATAGGGTCCGGGCAGCAAGTCTTCCACGCGAAACTCCCCATGCGGGTCGGCCAGAACTTGACGTTCGAAGGAAGACTCGCTGGCCCGGACGGCGATCTTGGCCGATGAAACCCTGGCCCCGGTAGAGTCCTCAACCACGCCCCGCAGTGTTCCCCTTGGGTTCTGAGCGCGCATCGGGAACGAAAGCAGAGCCAGGCTGAAGGCCAGGGCCATTCGGAACCGGCCCTGCCGATGACCAGGGATGATCATAGTGGCCCTAGGCTATTCTGGAAGCAGACCTACTACCACACCTAGTAATAGTTGGCGGGCAACGTAGTTCCGATTTGCGTGGTGCGGACCAGGCGCGCTATCGCACCAGGATCTCCAGGGCTTCGTGGATCGCAGGAAGCAGGGTGCTGATTACAACCACGTAGGCCGCGACCGGCAGCACGATCGCCCCCAGGACTGGCCAGAGTTGGCGGCTGGAGTTGGTCTCCGAACCTGGCGACTCGCCTTCCAGCGCCTTCTGCAGGCGGGCGATCCGCATTTCAAGCACCGAGCCGTGCCCGGGAATCAGATGCGATGCGGCTACGCCATCGGCGGCCGCGCAGTAACGGCTAAGGGTCCCGATCTTTACCAGCGCCGCCGCCAGATCGAGGGCGGATGCTCCGCCAGCCAGCGCAGACTCGTCCGCGGCAATTTCAGCGGCGTCGGCCCATGCAGCGTCTTCCAGAAAAGCGCCGCCAGCCGGCCATCGCGGCGGCCGGCTGACATACAGCAGGAATCGCTTGAGGTTGTCATAGAAGCGCGCGTGGGCCATTTCGTGGGCCAGAGCCGCGGACATTTCGTCCGCGGAGAGCATTTGGGCCACTTCGTTCGACACAAACAACCTGGGACGGAAGAACCCCGTTACGGCCAGGAGCGCAGGCGGGCCGTTCACGTAGTGGAGCGGAACCCGGGAGCCCCCGATGCTAACCCAACGTTCTTCGCAACCCGCACGCCAGCGCTTCTCCGCGCCCGCTGTGGCGCTCAGTACGCGCGCCCCGCGGATGGCCACCACCATCAATATGACGGCTCCCGCCGCAGCAAGAAGCAGCAGTTTCGCGCCGATGACCTCGCTGGTGGAGCTCGGCTCAAACTTCAGGAATGCGGGAAGAACCAGGCCCAGCGTTACGCTGAACGCCAGGAAGCAAGGCAGGATGCGAGCGGCGAAAAGCACGTTGGCCGCCGCCGGAGCCCGGAACCGCAGCAACGCGGCGACTTTCCCCCGCAGAATCCACCCCACCACCCATACGCACGCCAGCACCAGAAACAGAACGGCCAGGCAGACGCAAACAGCCAGGGCGTAGAACATCATTTGCCCTCCTGGCGGCGTAAGGCGCGGCGTTTGGCCCTTACCAGCTGATCCAACCGCTGCAGCATCTGCGCATCGGCTTCACTCACTACATCCACAAAACAGGAGAGGACGGCGTTGTGGTGCTTGCCGTCATGCAGGGCCATGTGGATCAGGTGCTGAGCCACGCGGGCGCGGTATTCCTTCTCCGTCAGCTTCGCCGAGTAAATGAAGGCCTTGCCGGATCTGCGGCGGGCCAAAAGACCCTTCTTATAGAGGCGATCCAGGGTCGTCATGATAGTGGTGTAGGCCAGCCGGGAAGCGAATTCGCTGTGCAGGTCGCGCACGCTGGCCTCGCTAAGAAACCAGATGCGCTCCATCAGCTCGGTTTCCAGGCTGCCCAGCGGTTCCAAGGCCGACTTGCGGCTACCGTTTTCTTGTTTGAACCACCACATGACGCGCTCACATTCTACACGGCTTTCTTCCAAATCCGGATGCGACTAGAATTGGCGCGAATCGGGATGCTTAAGATCACGAGGAGATAGACAGCATGCCTGGTAACCATAGTCTTGCCCTGAAGACGGCTTGCGTTCAATTCGCTGTGTTGCTCTTGATCTCTCCGCTGGTTACTGCCACCTCGGATTACGATCACAGCCCTACCGTCGGCCCGGCGAAGGGTTTCCTGGTCATCGTCGGCGGGGGAACCGTCGTTCCTGAAATCAAGAACCGGTTTACGGAACTCGCTGGTGGGCCCGAAGCTAACTTCGTGCTGATCCCAACTGCCATGCCCGATAACGCGTTTAACACAGAGCAAGCCCAGAAGTACTTTTCCTCGATCTTCGGTACAGCGCATGTCACCGTTCTCCACACTCGTGATCGCAAGCTCGCGGATTCGCCAGGGTTTGCCGAGCCGCTTCGACACGCCTCGGGCGTGTGGATTGAGGGGGGCCGGCAGTGGCGCCTGGCCGATGCTTACCTTGGCACCGCAGTCGAGCGCGAAATCAAAGCGTTGCTGGCGCGCGGCGGCGTGGTGGGCGGCAGTTCTGCCGGCGCCACCATTCAGGGATCTTATCTGGTGCGCGGAGCGCCGGCTTCTCCCGACAACCCCGATGGAGACAACACGATCATGATGGTTCCCGGACATGAAAGGGGATTCGCTCTGCTTCCCGATTCCGCAATCGATCAGCACGTCATTGCGCGCCATCGGGAAAGCGACCTGGTCCCGGTGATCGCGTCCCATCCCGGCTTGCTGGGGATTGGGATCGACCAGGAAACAGCCATTGTCGTTCATGGGGATGATTTCGAAGTCATAGGCGACAGCAAAGTAATCATCCATGACGGCAAGAAACCCTTTTACTTCCTGTCGCATGGACAGAAATTCAACTTGAAGACGCGTTTGCTCGAGTAAATCTCGGGACCGGTTGACGCCGTCGGTGCAAGCGGTGGCCAAGCATGTTCTCGCCAATTTCAGGTAAAATCTAGCCCAAGACCTAATGTGTGGTGAGCCTATGAAAGCAGTTCTAAACTTGGCATGTTTGTTTCTGGGGCTGACGGCCCTGGCCTGTCCCGGTTTCGGCGCCGATGCACCCAGTTTGAAGCCGCCGCCGGGGGCCAAGGTAGCCATCGTGATGTTTGAAGATATGGAATGCCCGTCCTGCGCCCTCCATTATCCCGAGGTGGAGGAGGCCGGCAGAAGCCACCATGTACCGGTGTTGCTGCGGGACTTCCCTCTGGGACCGAGTCACCCGTGGTCTTTCGATGCAGCCGTGTGGGCGCGTTTCTTCGATACCAAATCGGACGCGCTGGGCCATGATTTCCGCGCATACATCTTCAAGAACCAGCCCCTGATCAACCCCGGGAACCTGCGCCAGTTCGTGCAGAAGTTTGCCGATGACAACCATGTCCCCCTGCCCTTTGCCTACGATCCTGAAGGCAAACTGAAGGCCAAGGTGCAGGCGGACCATGATCTGGGCATGAGCCTGGGCCTAAGGGAAACGCCGACGGTTTTCGTGGTCAGCAACGTGGAGTCCAAGAAGGTGGAGACGCTGGACCAAGACCACCTGTCGCAGATCATCGAAGACGTGCAGAAAAACGCCCCAGCAACGCCAGCGCCGGCCAAGGCTGTAGCTAAAAAGAAAGCTGCCTCGAAGCAATAGCAATTCTTGAGGCATTGGACTAAAACCGCTGTTCTGTTCGCTTCTTTGTGGTCGGCCGGGGTGGCGCCACCACGCCCTTTGTCGAGGTCGAGAACCCGCGACCTGCTCAGCTCGACCATTGAAGACATGCTGAAGAAAGCCCGCCTCGCGGCGCCGGCCAAGACCCAGACTGCAACCTCCAAGAAGAAGGCGAGCTAGGCTATAATCACGCCTTCCCTATGAAAACAACCACGCTATTCCTTGCAGTTCTTGTCTCGTCCTGTCTCAGCTTGGCGCAAACCCAGGCGGGCACGGAAGAGGCGGCCTCGGGTCCCACGGTAATCCATGCCGGACATCTGCTCGACGTAAAGAGCGGGCGCACGATTGATAACGTGACAATAGTGATAGAGGGCGACAAGATTGTCAGCACCGGCCCGCCGCAGTGGAGCAAGCCGCCGGCCAATCTGAAGACCATCGACCTGCCTAACGCCACCCTTCTGCCTGGATTGATCGACGCTCACACTCATCTGACCTTCGATCCCAATTTCGGTTACCAGGAACTGGGTGTCTCCATCCCCAAGGAGGCGCTGATCGGGGCCAAGAACGCGCGCATCACGCTGGAGGCCGGCTTCACCACAGTGCGCAACGTGGGCGCCAGCGGCTACACCGACATCGCTCTGCGCGACGCCATTAATGAAGGCATGCTGCCCGGCCCGCGCATCATCGCCAGCGGTCCGGCGCTCTCCATCACCGGCGGCCACTGCGACCAGAACCTGCTGCCCTATGAGTGGCACGCCAAGTCCGACGGCGCCGCCGACGGCGTGGAAGGCGTCCAGCATAAGGTGCGCGAGATCATCAAGTACGGCGCCGACGTGATCAAGATCTGCGCCACCGGCGGCGTGCTCTCCAAAGGAGACGACCCCCGCGCTTCGCAATACACGCTGGAAGAGATGAAGGCCATCGTAGCCGACGCCCACCGCCTGGGCCGCAAAGTGGCCGCTCACGCTCACGGCGCGCAGGGCATCGCCTGGGCCGCCGAGGCCGGAGTGGATTCGATCGAGCACGGCTCCTACATCGACGACAACGGCATCAAGATTATGAAGCAGCATGGGACATACCTTGTCCCCACCCAATACCTGAGCGACTGGATGCGGGAGAACGCAACCAAAATAGGCCTGCCGGCGATGTATGCCACCAAGATGAAGGAAGTGACCTCAGTCTCACGCCAGAACATCAAGAAAGCTTTTGAAGCTGGCGTCAAGATCGCTTTTGGCACCGACGCTGCTGTCTATCCCCACGGGTTGAACGCGCACGAGTTCGCGGTCTATGTGCAGATCGGCATGACGCCGCTGCAAGCCATCCAGACCGCCACCGTGAACGCCGCCGACCTGCTGGGCTGGGCCAAGATCGGCTCCATCGAGGCCGGCAACTTCGCCGACATCATCGCCGTGAACGGCGATCCCACCAAAGATGTCACGTTGCTCCAGAATCCCGTGTTCGTGATGAAAGGAGGAACGGTCTATAAGCAGAAATAGCCGCTCTCAATCACGCGGCGAGTCGTGCAATAGAGTGCGGTAGGGCTCCTACGTCCACTGCTTGATCTGAATTCCGTTGGCGTCGGTGAAGGCGCCGCAGAGGATGAGAATCAGATCCACCAGCGCCCAGATACCCAGGCCGCCGATGGTCAGCAGTTGCGCCACGCCGGATCCGATTTTGCCGACGTAGAAGCGGTGAGCGCCAAAGATGCCCACGAAAAAACAGAGGAGAAACGCCGGAAGGACGCGCTTATCTGTGGCCGAAACCGCGACCGGTGTTGTGAGTTGTACGGCGCCGCAACTTGGGCAGGTAGGCGCGGAATCGTGGATTTGTTTGCCGCAGCCGGTACAGAAAACCATAGCCATATCATTTACTCCCGCGGGGATTGGTGGTTGAACTCCCTTCGATTCTATAGGCAGAGAGGAACTCAACCAGAACTTTACCTTCGTTCCGGCCACGAATCAACTCTATTGCTGCGCGGGCGTGTTCGAAACCGGAAATGCGCTCACGAAGATGATGCCTGACCAGTCCAACTCTGCATATGCTTTGCCGCGTCAGCACCGGTAGCCACGGCAGGCAGATTGCTCGCCGACTCGAAACGTAATAACCTCATTAACATTGTCTCAGGAGAGAGCTGTGAAGCTTATTGTTGTTTGCCTTGTATTGCTTTCATCCCTTGCGCTCGCCCAGAATAAACCGGCCTCGGCGCCTGCCGGCTCCGCTTCCGCCTTCACCAATTTTGCCGACCGCTATTTTGACGAGTACTACTTCAAGTTCAATCCTACGGCAGGCACGCAAGCGGGATTTCACCAGTACGACGATCAACTGGAAGACTATTCCCGCGCCTCGGTGGACCGGCAGATCGCGGTGTTGAAGAAGTTCCAGAAAGAAGCGGCCGCCATAAAGCCGCAGACGCCGGCTGAGAGCATTGACTACGCATTGATTGTGGGCAACATCGACGGCAGCCTCCTCGCGCTGGAGAACATCCGCGGCTGGGAGAAGAACCCGGACCAGTATTCTTCGGGCGTCAGCGGCTCCATCTTCGTGATCATGGCGCGGACCTATGCCCCGCCGGACCAAAGACTGAAGTCCGTGATTGCTCGCGAAAAGCAGATTCCCGCCGTCTTCCAGGCAGCACGAAAGAACTTGAAGAACCCTCCGCCCATCTACGTTGACGTCGCCCTGGAGCAAATTCCCGGAATCATCAGCTTCTTTCAGAAGGATGTGCCTGAGGCCTTCAAAGACGTCAAGGACCCGGCCTTGCTAAAGGAGTTCCAGACCTCCAATCAAAAGGTGATGGATGAACTCAAAAGCTATCAGCAGTGGATCGAAAAGGACCTGAAGCCGCGGGCGCACGGCGACTTCCGCCTGGGCGCCGACAACTACCGCAAGAAGCTGCTCTACGATGAAGACGTCGACATCCCGTTGGACCGCCTGTTGGAGATCGGCATGGCCAATCTGCGAAAGAACCAGCAGGCCTTCAAAGATACCGCCGGCAAGATCGATCCCAACAAGACTCCGCAGCAGATCCTCGAAGAGTTGGAAAAAGACCACCCTGCGCCGGACAAGCTGTTGCAGACTTTCCGCGACACCCTGGGCGGCCTGAAAGATTTCCTGGAACAGCAGCACATCGTAAAGGTGCCTTCGGAAGTGCTGCCCATCCTGGAAGAGACGCCGGCCTTCGAGCGCGCACTGACCTTCGCCTCCATGGATACGCCGGGCCCATTTGAAAAGGTCGCCAAGGAAGCGTATTTCAACGTGACTCTGCCCGAGGCTACCTGGAGCCAAAAGGAAGTGGAAGAGCACATGGAAGCGTTCAATCGCGGGACCGTGATCTCCACGGCGGTGCACGAGGTGTATCCCGGACACTATATCCAATTCCTGTGGGTGCCCTATGCGCCGTCCAAGGTGCGCAAGCTGCTGGGCTGCAGCTCCAACGCCGAGGGCTGGGCGCACTACAGCGAGCAGATGATGCTCGATGAAGGCTATGGCCGCACTCCGGGCACGGACCTTGACCACGATACGGCTTTCCTCAAGCTGCGTCTGGGCCAGCTCCAGGACGCGCTGCTGCGCAACGCCCGTTTCATCGTGGGTATCCAGATGCACACCGGCAAGATGACTTTTGACCAGGGCGTGGATTTCTTCGTGAAAGAAGGCTACCAGCCGCACATGAACGGGCTGCGCGAAACCAAACGCGGCACCTCCGACCCCACCTATCTCTACTACACGCTGGGCAAGCTGGAGATCCTCAAGCTGCGCGACGATTACAAAAAGAAGATGGGCGACAAGTTCTCGCTCGAAGACTTCCACAACACATTCCTGAAGGAAGGCTTTCCGCCGGTCAAGCTGATCCGGAAGACGATGTTGGGGGACGACAGCCCGGTACTTTAGTTCCTTTCTGTAATCCCGAACCGAGCCGGGCTGGCATGCATTTGTTTCGCGCGCCAGCGTGGCGGCGAGGGAACCCTATCGCTACGGAACTTCGAGGGAGACCCATGCAAGTGCTGTCCCGTGTCCAATTACGTGACGATAGGGACCCCTCGCTGCACTTCGGGGTTTCAGAAGAAAGCCGGGTGTTAGAATTCCGCATCTGAGATAGAGCTGGAATTCAGAATGAAGATGCGAGTCCGCAAAGCCGTGTTCCCCGCCGCCGGGCTGGGCACACGTTTTCTTCCCGCCACCAAGGCGCAGCCCAAAGAGATGTTGCCGTTGGTGGACAAGCCCATCATCCAGTACGGCGTGGAAGAGGCGCTGGCCGCGGGCTGCGACCAGATCATCATCATTACCGGCCGCGGCAAGACCGCCATCGAAGACCACTTTGACGTCAGCTACGAACTCGAGAAAATGCTGGAAGAGCGCGGCAAGAAAGAGTTGCTGGCTATCGTCCGCCAGATTTCGGACATGATCCACGTGGCCTACGTGCGCCAGAAGGAAGCGCTGGGCCTGGGCCACGCGGTGCTGATGGCTCGGGAGTTGGTGGGGCCGGAGCCCTTTGCCGTGCTCCTGGCCGATGACGTGATTGACAGCGAAAAGCCATGCTTGAAACAAATGATAGAGGTTTTTGAAGATACGCAATCCTCGGTGATCGCGACCCAGGAGGTCAACGGGCCCGCCATTTCGTCGTATGGCGTGCTCGACGCGCAACGAGTGGAAGGCAAGTTCGACGGTCGGCTGTACGGCGTAAAGAACCTCGTGGAAAAGCCCAAGCTGCAGGATGCGCCCTCCAACCTGGCCATTATTGGCCGCTACATTCTCACGCCTCGGATCTTTGAGACTCTGGAACACACGCCTCTGGGAACCGGCGGTGAGTTACAGCTCACGGATGGCCTGCGCGGCCTGCTCGGCGCAGGAGAAAAGGTCTACGGCTACACCTTCGAAGGCAAACGCCATGACGCCGGCGACAAGCTGGGGTTCCTGAAAGCTACTGTAGAATTTGCGTTGAAGCGTCCGGATATGGGCAAGCAGTTCGCGGAATATTTGAAAACGTTGGATCTGAAGTGAGCAATAGCAGTCAGCACTCAGCCGTCAGCACTCAGCCCTGCAACATTTTCGTCCGACCTCAGAAGGCGCGAGCGACTGAGCTCTAGATCCCATCAAACTTTGCCTTGCATCGAGAGTGATCCGGGGCTGAATGCTGAGTGCTGACTGCTGAGTGCTGGTTGCTACTTGCTCTTCTGCGCCTGATCGGCCAGCAAGATCGGTATGCCATCGCGCACCGGATAGACCCTCGCGCAGGCAGTGCACTGAAGCGCGCTCTCGTCGGGCGCCAGGGTCAGCGGTTTGCGGCACTCCGGAACCGGGCAGACGAGGATATCAAGGATCTTTTTCAACATCATCAATTGGGATTCTAACCACAAAGGACACAAAGGTACACCAAGGTCCCAGCGGAATGTGGGGCTCAGAGCCTTCGTGATCCTTCGTGTCCTTTGTGGTTAAATGACTTATCTGCCATGACGACCACCACAACCACAATTCTTGACGGTAACAAGATCGCAGCACAAATCAGAAATGAAGTCGCTCAAGAGGCGCGCAAGCTGGCTGCTGGCGGCTTGAGGCCGGGGCTTGCGGTGATCCTGGCCGGGAACAATGCGGCTTCCGAGATTTATGTCCGCAACAAGGTCAAGGCCAGTGCCGAGTTGGGGATCCACAGCGAAAAGCTGACGCCGCCCGCGTCGGTAACCACCGAGGAGCTGCTAGGCATGGTGGACGAGTTGAATCGTCGCGACGAAATCGACGGCATCCTGGTGCAGCTTCCGCTGCCGGCGCACGTGGACACCAGGAGAATCCTGCTGGCGGTGTCGCCGGAGAAGGACGTGGACGGTCTTCATCCGGTGAACGTAGGCAATCTTTCCACACAGCGCCCGGGGTTGGTGCCGTGCACACCCGCCGGCGTCATCGAGATCCTCAAGCGCAGCGCCATACCCATTGCCGGCCAGCATGCGGTGGTGATCGGGCGCAGCGATCTGGTGGGCAAGCCGGTGGCCATGCTGCTGCTGAATGAAAACGCCACCCTAACTGTGTGTCATTCCAAGACCCGCGATCTGCCTGCGGTGGCGCGCCAGGGTGACATCCTGGTAGCCGCTATGGGCCGGCCCGGGTTCGTCACACGTGATTTCGTGAAGCCGGGCGCCACGGTGATTGACGTGGGCATCAACAAAATCACCGATCGCAAAGAATTTGAGAAGTACTTCGCCGGCGACGCGGCCCGTGAAAAGACTTTCGCGGAGCGGGTCTCGACCCTGATCGGCGACGTGGACCCGCGCGTGGCCGAGGTTGCGGGCGCGATCACGCCCGTCCCCGGCGGCGTGGGGCCCCTGACGATTGCCATGCTCATGGCCAACACCATCAAAGCGTGCCGCATGCGCCGGGGCACGCTGCGCCAGGCGCGGAGTTGAGTGCGGTGCTGCGCGTGGGCCTGACGGGCGGCGTGGCAGTCGGAAAATCCACCGTCGCCAGAATGTTTTCCGAGATGGGCGCGCACGTGATCGATGCCGACGGCATCGTCCACCAGTTGTATCGCAAGGGCGAGGCGGTGCATCGCGAACTGGTCGAGCACTTTGGCGCGCAGATCCTGGGGCCCGACGGCGAGATTAGCCGGCCCCGGCTGGCGTCGCTGGCCTTCGAGGGCGGGCGCGTGCAAGAACTGAACCGGATCGTGCATCCGGCCGTAGGCCGCCGACAGCAGGAGTGGATAGAAGAGATCTCCCGCCGCCAACCCGACGCCGTTATCATGGTAGAGGCCACGTTGATCCTGGAAGCCGGCGGCAAAGCGCGCTTTGACAAGATCATCGTTGTAACGTGCCAACACGAGCAGAAGGTGGCCCGCTATGCCGAGCGCGCCGGGATCACCGAGTCCGCCGCCCGAGCCGAGGTGGACCGCCGGACCAAGGCGCAGATGTCCGACGAGGAAAAATCCCGCCTGGCAGACTATGTGATCGATAATTCCGGCCCGTTGGATGGGGCGCGGCAACAGGCGGAAGGGATCTATAAAGAGCTGAAGGTCCTGGCCCAGCGGCCGGTGAGTGACAGGTGAGCTTATGAAGTCTTTGCGTCCTATCTTGTTGATCGTTGCTTTCGTCGCCGCGTTCTATTTTTTCACCAACCGCGCCGGAGGGCCTGCGTCGGTGGCGCGGCCTTCCCATGTGGAACTGGCCGAAGCTGCCGGACCGCAGCCGCTCGATGCCGAAGAGCAGGAGAACATCTCCGTCTACAAGAAGGCCCTGCCTGCGGTGGTGAACATCACTTCGACTGCCGTGGCCTACGATTTCTTTTACGGCGCGGTGCCCCAGCAGGGCGCCGGCTCGGGATTCGTGATTGATAGTGAGGGCCACATCCTCACCAACTACCACGTCATCGAGAACGCGCGCCAGGTTGAGGTGACCACCAGTGACAAAAGGAAGTACAAAGCCCAGATCATCGGCAAGGATCCCGCACACGATCTGGCGGTGATCCAGATTCCCGCCAAGGACGTGCCCCGGGCTGAGATCGGCGACTCCAAGAGCCTGGTGGTGGGGCAGAAGGTGTTTGCTATCGGCAATCCTTTTGGATTGAGCGGCACCATGACGCGGGGGATCATCAGCTCCATTCGTTCGGTGCGCGGGCCGCGCGGGTTTATCGATGAAGCCATCCAGACGGACGCGGCCATCAACCCCGGCAATTCCGGCGGCCCGCTTCTGAATTCTCGCGGCCAGGTGATCGGCATCAACTCGATGATCTTTACCGGCGGCGTGGAGCAAAGTGCCGGCATCGGCTTCGCCATCCCCATCAATACCGCCAAGTCCGTTCTCGATGACCTGGTGCACATCGGTCACGCGCGCTATCCCACCCTGGGTGTGCGCACCATCCCCATCGGGCGCGACCTCGCCGACCAGATGGGCCTTTCGGCTGATTCCGGCTTGCTGATTGTCCAGGTGGTGCCGGGAAGCGTAGCGGAACGCGCCGGACTGCGCGGAGGCACCGAGAGGGCGTACCTGGGGAACCTCCCGATTACCTTGGGCGGCGACCTGATTGTGGCCATTGACGGCCAAGTCATTGAAGACCAGTTGGAACTCTCGCACGTGATGCAAAACCACCATGCCGGGGACACGGTTACGGTGACCATCTACCGCGGCAAGAAGCGCATGGATGTGAAAGTCGTGTTGGGCGAGTCGCCGGAAACGGCGTAAACAGGCAAAGACCCGCCGCGGATTTTCTCGGACTCGCGGATCGCGAATCAAGGGTTGCGGGAAAGCAATCTTCGATCCCCGCCCCCAGGAGCGTCTTCCGACCGTGCGTCTCAGTGACGAAATCCCGGAAAACTAAGGGATAAAGTTTTCTTTCCTTTTCGGAGAAGTCGGGCTAAGCTGTACCGCAACAAATTCTCCTCAGAAAAACAAAATCGAGGAAGGAGACAAAAAAACATGGCTTCGCCAACACCTACGCAGCCCGCGGCAAGCACAGGCATGTCCAACAATGTGGCGGGTCTACTCTGCTATCTTTTTGGCTGGCTCGGCGGGCTGATTTTCCTGCTGATCGAGCCTTACAAGAACGACAAAACCGTACGCTTCCATGCATTCCAGTCGATATTCTTCTGCGTAGCTCTGATTGGGGTGTACATCGTGTTGTTTGTTCTTGGGATCATCCTGACTGTGATCCACCTTGGCCTCCTTATGTTTCCCATCTGGTTGGTCCTTGGACTTGGCATATTTGCCGCCTGGATTTTCCTGATGTTTAAGGCCTATAGCAATGAGACCTTCAAGCTGCCTGTCATCGGTGACCTGGCGGCTAAGCAGGCTGGTCTCTAGAATCGTCCGATCGTTTCTGTTGGCTGCAACCTGGGTTTTCTGGCACGGCTGCCGAGCCGTTCTGATATGCCGGGAAACCCTGTGCTTCCTTTTGGTTCTCCAGCTGATGCCTTGGGAACACGCTGCATCCTGCCAATGGTCAATAGCTCCTGATTTGACTGTCCTCACTCAGTACGCTAGCCTCATTAGCTGGCTTTGCCGTTTCATTTCTCGACCGGCGCTGACTGCCTTTCGTAAGGTCCAAACGGAGCCTCTGCACCAACATGAGAGTCCTGCGCAAATCTCTGATTCTTCAATTGATTGCCTTGGCAGCGACCATCCCATGGGCGATCGGGGAGGGCTTGCGCCCGGTCCACGCCAAGAGCGCCATGGTGGTCAGCGTGCACGAGGAGGCCTCCAAGGTGGGTGTGGAGATCATGCGCCAGGGGGGCAACGCCGTAGACGCGGCGGTGGCCACGGGTTTTGCCCTGGCGGTGGTGCATCCGGCGGCGGGCAACATCGGCGGCGGCGGCTTCATGCTGGTGCGCCTGGCCAATGGCCAAGTCCACTTTCTCGACTACCGCGAAAAGGCCCCCAAGGCAGCCACCCGTGACATGTACCTTGACGCGCAGGGCAACGTTATCCCCGGCGCCAGCCTGATCGGCTACAAGTCAATAGGCGTGCCCGGCTCGGTGGCCGGACTGGTGTATGCGGAAAAACATTGGGGCAAGCTGGGACTCAAAACGGTGATGCAGCCGGCCATCCACCTGGCGCAAGAAGGTGTGCGCCTCACCTACGAAGAAGCACAGTCCATGCAGGATCAGGACCTGGCCAAGTTTTCCGACTCCAAGCGCGTCTTTCAACGCGACGGCAAATACTATGAGCCGGGCGAGCTTTTCCGCCAGCCCGAACTGGCACGCACGCTCGAGCGCATCGCCGCCAAGCCTGACGATTTTTACAAGGGCGCTATGGCCCAGGAGCTGGCTGCCGAGGTGCAGCGCGGCGGAGGGCTGATCACCGCCCAGGACTTGGCTGAATACGATGTCAAGGAGCGTCCGCCCATCCGCGGGACCTATCGCGGGTACGAAATCATCAGCGCGCCTCCGCCCAGCTCCGGCGGCATCACCATGCTGGAGACGCTGAACATACTGGAATTCTACGATCTCGGCAAGATGGGGAACCGCTCGGCGGATGCCATCCACCTGACTGTGGAGGCCTTCCGGCGCGCGTTCTATGATCGCGCTGAATTTCTGGGCGATCCCGACTTCAGCGCCCTCCCTGTGCCCCAGCTCATCGATAAGAAGTATGCCAACGCCTGGCGCGAATCGCTGGACACGGCACGCGCCAGTGACAGTAAAGAGTTGCGCCGGCCCTCCGGCTTTGGCGACCTGGGTCGTCCGGCGGCAATGCTCCGGCCGTACATCGGCCCCGAGCATGAGAACACCACCCACTACTCGGTGGTCGATCCCGATGGCAACGCCGTGGCCGTGACCACAACGCTGAATGACAGTTTTGGTTCGTGCGTCACCGCCGGCAAGCTGGGCTTCCTGCTGAACGATGAGATGGACGACTTTACCTCGAAGCCGGGCGTACCCAACGGGTACGGCCTGATTCAGGGCGAAGCCAACGCCATTGCGCCGGGGAAGCGTCCGCTGAGCGCCATGGCTCCGACCATCGTGGTGAAAGGCGGCAGGCTGTTCCTGGTGCTGGGTTCGCCGGGTGGGCCGCGCATCATCTCCACCGTGGCCAACATCCTGATGGGCGTGGTGGACTTTGGGCTGGATATCCAGCAGGCGGTGAACGCGCCCCGCTTCCACCATCAGTGGGAGCCGGACCAGATCTACATTGAGAACGTCGGCATCTCGCCGGACACCATCAAACTGCTGGAAGCCCGCGGCCACAAGATCAAGTCGCAAGGCTATTGGAGCGACGGCGAGTGCATTGCCGTGGATCCCAAGAGCGGCGACTTTCTGGGCGCGTCCGACGGGCGCAATGGCGGCAAGGCGGTGGGTTACTGATGTTGCGCGCGATCTCCAGCTACGTCCACATCAAGAAGCGGCTGCATCCCGGCCTGCTGGACGCATTCGTCCGCGGCGGCGCCCAGGCAGTCGAGATCTTTGCCGCGCGCGGCCACTTCAATTATCACGACAAGGAGCACGTCAAAGAGATCGGGGGCTGGTTCAAGACCGGGCAGGCGGCGTTCCATTCCCTACACTCGCCCATCTACCCGAGCAACGACTTCCGCTCCGGAGCTCCGGCGCTGAACATTGTTGATTTGGAAAAGCGCAACCGCATCGACGCCATGGACGAGATCAAGCGGGCCATCGAGGTGGCTGAATACGCTCCATTTCGCTTTCTGGTACAGCATGTCGGCCGCACCGATGAGGCTGACGATCCACGCAAGTTCGAGGCCGCGCTCAGCTCCATCGAGCATCTGCGCGCCTTCGCCCGGCCGCTGGGCGTGACCCTCTTGGTGGAGAACACTCCCAACGATCTGGCTACTCCGGAGCGTCTGAAAGAACTGCTGCGTGCGCTGCATTATCCTGATCTTGGCGTTTGCTTTGATACCGGGCACGCGCACCTGATGAGTTCGGTGCACCAGGCTTTCGGCGTGCTGGAGGATCGCATTCAGTCAACGCACGTCCATGACAATCAGCGCGATCGCGACTCGCACCTGTGGCCCGGTAACGGCAGCATCGACTGGAACCAGACCATGCAGGCGCTGCAGGCCGCGCCGCATGCTCCGGCGTTGCTGCTGGAGGTAGAAGGCGAAGAAGGCATGGATGTCGCTGGAAAAATGACGGAGGCTTACAGCAAACTGGAGTCGGCAGCGGTAGCGGCAGAGTGACAAGAGATTGCCAGAATTGCCAAGATCGGGTAATTGCCAAAATTGAAAACCTGAAACCGGCAGCACACCAATTCCGGCGATTTTGGCAATCATGGCAATTCTGGCAATCTATCAGTCCAGGAATTCACACATGACAACAACCACCCAATCCCCTCTCACCACCATCGCCGAAATTGGCCGGCACGATGGCCAAGCAGTCACGATTCGGGGGTGGCTCTACAACAAGCGTGAGAGCGGCAAACTGATCTTTCCCATTTTCCGCGACGGCAGCGGCGTGATCCAGGGCGTGGTTCCGAAGAACCAGGTGTCGCCTGAGATTTTTGACACGCTGAAGAATCTCACCGATGAATCCAGTGTCATCGTCACCGGCAAGGTGCGCGCCGACAAGCGCGCCCCCGGCGGTTATGAGCTTGACGTCAGCGACGTAAAAGTCGTCCAGCGCGTGCCGGAAGACGATCCCTTTCCCATCGCCCGCAAGGAACACGGAATTGATTTTCTGATGGAGAACCGGCATTTGTGGGTGCGCACGCCGCGCCAAGGGGCGATCCTGCGAGTGCGCGCCGAGATCATCCGCGCCGCGCGCAATTTCTTCGATGAGCGCGGCTTTACGCTGACCGACCCGCCCATCCTCACGCCCGCGGCCTGCGAGGGCACCAGCACGCTGTTTCCGGTGGATTATTTTGACGAAGAGGCGTTTCTCACCCAGTCGGGCCAGCTTTACATCGAAGCCACGGCCATGGCGCTGGGCAAGGTTTATTCTTTCGGACCTACATTCCGCGCTGAGAAATCGAAAACGCGCCGCCATCTCACCGAGTTCTGGATGGTCGAGCCGGAAGTAGCTTACGCTGAGCTCGACGACATCATGGAACTGGCGGAGAACCTCACAAGCCACCTGGTGCAGAGCGCGCTGGCCCATCGCCGCGCCGATCTGGAAACTATCGGACGCGACCTGAGCAAACTCGAAAACATCAAGCCGCCGTTTCCGCGCCTCGCTTACGATGACGCGGTCAAGATGCTGCAAGAGGGCCACGCCAAGGGCCAAGTGGAAGCCAAATTCGAATGGGGCGGAGACTTCGGCTCGCCCGATGAAACCTACCTATCCTCGCAATTTGACAAGCCGGTGATGGTGCATCGTTATCCCGCGCAGGTGAAGGCCTTCTACATGGAGCCTGATCCTCAGCGCCCGGACCTGGCGCTGTGCGTGGACGTGTTGGCGCCGGAGGGATACGGTGAGATCATCGGCGGATCACAGCGTATCGGCGATTACAATCTGTTGCTGAAGCGCATCCGCGAGCATGCGCTGCCGGAAGAGGCCTTCAAGTGGTATCTGGATCTGCGCAAGTACGGCGGCGTGCCTCACGCCGGTTTCGGTATGGGCATTGAGCGCGCTGTCGCCTGGATCTGCGGCCTGGAACACGTCCGCGAGACCATTCCCTTCGCCCGGACTTTGACCCGCATCTATCCCTAGGAATCTAGAAGAAAGACCAGGAAGACTATGACGCCGGAAACCACAACCGCCGTGCCAGCCGTAAAGACTGAGAATGCCGCCAAACCTCCGGCAGTTGCGGACAACATTACGCCCAAAAAGATCCGAATTCTCGGCGTTCCGTTGGATCTGGGACAGGCGCGGCGCGGCGTGGACATGGGCCCCTCAGCCGTGCGGGTGGCCGGCCTGGAAGCTCGCCTCGAAGCCTTAGGCCACGTCGTGGAAGACGGCGGCAATGTGGCCGTCGCCATTCCCGAACAGAAGAAAGAGGGCGATCCCCACGCGAAGTATCTGAAGGAAATCGTCGCCACTTGCACCAAGCACGCCGAGATGGTGTTGAAGACTCTGGAAGCGGGAAAATTTCCGCTGGTGCTGGGCGGCGACCACTCCGTGGCCGCGGGAACCATGGCCGGCGTGGCTGAGTTCTATCGCCGCCAGGAAAAGAAAGTCGGTTTGATATGGATTGACGCCCATGCCGACATCAACACTCCGGAAACCTCGCCCAGCGGAAACGTTCACGGCATGCCTCTGGCCGCCATTCTGGGTCTCGGTCCGGCGGAGCTGGCCAACATTTATAACTTCTCACCCAAAGTGCAGCCGGAAAACTGCGTGCTGGTGGGAGTGCGCGACATTGACGCCCGCGAAAAAGAGAACATCAAGAAGACCGGCATTGAGGTCTACACCATGCGCGACATCGACGAGCGCGGCATGCGCACGGTGATTGAAGAAGCGTTGCGCGTGGCCGGGCGCGGTACCGCCGGTTATCACGTCTCGCTGGACATGGACTGGATCGATCCCGAAGACGCTCCTGGCGTGGGTACCCCCGTGCGCGGCGGCGCCAGTTACCGCGAAGGCCACTTGGCCATGGAGATCATCGCCGACCACGGACGCATGACCAGCTTTGAGATCGTGGAAGTCAACCCCGTAATCGACGAACACAACCGCACCGCCGATCTGGCCGTCGAACTCACGCTTTCGGCGTTTGGGAAGAAGATCCTGTAACTCTCTTCCGAAGTAGCCCATAATGTACGACCGTAGAGACGCGGGACTGCCGCGTCTCACCCCTTAGGCCACAAACAACCTGTCCCGCTGTACAATTTTAGACGCGGCGATGCCGCGTCTCTACGGAGGCAAAATGCGCAAAGCCGTGTGGGTCTGTCTCGCCGTTCTGGTTCTGAGTTCTCTCCTCGTCGCCCAGGACGAGCCCAAGCGCGGACCGTCTACGCCTGAAGAACGCCAGCGTTTTGTGGCTATCACCCGCAAACTGGAACAGACTCCGCTGGACAAGAGCTTGTACGCCGAGAAGAAGTGGGCGCTCGACTGGATCGGCGATATTCCCGATATCAACGTGACCGTGTGTCCCCAGGTATTGGGGGAGGACTTTCTTAATTCCAGGTACAGGTACATGGTCGAGGTCATGGGCCAGGTTGTCTTCGGCAACGTCGTATTCCTCATCGAACATCCCGACAAAAAGGGCGACAACGTCGCCCAATACACCGCGGGAGTGGAGAGCGCGCTGAAGGCGTACAAGGGCATCCTGAAAGCCGATCCTCTGGTGTCCCGGGCGCTCGAAGAACTGTTGGAGAAGCAGAACCAGGGAAAACTCACCGACTTCGTCCGCGAAACAAGCAAGGCGTGCCAGAGCGGCGACCAGGTGGGATTTTAAGATGTTCTGCGCGAGATGCGGACAGCAGATCCCGGAGGCCTCGGAAACCTGCCCGTTATGTGGACGTCCCGCTACGATTGCGTTGCAACCCGCACCCGCATTCCAGACGGTTGGCCCTGCCCAGGCTGGAATTCAGGTGACGCCGGCGGTGATTGACGGTCCACAAGGGGTGGGAGGATGGCTTCTGTTTTTCTGCATCGTGCTCACTGTCATCAGCCCCCTGTTGGTCAGCGGGCAGGTGCTGGCGGGATTGTCGAGAACAAGGTTCAACGGGGGCTACCTGATCGATGTTGTCCGGGTGGTGTACGGAGTAGTGGTGGGCATCTCTCTCTGGATGCGGCGGTCCGAGGCCATGAATTTGCTCCGAATCTACTTCGGCATTTTGATAGTTACCGTAGTTCTGGTTGCTCTAAGTTTTGTTCAAGCCGGCCTACGGATCGGCTGGACACCGGCCTTGCTCGCCTCCCGCTTCACGCCAGCATTGCAACTGCTGGGCTACACCATCCTCTGGTTCGCCTATTTCCGCAAATCGCAGCGTGTCAGAAACACTTACGGAATCAACTTGTAAATCAAGGCTCACCCCCAGCCTTTCCGGCAATCAATGATCCTTCGCCTGTTGCGGTACCCCGGTTCGCGTTTTAACGACGAGTATTGCAGCGCCGATCTCGGCCTTGATCACCAAAAAAACAAGATCAAAGAACGCGCAACAAATGGCCATTACGGCGTTCCAAACAATGGATGGTTCGGGGCTGATGGAGCGGCTGAACCAGCTGATCCTGGAGCGACACGAACAAAGAAAGAAGAGACGTATAGGCAAAATTAACCGACGTTTTAACTTCACTGTTTTAGGATATTCACCTTGATGGTTTACTGGCGACTGGTTATGCGCAGAGCCGCGTTGGCCCCGGCATTTTTGCTTGTGATGTCCGCGTTCGTTCCCGGGCAGCAGACGGTAGAAGCGTCTCCGGACCGAGCCGTGATTGAAGGCTCGGTGATCAACGCCCAAAACGGCCGGGGCGTCCCGCGTGCCAACGTGGTGTTGCGCAATGTGCGCAAGCCGGCGTGGGCCAAGTCGGTTCGTTGCGACGGCGTCGGACATTTTGTTTTCAAGGACCTTGATCCGGGGGTTTACCGGCTCTCGGCGGACCGCCAAAGTTTCTTCTCCGATGTTCGCCATGCGGCTTTTCAGACCCGGATTGAAGTGGCTGCCGGCGACCACCGCGCGGACCTTGTGGTCCGCCTTATGCCTACCGCGGTCGTGACCGGCCAAGTCGTGGACGAGAACTCCGATGCCATGCAGCACGTCCAGGTAAAGCTGCTGGCGCGCAATTACCGCCAGGGACGCATGGTCCTGGATACGGAAGGTCTCGGCCTGACCGACGATCAGGGCATCTATCGCATTTACGATGTGCGTCCAGGGAATTACTACATCCTGGCTGAGATCACGCCGGAGTTGCAAGCGAAAGGTCTGCAGGTCATCGCCACGACCGGGATCGTAGGGTTGCTTGAAGCGGCCGGCACTGGTGAAGCGCCCCCGGAGCGCGACATCGCTTTCACCCCGCTCTTCTTTCCCGGTACCAGCAATTTTCTTGAAGCCCAGGCCCTGCCCGTCGCTCCCGGAGATGCGCTCCACGCCAGCTTTATATTCACCACCATGCCCAGCGTCTCCATCAAGGGCAAGGTCACCAATGGGCTCACCGGCGCTCCGGCTCTGAATCCCAGCGTGAGCGCTTCGTGGAGTGAGTACCTGGAAGGGTACGCTCGCGACGTGAGGATCTCGCCTAAAGACGGAACTTTTGAAGTGCGCGGGTTGGCGCCCGGCCTTTATACACTGCGCGCCTCTTTCGGCGTGGATGACAGCAACTACACCGCTCAGCAAACGGTCATTGTCGGCCCCCACGGCACGGACAATGTGCTGCTGGTGGCCCTCCCCGATTCGGAAGTCGCCGGCAGCGTGCGCCTGGATGACCCGCCGCCCACAGGCAATCCCCTAATCCGCTTCGCCGTAGAATTCCAGGACAAAGAAACGGCTGCGCGTTCCAACGCTTCAGCTGCGCCGCCAGGCCTACAGTTCCTGGCCAAAATGCATCCCGGCGATCACTACCTGGTGTCCGCCCGCGGTCTTCCTCAGGACTACTACCTGAAAGCGGTGCGCGTCTCCGGTCACGAAGTGGAGAGGAATAACGTGGTGGTTTCAGACCGTCATGGCGCCATGGAACTGGAACTCAGCCCCAACGGAGCCCACATCGACGGTCTGGTTTTCGACGAGCAGGACCAGCCGGTCAGCGGGGCCGTGGTGCTTGTTCCCGAGGAAGCAAAACGCGGCTTCATCGACCTCTTTCGCAAGACCGGCGCCAACAGCAAAGGCGCATTCACCTTGCGTGGTGTGCCGCCCGGCAGCTACAAGCTCCTGGCCTTCGACGACGTGGACTTGGATGAGCTGATGGCTCATCCCGAACTCGTGAAACAGTTCGGCGACAAAGGTGAGACTGTGATTGTGGCTGAGAAGGGCGGTTACAGCGTTCCCTTGAAGATCATCCGTGTGGCAGGGGAATGATCGGGTTCACCGGCGTTCATTCCTCACTCACCCCGCTACGCGCGTGGGTGCTCAGGCAGGCAACAGTCAGAACGGCGTGCTGGCGTGTGCGCCCGCAGCGTCGGCGCGCTGTTTGCGAAATTCCGGCACCACCAGCGCCTGCTCGATGACCGGAATATTGAACGACGCCAGGGAAGCAGCCAGGCGGGCAGCGTTGTCCTTCTGCCCGGATTTTTCATAGGCCACGAAGAGTCCGCGCATGGAGACGGGATTCGTGGGATCGCCCTCAAAATCGGAGATGGCCTCATGGAACTTGCCGGAAGCCAGGAAGATGGCTCCGGACGCTCCGGCATAAGCAAAGCCGATCAACTCGTCATTATTGGAGGCGGCCATATCGCTTAGCCGCTGGAGCAAGGCCTGGGCCTGGTTCCAGTCGCCATCGCGGACGGCGCGGTCGACGCCGCTGCGCCACACCGAGGCCAATTCCTCGTTCAACAAAACTTGGGGCACGTTATGCGGCTCATGCAACACCGCTTCGGCTTTGGCCAGCAGATCGGCGGCCGCGGACGGGTCTTTCTGGTACAGGGCCATGCTGCGATAGGCCTCAGCCTCCAGGTTGGCAAGGTCGCGGGCATGCGCGTCCAGGGCCAGTTGGCGGTAGGCCGCGTCAGCGCCGGCGAAATCGCCTTCGCGCACATAGCTGGCCGCAGATTGGAGTCCCCAGGTCACCTTTTGCGTCGGCGTACCCACGGCAACGGCCTTGGCATACTCGACCCGGGCCCGGGGCTCATCTCCCATCAGCGCGTAAGTATCGCCCAGCCCCAGTTGCGATTCATGGAACGAAGGATCGATTTTCAAGGACATGCGATAGTGTTCCAGAGCGTCGTCAAACCGGCCGGCCATGCGGGAGATCTCGGCATAGGAATCCTGCGGGTTGGCCTCGTTGGGTATCAGTTCAGCGTAGTGCTTGATGTCAGCGAAGGCCTTGTCGATATTGCCGGCCTTGGCGTAACAATAGGCGGCCTCGTTCCAGGCGTCGGCAAAGCCGGGATCGATCTTGATCACGCGCTCAAACAGTGGGACGGCGCGCGGCGACTGGTTCTGCGCCACCGCCAGCCACCAGCCGGCGAGCCAGGCCAGGTGCTTATCGCGCGGGTAACGATCCAGCGCTCCATTCATGGCTTGGATGGCGGGAATCCAGTGGGCCTGGCTGGCGTTGACCAGCCAGTCGATGACCATCTGCTCTTCCGGTCCGGCATACTGCCGCGAGGCCAGGGCTTGGTCGCGTTCCGCCACCTGCTCGGCAGGATCGTCGGAGAAAAAGTTAAGCATGATGTGTCCCAGGGCGAAATGGGGGTCGGCCTGCACTGCCTTGCGCAGGCTCTCCAAGCCGGCCTGGACATGCAGCATTTCGATCTTGGCCATGCCCTGCTCAAACAGCAGGTGCGCCTTGGGCGACTTGGTCGTGATGTGCATCCCCGTGGGATCGTCATGCGCGAAGAGCGGCAGGGCAACGAGAACTGTGAACGCAAGGGAAAGAATTCGATGCTTCATTTGGCTTTACTTCTCCTACGCAGGCGCCAGGGGCGGCCCGGATTTAGCGCCAGATCAAGTTCCGGCGCCGGTCGGCCTATCTCAGGAAATACCCTTGCTCCAGGGGCAGCTTGCCGTCGACCTTCAGGACGTTCACGCGGCTGGTGATGGAGTAAACGTCCACCAGGGCCACAGCGCCGGGAATCGATTCCACTGATTTCAGAAGTTGATCTTCTGAATTGACGAACACCACGGAAGAGCGATGGGCCGACATCAGTGCCTTCACCTCGTCCGGCTGCATGTGGTAGATCTTTTCGAAAGCGTTCGCTACGTCCGACGTGGAAGGTTCCAGCATTACCAGGACAACATTGCGGCCGTCGGGCCATTTGTGGTTGTCAAACTTGAACAGCTTAACCAGGTCCGCCAGGGTGATCCCTCCCTGCGTGTTGGCCTTGTCCACGATGACGGCCATATGCTTGGCCTGCGCGGAGGCTCCCAAGCAGAGCAGCAGAGCAATAAGGGCACAAAGACGTCGCGCTTGTCGGGGCATATTAGGCGCAATTTAAGGTCAAATGGGACATGACCACAAGATTACCGACGTAATAGGAGCTTTCCTTACAACGACTTACATATGAGCCGTTTTGGGACTTCGATGCGAAGCACAGCGGCACCGTCCAATGCGCGGCTGCCCCGCGGGCGTGCCATTTTTGTTCCCTTTTCCCACGTCGTCTATCTCGGACTGACTGCGTTTTACTAGATTCGCGTCCCGCCGGCCGCTGGCGCGAGCACGCTCTTCTTCAGCACCACCATGTATCCAGAGCCTTTGCCGGAGACGATCTTTGCGATTCGCCATCCGCTACCGGCCACGATCTCTTTCAGTTCTTTCCGCGAGACCAGCAGGTAGTCAAACCATTCCCCGATCGTCTTTTCATGGCGCACGCGCAGTTTCAGTTGCCCAGACATCCGCCCGCGCTCGCGGTTGAAGCGATGATAGCCAAGATGCAAAGAATCTCTCGTCCGATACGGGTCAGTGGTTTCGGCAATGATTTGCCCGCCGCGTGAAGTAATGCGATCAAAGTCTTTCAGCAGGCGTTTTGCTCTCCGGTAACCGCCAAACAGGCCGAAGTTATTGCCCATCATGATCACGGTATCGAAAGAGGCGGGTTCAAAGCGACGAATCTCCACAATCGGCCTGAGCTGCGCCTTCTTCACGCCGCGCAATTTGCAGACCTTGATTGCTCCCGGAGAATTGTCGATCGCCGTGACCTCATGGCCGAGTTTCTGGAGATGGAGAGCGAACCTGCCCGCCCCGGCGCCGACGTCAAGCACCCGGCCTTGGACCAGCCGGACAGCCTGTTTCTCACGCCGTGACCACGCTGAATACTCCGAAAAATATCGCACCGGTAAAGGGGAGGCGCTGATGAATCCGTCGTCGCGTTCAATGATTTCAAGGACGCCAACCCCGTGGCTTTTGCGGGCTGCCAGTAGCTCAGCGCCGTAGGCGTCTTTGTGCTTGCGCATGGCAGCAGGTTAACAAACAGGGTTGTCCGTCAAACTCAAGGCCATAGCGCAAGTTACCGGGCTGCCCGGTGTGCGCGCGCAGGCACCCGGACGCGCATGTACGAGCGTAATCTCGCGCGTCCCGGCCTGGGTGCTACAGTAAGGCCCCTGAAGATCGGGACAAGGAGCACCAACCGTGCTGGTTCCTACAAACCGAAGTGGCGTGAGATTCTTCCTGCTTTGCATCCTGACGCTAGCGGCCCGTGCGCTGCCGCTTAAAAAGACGACGCCTTTTGTTCCGTACCTTCCGACTTCCTAGATTTTTTGAACGGGGGGCGGTCGGCTTACGCTAGACCGCTCCCACCCCTTCCTCGGCTTATCCACGCGGAATACAAATACAGTTGCTCGAACTGAGGGGGTGCATCGTGATTACAAACAGGTTTTCCTTACGCAAACGTCGAAGCTTGGCCACAATTGCCGGCTCGTTTGTGTTCTTTGGGCTTGTGCTAACTGCGTGGCTAAGTGGCCAGACGCAGGATACAGGCGCTACCCTCCTCCGCCAGGCCCAAGATGCTCAGGATATCCAGAAATCCTGCCACACCTTCGTGCAGTCATTTTACGACTGGTATGCCCAGCGGCCCGGATTACCGCGTGCGCTACGATACCGGCCCTTGGCGTTTAGCCCTGAAATTTACCGCGCACTTAAGGAAGATGAAGAGGCACAGGCCAAAGCACCTGGGGAAATTGTGGGGCTGGATTTCGATCCGTTTCTGAATAGCCAAGATCCCATCGAGCATTATGTCGTGGGCCGAATCAGACTCAAAGGTGACGACTCTTGTTGGGCAGAGGTTCATGCCGGGCTGGCCGGCGCGAAGAGCAAGGAAAGCTACGTCGCTGTCGAGTTAGCGAACAGTGACGGACGATGGCACTTTGTTAATTTCCAGTATTCCTCTGCGAATTCCGATTTCTCAGCTTCGGTTTCCACTGGAGGCTTGCTGACTCTCCTGAAAGAGCTGCGAGAGGCTCGGGAAAAGGCAGCCAAGGCACCATCAGGCGCCCAGTCCTCGCCGAAACCTCAAAACAGTGTTCCCGCGCCGAAACGTCCGAAACCCGTGACCGAACCAAGTCCCAGAAACTAGCTGTCACTGAATGATCGTTATGTCGCCACCAACGTGTGGATTCAGATTTTTGTCAAGGGACATGACCCAAGAGCGGGTTGGAACGCAGTGACAGCAAATCAAGGCCATCGCCTTCGGTAATCTTCAGCGGCGGGTGCGGGCCATTGCATGATTAGCGCCTATGCCCCATTTCCCGCAAGCGCAAACCAAGACTCGCTCTCCCCGGGTTCGTGTTCCGAATGAAGAATCCATCCGTTTCAATATCGGGGGCCATGTGGTTTCGGCCATCCTGCAAAAGATTTCCCTGACCGGGGGCCTGGCGCAGTTCACGGGATCTCTGGGGAACGTAACCATTGCTGAGGCCCGGCTAGACACCTCGTCCGGCCCCGTCAGCGGGTTGGTGGAGTTTATGCGCCCGCAGAAGAAGACCGGTCCTCATACCTATCCGTTCCGCTTTATCGCGTTGAGCGATGCTGACCATCGGCGTCTGCAGTCAACTCTGCAGGTCATGCGTAAGCTGGGACTGGGCGAGTAGCAACTCACCTGGGACTTATCGCAAGTAGCGAACCTTCCGTTTGACCCGTAAGATCGCAACCGCGGCGTGTGCTGCCGCTTACAAAGAATTTACACCCGGGCATCTTCATCTCGCGGCGTCGAAGGCTGTCTCTGTGTTCTCATGATTAAGTATTGATTTCGTCCGCATTCCCGGCCTACGGGAACTACGCTTCGATGAGAGTGCCACTCGTGAAGACACCAACGGAAAAAGGAAGGAGCAAGACTCCATGAAACTCATGAGGACGGTTGTTTTACTTGCCATATCCCTGCTGGGGACAGCTGCATTCGCCCAGCAAAACCCACCGCCGCCTCCCGGAGGCAATCAGCCACAACAGGGCCAGCGGCACGGCATGCCCAGTGTGGACGACCAGGTCAAGATGCTCTCCGACCGGTTGAACCTTACCGCTGACCAGCAAACCAAGATCAAGCCCATCCTGGAAGACCAACGCACGCAGATGCAAGCGCTGATGAAAGATGATTCTCTTTCCCAGGACGACCGGCGGGCCAAGATGCGCAGCTTGCGGGAAAGCACCAACTCGAAGATCCGCGATGTTCTCACCGATGACCAGAAGAAGCAGTTCGATGAGATGCAGCAGCAGATGCGGGACCGCATGCGCCAACCGCCATCCGGCGGAGATAACAATCCCAAATAAGTCCTTGCGCCCGCAGGGGCATTCCCGGCGCGTGCTGTCCGGGGATGCCCTGCCGTCGTGGCGGCGAGCTAGACGGCTTCCGCTGGCTCCCGAAGGAGCAGCCGCTCCCGCAGATTCCGACAAACGGTTTACCTCCCGGCGTTGTCTCCGCGCATCACACAAAAGCTGCTTCTACACCGAAGGAGTGTATCCATGAAGAGTATCCGGACGATTGTTTGTTGCTCTATGTTACTGTTGGCCTTGGCAGCGGTTGCTGTTCAGAACCCCACGAGTCCTCCGCCGCCATCAGGCCAGCCGCAAACTGCTCCGCCGCCGTCGGGACAACCACAGACGGCTCCGCCACCGAGCTCACAGGAGCAGCCGCCAGGCACCGCGCACCCCGTTCAACCTCCCACCATTGACGATCAGGTGAAGGCCCTGAGCCAGGAATTGAGCCTCAATCCGGGGCAAGAGGCCAAGACCAAAGACATTCTTCAGGACCAGCGTACGCAAGCCATGACCATCGTGAACGACAGCTCCCTCTCGCGGGAAGACAAGATCTTGAAGCTGCAGACGCTTCGTGAAGGCACCATTGCCAAAGTCCGCGCGTTGCTGAGCGACGATCAGAAGAAGAAGCTCGACCAGATGCTTCAGGTCGATGAGCAACCGGCTCCCAAGAAAGATCAGCAGCCTAACCCACCGCCGAAATGAAGCGCGCGAAGGCCTGAGGCCGGAGAAATGTTGAGTCCGTAATCTGCCGCCGGCGTGCGGGCCGAAGACTACTCCTGTCGCAGTTGGCGCGCTTCAAGCCCCAAGCTTAGAATGCTCGAGTCGAACCATCGACGGAATTGGGGCGCATGACAACAACTGTCGGCCTTCTGGTCGCGCTTGGGCTGCTACTCTGCTCGCCTGATCAGAAACCTGAATGGTGCCGTGACCTGCCGCGACCGCAATACTCCAAGCTGGAGCGCGTCCCTGTTTCCGACCCCTGGTTTGAAGTCTATAGAATCCGCCCTGGTGTGTTCGCCATCTACGAGCCGCATCAGGGCGAAGAGGTGATCTCCTATCTCATCGTTGGAACCCGCCGCGCGCTGCTCTTCGACACCGGCATGGGGATCAGCAATATCCAGAAGACTGCGGCCGAGTTGACCTCTTTGCCGGTTAGCGTGCTGAATTCGCACACCCACAACGATCACGTGGGCGACAACTGGCGCTTCACTGACGTCTACGCCATGGACACCGCCTTCACCCGCGCCAACGCGAAAGGCTCGACTGCTGACGCCCAAGCTGAACTGGCTCACGACCAGATTTGTGGAGCATTACCGCCGGGCTTCGATCCCAAATCGTACTCGACCAAGCCTTTTCCCATCGCCCACTGGGTGCGCGATGGCGACACGATTGACCTGGGCGGCAGAATCATCACGATCATGTCTACGCCTGGGCACACTCCGGACTCGATTGCCCTCCTCGACGCGGGCGACGGCCTGTTGTTCACCGGAGATACCTACTATCCCGGCCCCATTTTTCTCTATCGCCCGGAGACCGACCTGGATGCTTACGTGGCGTCGGTGAAGAAGCTCGCCGCGCTTCCCCACTTGCAACTGCTGTTGCCCGCACATAACGTTCCCGTGGCCGACCCCGCGGACCTCAGCCGGGTGCTGGTCGCCATGGAGCAGGTGCGCTCAGGAAAACTCAAGCCGGTTCCGCATGACGGCAAATGGGAGTACAAGTTCGAGGGATTTTCGTTCCTGTTGAAGAAGTAGGAGGCTTGCATCAAGCACAAGTTCCTTCGCTTTCGGCAAGCCCAGGGTCAGGATCTCGGCAGCTGGCTCAGACGCCCGCTAGGCTGCCTCGACTTGGAAAAACCCGCGCAGGTTGCTACTCTGGTCACCTTCGGAGACAATTATGCATCGTTGCCAACGTTGGGCTTGTTTTTTGTGCGCAATCATTTTCTTCACTTTGGCCGGCTCGCTGCAGGCCGGCGCGGCCGACGCTCGTTTCAAGATCACGCTGCCCGCCGGATCGCAGCAACCGGTTACGGGAAGAGTTTTCATCGCCATCAGTAGGACGGACAACCCTGAACCGCGCCTGCAGGTGGGATCGTGGCGTTCGCGCGTGGAATTCCTGGGGTACGACGTCCAGGGCCTGGAGCCGGGTCAGGCTGTCTTCGTCGACGCGCTCACTCTGGGTTATCCGCTGAGGTCCATCCGCGAGCTGCCCGCCGGCGACTACTACGTGCAGGCTCTCTTGAACGTTTACACGCGGTTCCAGCGCGCTGACGGGCACACCATCTGGGCGCACCTGGACCAGTGGGAGGGCCAGCAATTCAATCGCTCGCCGGGCAACCTGTACAGCGCCGTTGGCCGCTTTCATCTTGATCCGCTGAGCGGCTACGAGATTCAACTCACCCTGGACAAGACCATTCCGCCCGTGCCGATGCCCGCTGACACGCAGTACGTGAAACACATCAAGATTCAAAGCAAGCTGTTGAGCCAGTTCTGGGGCCAGCCCATCAACCTCGGCGCCACGGTGCTTCTGCCCGAAGGTTATAACGCGCATCCCAACGCCCACTATCCTGTCTTGTATGAGCAGGACCACTTCAACCTGCGCCCGCCGCTGGGTTTCAGCACCGAACCTGCGCCGGCGAACGCGACGCCGCGCGAAGGCCGCATGTCCGGAACGGAATTCTATAGGCGCTGGACTGGGGCGGGCTTTCCGCGCATGATCGTCATCACCTTCCAGCATCCTACGGTTTATTTTGACGACTCCTACGCGGTCAACTCGGTCAACAACGGCCCTTACGGTGACGCCATCATGACCGAGCTGATCCCCTACCTCGAGGGAAATTTCCGCATCATCCGCCAGCCGTATGCCCGCGTTCTCTCCGGCGGATCCACGGGAGGATGGGAGTCGCTGGCCCTGCAAGTGCTTCATCCGGATTTCTTCGGCGGCACCTGGACTTTCTTTCCCGACCCGGTGGACTTCACCCGTTACCAGATGGTTGATATCTACAACGATAACAACGCGTTCCTTGCGCCGGGCTACGATCCGCCTGTCCCTGAACGGCCCATGGAGCGCACCTCGGAAGGCCAGGTCGACATGACCATGCGCCAGATGAGCCAGATGGAAGAAGTGCTGGGCAGCCACGGCCGCTCCGGGCAACAATTCGAGGCGTGGGAGGCCGTTTACGGACCTGTGGGCGTGGATGGCTATCCCAAGCCCCTGTGGGACAAGCTGACGGGAAGGATCGATCCTCAGGTCGC
>DATDGY010000260.1:0-2715 GCA_036521855.1 Candidatus Angelobacter sp.
GACCATCAGTGGAATCTTGATGACGCTCATGGTGTCCATCTGATCGTCGGCGTTTAGGGCGATTTCCTCGCCGGTTTCGAGGCATTTCACGTAAATGGCCCACTTCGCGTTTACGGAGCGCGTGATCCGATCGATATTCTCCTCGAGGCGCGCCAGCGGCTTCTGAGCCAGACCCATCGAGCTGAACAACAGCAGACCGACAAACGCGGTTTTCATTCCCGACTCCTTGTTTCTAAAGGCCCGCCGGACTATAAGCCGGTTTCTGTGTTCTCAGGTAAAAACCTGAGGCGGCAGTCATTCCTCTTGGCCGGAGATCTCTCCCCGGCTCCAGCAACCTACCCGGAAGTTGTAACGGAGCGGGCCGCTCCTCCTCCCCTATTTGGTCTTGCTCCGCGTGGGGTTTTCCCTGCCGGCGGAATTACTCCCGCCGCGGTGCGCTCTTACCGCACCATTTCACCCTTACCCCCTACCTTGCGGCACGAGGCGGTATATTTTCTGTGGCACTTTCCGTCGAGCCATGCGGCCCGCCCGGCCGTTAGCCGGCACGTTGCCCTGTGGAGACCGGACTTTCCTCCTTCTTACGAAGGCGACTGCTCATCCGGCAGCTTCAGAGCTATTGTCGCATTTCTTGGGAGGCGATATGTGCGGCAGCATACTGGAACTCAGGAACTAACCCTATGAAATTCCTGCAGATGTGAACGGCTTCCAGTGTATTCTATAGGCGGTGTGTGTTGCCTCACCGTTGAGATAAGCGCTGGGTGATTTTCAGCCCGGCAGGCTGTGCGGAGCCCTTTGTGTGACGCCACACCAGCCTTGCTATCTCGCGAGTTTCTTTGCTCTATGTACATGCTGAACCAGCATCTGAGGAGATTCAGGCGATGATGACGAAACTAGGTCTTCGACCGTTTGAAAAATTGGTGAAAACCATTTTTATGTAGAATTGTTTTGGCGCATACTCGAGGTATGGGTCGTCCACCTCTGAGCATCGACATCGCGCCGAAGGATCAAAAAGAACTGGCAAAGCTGTTGAGCGGCGGCGTCCAGCAGGTTCGGGTTGTCCTACGTGCCTTGGCTTTGTTGCAATTGGCGAAGGGCGCCAGCGCACCGCAAATTGCCGACGTAGTCCCGCTCACTTCCCAGGCCATCCGCAATATTGGCCGTCGTTACCAGCACGGCGGGTTGGAACGGGCGCTGTACGAAAGACAGAGGCCTGGGGCAGCCGAAGTGCTCGACGATAGCCAGAAACAACGTTTGATTGCAATGGTATGCAGCAGCCCGCCGGAAGGTCGCGCCCGTTGGACCGTGCGTCTGGTGGCGGAAGAAGCCGTCAAACGCAAATTGGTTCCACGCGTAGGACGGGAAACCGTTCGAATTCTCCTGCTGAGCCACGATCTCAAACCGTGGCGGGAAAAAATGTGGGTGTGCGCCGGGATAAACCGGCATGGAGCTGAGGATGAAAGAGCCTTACGAGAAAGGAGTAGCGATCCGCTCGGCCCCGAGTTTTGCATTGGATTCCGTGAGGTCTCCAGTGAAGCGTAAACAGGGGAAAAGATGGGCTGGGTATCGAGCTTCGAAAATTTGTAATCAGGGCGCCGACGCCGTACCCACTGCGGAAGGCCACACGCCCGGCAGCGCTAACGCGAGTTGTCGGACGGCCCTGCGTAGTCGTAGACCCCATGCACGTCTGGAAACTCCATGCACGAGAACCGGGAGACCTCGGAGATGCCTGAAGCGACTTTCTGCGACAGGCCGGCGGGTGAAGGCAGTAGCCGTACGGCCCGCGTGCACGTCCTCGAGGAGTCGGACAGCGGTACAGTACCGATGAATCATGCGAACAAAAGCGGGAGACCGCCGGCGGAGAGTGAGGAGGGAAGGCCGCTGATCAAGGAGAACACCCATCAATCCAGCACGCTCTCGACACAGAGCGAGGCTCGCGTGTCCCAAGGGTTGGCGGGTGTGCGTAAGGCAGCAAGGGAAAGGAAGGAGATGAAGTTCACCGCCTTGCTTCACCATCTGACGGTCGCGCTGCTCCGGGATGGCTTTTACGCTTTGAAGCGTAAGGCCGCTCCGGGAGTGGACGGCATCACATGGGACGAGTACGAGATCGGGTTGGAAGATCGGCTCGCCGATTTGCACAGCCGGGTCCACCGCGGCGCTTATCGAGCGCAACCATCGAGAAGGGTGTACATTCCGAAACCGGATGGCCGGCAGCGGCCGCTCGGGGTCGCGGCACTGGAGGACAAGATTGTTCAACAGGCCGTGGTCACCATCCTCAATCAGATTTACGAGGAAGATTTTCGGGGCTTCTCGTATGGTTTCCGGCCAGGGCGCAGCCAGCACCAAGCATTGGATGCGCTGTACGTCGCGATCACGCGGAAGAAGGTGAACTGGATTTTGGATTGCGATATCAGGGGCTTTTTGGATCGTGTTCCATAATGCCCCCTGGTTATTGAAAAAGTTGTGGTTGCTCATCGACTACTTTGATTCGCAAGCCTTTAGATCGCCCCTGGCGCACCAGAACCGCCTTCAACTCGCCGCGCTTTACACGCTGCATCACGGTTTGCCGGGAAACGCCTAGCTTTGCGGTTACGGCAATCATGGGCAGGTACCCCGGGGGCGCCTGCTGCACGATGCGCGACCGCAGTTCACCGGTGATTCGAATCTGCCAGGGAGCGCCAGGCGTGACCTGCTCGCCGGCGATGAAACCGTCAGCCA
>DATDGY010000261.1:0-5171 GCA_036521855.1 Candidatus Angelobacter sp.
CACTATGCCGCGTCCCGGACTATGCCGCGAGGATCAGAACGAAGTGGTTCGATGCCTTCAGAATATGAGGTTTGGTTGGACACTATTTATTCGTCACGCGGCATAGTCCGGACGCTTGGGACTAAAGTTGTTTGAGGAAGGCCAGCAGCTCGTCGTCCGGGTGAAAGCGTTTGGGAGCGCCTTTGACTGGATTGGTTTTGGCCAAGGCCTCTTCTTTCAACGCAAGGTCGGCGTCGAGGTAGATCTGGGTGGTTTCTACGGACTCATGGCCGAGCCAAAGGGCGATTACGGCTCGGTCCACGCCGGCCTGGAGGAGTTCCATGGCGGCGGCGTGTCGAAGCACGTGTGGCGAAACTCGTTTCTTGCGCAGCGAGGCGCAGTGTTTCCGCGCCTGCGCCACGTGGCGTGCGAGCAAATGCTGAACACCATCGGCACTCAAGGGTCCGCCGCGGGTACTAGGAAACAGCGTCTTGGAATCTCCTCTGCCTTGCTCCCGAATCCAAGCTTTCAGGACCGCGGCCGTGGGCTTGGCCAAAGGCGTACAGCGTTCCTTGCGTCCTTTTCCCCGGCAACGCACATGTGCGCCGGCTCCTAGCGAGACATCCTCGTGGCGCAACCCGGTCATTTCGGATAATCGCAGGCCGGTCTGAACGGCGGTGAGCAGAAAGGCATGATCACGGCGGCCCAGCCACTGCGTGCGATTCGGCGCCGCCAGCAGCGCGTTGATCTCCGGTCGGGTCAAGAAACCAACCAGGGTGCGCCGCTGGCGTTGGTTCGGAATCGCCAGCACTCGTTGAATGATTCCGCTGTGCGCCGGCGCCTCCAGCGAAGCGTAGCGGAAGAACGACCGGATGGCCGTCAAGCGAAGGTTCCGGCTACGCGCGCCATTGTGGCGGCGGTTTTCCAGATCTTCCAGGAACCCGCCAACCAAAGAGGCATCCAGATCGTCCAGTCCCAACTGAGAGGGGGCTTTGCGTAGCCGCATTTGAGCGAACTGCAACAGCAGGCGGAACGTATCGCGATAGGAGGCGATGGTGTGAGGGCTGGCTTTCCGCTGCGCCATCAAACGCGTGGTGAAGAAAGACTGCAGTAAGGCAGCAAGATTAGCGGGATCCCGCATTCAAGGCCTCCCACCGTTTCTCCAGCCGCTTATTGGCCGCTCCCAACAGTTCGGGAGTGCCGGTCAGATACCAATAGGTATCGGTTACGTGGGCATGCCCGAGATAGGTGGACAAGATGGGTAAGCGCCGCTTGGGGTCTTCGCCGTTGCGGTACCAGCGCAACAGAGTCTCGACCGCAAATCGGTGTCGAAAATCGTGCAGGCGCGGGCCGCGGCTGGCGTCCGCAGCACGCAATCCAATCTGTCGGGACAGCAGGTAAAACGCCCGGTGGACCTCGCCTTTGTCCAGCCGGTTACCGTTCAGGTTGACCAGGAAATACCCCTCTGCTCGCGCGCCGAAGCGCTCATCCCGGCGCTTCGCGTAGTCGGCCAGGACTTTACAAGTCGAGGTATGCAGCGGAACCAGACGGGACTTTCCGAACTTGGCCCCTCGAATCGTGAGAATGCCTTCCGACCAATCCATATCCCCAAGTCGGAGGCCGAGTGCCTCGCCCAACCGCAGGCCTGTGACCGCCAGCAAGCCGAAAAAGCAGTGGTAGGTCCAGGGCCGCAGAGGGTCGATAGAAGGTCGCGTTTTAGCAGCCCTCAACAGTTTCCGGATTTCGTGGTCGGAATAGAAATATGGTTGAGCGCGTGCGGGACGATAGGGCAGCAGCCCCAGCGGTGGAACTTCGGTCAACGGATCCGTGGCACTCCAGTAACGGGCGAAGCCACGCACAACGCAGAGTCGCGCCGCCCATTCAGCCGGCTGCTGGTGGGCATGCTGGGTCGCCCACTCCAATGCCAAGGCAACGGTAATGTGAGAACTGCGTTTCCGTGCCAGGAAAGATGCGAACTCCTTCAGCCCAGCCTCATGCCGAACCAGCTTGAACCCCAGGCCACGACGCAAAGCCAGGTAGTCACGGATACCTTTGGCCAGCGGATTCATCGGCCACCTCCTGGCCACGGCAACGCCAAGGTGTGCAAGGCGATGACGTCTACTTTGGCGTAGATCGCCGTCGTGTTGGGGCTCTGGTGCCGCAGCAGTTCACCAATCTCATCCAGCGAGCCACCCTGCCGAAGCAAGCTCGTGGCTAGCGAATGTCGAAGCACATGGGCGCCGGTGTGCGCCGACTCTACGCCGGCATGTTTCAGAGCGCGCCTGACCAGCGAGGAAATCGTCGAGGAGTTCCCAAAGCCGACTAACGGCGCCGGGTGGCGAAGGAACACTCTGCGAGTAGCCGAATGTGGGCGATCGTGGCGTAAATAGTCGGCAAGAGCGGAGCCTACGTCGTTGACCAGCGGTAGTTGGGCCGATTTCCCGGCCTTTCCGCGAATGGTGATCTGGCCCGTGCTCCAGTCAATATCGTCCAAGCTCAGACCGACGACTTCGCCGGCGCGTACGCCGAGCCTGGCGAGCAGCAACAAGATGCTATGGTTCCGCCGGCCAACGGACGTCGTTCGATCGCAGCACTGCAGAATACGTTCCACCGCGGCAGCCGGCAAGAACCTTGGAAGCGTGGAAAGCGACCAGTTGGGGACCGTGGGGACACAAGCAGCAAGATCGGTAGCGATTACGCCGCGGTGCCGCAGATAACGAAAAAACGACCGAAGCGCCGTTACCATCAGCCCGGCCCGCACAGGACTTAACTGACGTGCGTGACGCAGAACGAATCCGGTGACGTGCGTTGCCCGTATCATGGCGAAGCTCGGAACCGCGTTGTGAAATTGCTCGGCCAGGAACTGCTCCGCGACGGGCACGTAGTTGAGCAGCGTGGATGGGGACAGGCCGCGGTCCTGCAACAGGTAGCACCGGAACTCGTTGGTGATCCTCGTCCGGGCGTTGTCTGCGACCGGTTGCTGGTGTTGTTTCACAACGCCTTTTTGGCCCAGCATGGCCAGCAGTCGCGCCAGCGTTTTCGGCTCGCCTCTTCGGATCCGGTGCTGGCGACGGCGAAGTCGCAGGTATCGATCCACAACCTGGCTGTTCAGTGCCTGGACTCTGATGTGTTTCTGTGCCAGCCACCGGCTGAAATCGGCAATTACTACGATCTGCTGTCTGATCGAGTCGTGAGTATAGCCCTGTTCGGCAACAGCGGCCGCATAGGCATCGAGGTGTTCATTCAAAGGCCCTTGGCGCAGCCGTTCAATCGTGCTTGAGAAGGTGAAGAGTTGGTTTATCACTCTCCCAGAGTGCCCAGCACGAGCCCAAAACTATGCCGCGTCGCCGCTGTTTAAATGCCCATGAATCGTGGCGCGCACGCCAACACGCGGCATAGTCCGGGACGCGGCATAGTGGCGCAACGTGTGCGGGCCGATCCGTTTGCCGATGCCGGCGCGCAGAGCAGCCTCATGACAGGCGTGCCACACCGTTTTATCGGAGATGGGCTGCTCTTGCGTGACGGGTCCCCGGCGGCTGGGAAACAGATAAACGCGAGGCTTCATCTTCGCCGCCCGCCAAGAATCGCGAAGGGCCCCGAGTAGTTTCTGAGTGAGCGGAAGTTCCCGGTCACGCGACCCCTTGCCTTGGTGGACATGGAGCAACATCCGTGAACTATCGATGTCACTTACTTTGAGGTTCGCCGCTTCAGCGCGGCGCAAGCCCGTTGCGTAGAGCAACATCAATAGGGTCCGGTAAAGCAGATTGGGCGCGGCTTCAATGAGGCGAGCCACCTCGTCCGGGCTCAGCACGACGGGCAGCTTCTTCGGGGTCTTCAGAAGCGGCAGGTCATCGAAGTCCAAATCGCGGCGCTTCAGGGTCTTCTTATAGAGGAAGCGCAATGCGCCAATGCGGAGCGCGATGGTGCCGAGGGCGAGTTTTTTCTCCCGCAGTAAGTGAAGCTGAAGCTGGCCGATTTCCTCGGCGCCCATCAACTCGGGGGACTTGTTAAAGTGGCTGGCGAACTGTTCCACGGCCAAGATGTAGCCGCGAATGAGGTCGGGATTGTAGTTGCGACGCTGGAGGTCTTCCAGCATTCGCTTTCGTAGTGCGGTCACAGAAACTCCTCTCTGTGACCGAAGCTACCGCGCGCTGCACCCGCAAACACGCACGCGGCTGCGTCCGCCGCGCCAGCGGCTTAGTTGTGTGCTGGGCATGCTCAGCAGTTTTGGGGGTGCAAGTCCCCCGCCCAACCTGATGGAGGTGAAGGGCTAGTGATGATGCAAGGGCTACCGCTGCGAGGCGGGGTCTGAAAGAAGCATGGATCAAATGTGCGAGTCGATGAACAAAAACCGGATATTAGGCGCGAGCGCCGGACGAGCGGGCAACTTACCGCGAAGTCCATATCCATCAAAGGTGCGAAGCGTAGATCCGGCGGCTGGGCACAGAAGGCGGCTGAGCTTACCCCAGGAGATCTGCTCCGTGTCGCTTCGGCGACTGAGGCTGTCGAAAGGCGGCCTGACCGCGGAGCAGAAGTCAGCAGAGGGCATAGTAGGTCATGACGTCGGCAAGGCTAGGGAGGCACTCCGAAAGCCGAAAGGCGGAGCAATGGATAGGCCGAGCCGGAAACGGGGACCCAAGGCCCGAACGAGAAGGAGAGGCCAGTAGGCCATGGGTCTCCAGGACGACAAGCAGCAGAATATCCAGCTCGAACTGGACTTCTCATCTGCGCTGACGGGTGAAGCTCGAGAGGCGGGAAGGGAAGAGACTGAATCGTCCGGGATGGCAAATGGGACCGAAAACCCAGCCAGCACGAACCGATGGATGGAGGCAGTATGTGAGCGAGAAAACTTGAAGGCAGCATTGCGGCAGGTGAAGGCCAACAAAGGTAGTCCGGGCGTCGACGGGATGACCGTCGTCGGATTGAAGGACTTCCTGAAACAGCACTGGCCAGCCATCCGGGAACAACTGTTGAACGGGACTTACGAACCGAAGCCGGTGAGGCGGGTGGAAATCCCCAAGCCGGACGGAGGGGTGCGAAAGCTTGGCATCCCGACGGCCCGTGCGAACTGCACTGGACAACAAATCGCATTTGGGTTGGGCCGAGATCTGCCATCCTTTCCATCCGCTCCGCGGTCAGCGCTTTCAAGTCTTGAAAGAGCGCCGAACAGCCGGCATTGACACCTTCCTACT
>DATDGY010000262.1:0-32750 GCA_036521855.1 Candidatus Angelobacter sp.
GCAGGCTTTCCCACCTCGCTTGGAAATCCTGCAAAGTACGCGGGATTCCCACTTTACCCCAGCCACGACCGCTGCTGGCTAACTATGAAACCGGACATCTCGTGTGCTAAGAAAACCGGACATTTAAACTTGCTAAGGACACCCCCCATTCCACGCCACTTCACCCCATGTTCACCCCAAGTCACCCCAGAACCGCATACGCGCTTGAATATGCACGCATTCGGCCTTGGTTGAATGCCGAGCCTGCCCCGGCTTGCCTTGGTCGGCGTGGATGCTGCGGTTGGTATGCCTGGTTCGGCTAGTGCCATTTACTCTTGTTTTTCAAGAACCGTCTTGAGCAATCCGCCCTGAGCGGACAAAATATGACTATATCGTTGATGAACACGCACTATATCATACAATACATTTTGCGGTCAACGCCAAATGTCATGATCGGCATCGTTCTTGCGGCTTTTTTCCTTTCTTCCCAACCAGCGCTGGGTTACTCTTCCTCCGCTCCCATGCTCTCTTGAGTCCTTTGCGTGCGAGGTTGTATGGCCAACATTCAAGGCATCGCCGGCATGTCGCCGCAGGAGATCAGTTTCGAGGTGAACCGCGGCGGCAAGTTCGTGAGGTATCGCTATTGTTTCTCAGTTTTGGTGCTGACCGTGATGCACGGCTCGGACATCTACTTCGTCCGTGCGGGAGAAAACCGGATCCTCAAAGGACTGCCTTGGATTCTGCTGACGCTGCTGGCGGGCTGGTGGGGAATCCCCTGGGGCCCTATCCGCAGCGTCCAGGCGCTATGGCTTGACTTCCACGGCGGCGAGGACCTCACCGCGGCCGTCGCCGGCTCCATGGGCCTGAAGGACGTACATTGGGACGCCGCGGCCGCCGGCGGAAGTTAAGCTAATCCCCTGTTGCCTTTAGTAGAAGCGTAGCCGCATGACTGTAACCGTGCCTCTGTGCCGTGGTGAACGCGGTGTTGCCGTGGTTGTCTTCGGCTCTGGCATCGGCGCCTCGGCTGAGGAGGAGACGCACGATCTTGGTCGCCTCCGTCGCGCCCGGTTCGGACACCGCCGCCATCAAGGCTGTTTCGCCCTTCTTGTTTTTTGCGTTGATGTCGCTATGGTGATCGAGAAGCAACTTCACCGCGTCGGCGGTAAATACCATGCCGGTTGCGGTCGTCACGCCACTGGGTGCGGCCAGGATGAGTGCCGTGTTGCCGTCGGAATCCTTGTCGGCGACATCAGCGCCCTTGTCGAGAAGTATTTTGACGATGCTGGTTTGGCCGTAACTAGCCGCAATCATCAGCGCCGTGCCTCCCCGCTTGTTTTTCGCTTCTACGTTGGCTCCTCTCTCTACCAGCAGTCGCACGGAGTCCAACGTGTCACCCATGTCAATGCAAACGCAGCCGCCGCATGCTGCGTTCATCAATGCGGTATCGCCACCGCTGTCCCTGGCCTCGATGCGGGCGCCTCGGTCCAGCAGCAGTTTGACGATCCCGGATTGGGCATAGGCGGCGGCGCGAATCAACGGTGTTAGACCCTGTTCGTCCCTGGCTTCGATGTTGGCTCCTTTCTCGAGCAGCAGTTCTACGGTTCTGGTGGCGCTCGGAAATGGATCGGGCACCGGCACTGCAACCGGCTGGAGGCGAATCGGGGGGCCCGATACCGCGAGGGTCATGGGAGCGGTTACGTTTGCCGCAAACATGGCCCGGTCTCTTGCTTTGGTATCCGGGGTTTTCTCCAGCAATATCTCCACGATGTCACGTAGGCCGTCCCTGGCAGCTGCCGTCAGGGCAGTTTCGCCATTGTGGTTCTTGGCCTCTACGTTGGCTCCTTTGTCCAAGAGAAGCCTTACCACGGTGGGATCAGCATTCTCCGCTGCCACCATCAGTGAAGTGGAGCCATTTGCGTCTCGCACCTCCATATTGGCTCCCTTTTCCAAAAGCAGCTGTGCGACGTCTACCCTGCGTTTGTTTCGCTTGAAGGGAGGCTGTCTGCTAGCGGCTATAAGCAGCGCTGTCCAGCCGTTGTCGTCCTTGACCTCGATGTTGGCGCCCTTGCTTAACAATTGCCTGACGGATTCTGTGTTGCCGCCGGCCACCGCAGCCAGAAACTCGTGGTCGAGGGCCCTCTGGTCCACCGGGTGGCGAGCACAGCTACAAAGGGCTCCCGCAATCCAGAGCATCAGAAGAGAGAGCGACAGGGGACGGGCTAGTGTTGGCGAGCTTGGATTAAGCATCAGGCGGAATAGTAGCGAGTCTTGACCGATTCACCTCAGGAAATAGACACCGGAGCCGGGGCATCGGTTCCATCGGTTTCGCTGCCACTATCATTGCGGTAGTGACTCAGACTGGCTCTTTCTCTATGCTGACCGCATGCGCAAGCCGCTGTGCGCGCGGCAAGATGGCGTACGACGAAGTCTTAGGTCGCTCGTTATAAACCTTTCCCTCAAGCCGCCTTCCGCTTCGGGATTTCCAAACCCCGCCCCACTGCTTGTGGCCCAGTCAATGCCGATCTAGGTTCTTGCTGGGCCGAGGTTTCCCGCAAATGGCGGGCAAGTCCAGCGGGTCTCAACTACTGCTGCACGAAGACCTGTTATTCTTCGCGTCTCACCGGGCGGCTTACCTATCCCAGGATTCAGGGTTTCTTGAAGTGTTTGCTCAGCGCCAGTCCCTGCCGCTGGTATGAAGACCCAATCTCGGTACCGTAGATTTTGTCTGGGCGAGAGCGAAGCGGTATGTATTTCAGACGGCCCATGCCTTGACCGTGCTCGACAAGAAACGGAACCTCATGGGCCCGGACTTCAAGAACAGCGCGCGTGCCTCTGACGTCGCCGGCGCCGTAGCCGAATCCGGGATCGAAGAATCCGGCATAGTGGATTCGGAACTCGCCCAGATCCTGATCCAGTGACAGCATTTCCGCGGCCCAATCCGGCGGGACGCTGACTTTTTCCCTGGAGGCGAGTATATAAAAGTCACCAGCCTCAAGGATCAATCCGCGCTTGCCCGAGCCGTGCCTGATGTCCCAGAAGTTCTCCGGGTCATAGTAGTCTATGTTCGCGAGGTCGATCACTGGCGTATTCTTTTTGGCTTTGTATGCGACCACTTCGGTAGCGTCGCTACCGCGCAAATTTACTGAAAGCGTCAGGTGCTTCTTGGCGATGCGTGCCTTCTCCGCGTTTCCTTCCTCCCCGTAGACAAGCGCCTCCTCCCTTTCCCATGCAGCTTTCTCCAGGGCGGCGGTCGCGCGATCAGACGGTTTCGGATTACCACACACGAAGCGAAGCTGATTCAGGGTCATTCCGGCGCGTACGATGACGCTGAAGGTGCGGGGAGCAATTTCAGCGTACAACTTGCCTTTATACCCGCGTTTGACCTGCTCAAACTCCTCGCCATAATCCGTAATCAGACGGATAAAGATATCCAATCGACCCGTGCTGCTCTTGGGATTGGCCCGGGCGGAAATCCAGTCAGGAAGATTGAGTTGTTCCAATAAAGGAACGATGTAGACACAGCCTTTCTCAAAAACCGTTGTACGGGTAAGGTCTACCCGGCTCATGCACAAGCCCGCGTCCGCAATGCCCTGCTCCACCGTCGAATTCTGGGGTACGAAGCTCGCTTGGACTCGGTAGCCGACATCGCCGAGTCTGAGATCGAGGCTCGCAGGTTGTATCTGCTTCTCGGTTACCTCTGGAAATCCGCGGATGTGTCCGTTAGCAATGAGTTCCCTGATCTCCTGGGAGGGTAGCATCCCTTCCATCCTACTCGTCTCCGCTGCCTCGTCGTTCAGGCCGGGAAATAGCACCAACTTGCCGCCCACGTCTGTAGTGGACATCCTTGGGACTCCTGGTAGAGTTTGAACTTTGTCTGCAAACGCCGAGCTGGCGGGACTTGAAACTTTCCCTCGGCTTCTCCTCCGGCCCACACTTTTGCGTTTGAGAATAGCATTTAGATGCTTCTTGAATAAGCACAGGCTCAGGTGCAAACGCAGGTTTTTCCTGTCGATCGCCGCGAGGAACTCTTTGGCCGCATTCACCAAGGGAAAGTACGGCGAGGTGCGCTTACGGCCATTCAATAGTCCTGTGATTTCCACAGATCTTCTAGATTACCACGGCGAAGAAAATAAGAATGAGGCTCAATTCTGTCCGCTTGCGGGCGCGGTCTTTTCATCGGTAATGCCGCCGGGCTGTGGTTTGGTGCCTTTTTCCTTCCAGGCACGAAGTTCGGCGAAGCCGCGGGCGGTTTCGTCGGGCGAGATGTTGCAATGGCCGTCATGTTTCACGTACTGCTGCACGAACAATCCGGTCTTGCCGGTTTCACGCACCAGCAGCGCGTACATGTTGGGGATAGCCGGGGCCACCGTGGGATCGTAGGTGGTGTGGATGGCCAGCATGGGACGCGTGATGCGCCCGTTGGGCGTGTAGAAGCGCTGGAGATAGCTGAGCGCGCCGGGATCGGCGGCATAGCGCTGCACATGGTCGTTCAGGGCGTTGTCGTCGGGCGTGCCGGTATAGATGGTGAAGCGGTTGTCAAAGGGATTGCCGCCGGACCGCTGCTGAATGTCTTTGAGGACGTAGGTGCCGAAGACCAGGCCGTTGGCCATATCGCGGTTATTGTGGACGTCGGACAGGGCGCGCATGATGGCCGCCGCTTCCGGCTTGCTGTCCAGCAACTCGCGCAGGGTCTTGCGCAGGTCGTCGGTCATCTTGTAGTCGGCCGGGACCTTGGCGGGCGAGGGCAGGGCGCCGGGAAAGTAGTAGTCGAAGATCACGCGCAGATCGAAAGCGTAATGCTGCATGAACCAACTGGAGGCGGCCAGCGGTCCGCACAGGGGCAGGCCGGCGTCGTAGGCTTCATGATACTTCTCGATCATGGCCATGGTGATGAAGCCGCCCATGGAGTGCCCGGTGAGAAACGTCTCCTTGGGCTTGCCGTATTTGGTGATGAAGTAGTGGCGCAGCGCTTCGGTCTCGGGGATGGCCTGTTCCACTGCCCATCCGCCTTGGGAGTAGCCGGACTGGGCCAGGGCGTAGCCGGCCTTCACGAAGACGGCCAATGCCTTGGGCAGCTCCTTGTTGCTGAACGTGCCGGGATCGGCGCTGTAGCCGTGGCAATAAACCACCAGGCCGCGGTTCCAGTTTTCCGGGATATCGATGCGGAACTTGGCGTGGTTGATCTCACCGATTTCGGTTTTCGCTTGTGCAGCGGCGAAGGCGGCCGGCAGCAGGAGAAGGCAGATAAGAGCGAGTTTGAGTTTCATAGGATTGTTCTTGAGGGCCGTATTATAAGGCATGGGCGTTCAGTGAAGGTGTGCGGCGGCAGGAGAAAGCTTTGGCTACGCGGTGAAAGGTGTTCGACGGTTAGGATTGGCGATGCGCTCTTAGCCGCACAGCGCGCAGTCGGCGTCGTCGTGCTGGTGCTGCCGCACAGAGGCGGCGGACGCGCGTTGGGAGCGATCGATCTCTGAGGCGCAGCAGATAGTGAGCACGGAGTCGAGCCCGGTCAGAGCCAGCACGCGCGTAACCTGGGGAGAGGGAGCGCACAGCTTCAGCGCGCAGCCGCGTCCGGCGGCGCGGGTGTGGAGGAACACGAGCAGGCCCAGGCCGGCGGCATCAATGGCGGTCACCAGCGCCAGATCGAGCACGATCGTCTGCGCGCCCAGCTCGCAGATTACGGATTCACGCAAACGGGTCAAGGCCTCGCCGGCAATGCGGCCGGAACAGTGCAGTACAGGGGTCTTTCCGCGGTGTTCGATTCGGATCTCAAACATAAAAGTTTCCGTTCTTCTCTGTATATCAACTAAGACGCACCAACTCGTGAAAGGTGCGTTAAGAATTTGTAAAAAGCCAGATTCGTCCAAACACTCGGAGCGGACACTCCATTCCTTAATAAGGAAGTGCACTTGCCGGAGCCAACGTTTCACGGTTGCGGCTGAAAATCACAAGCCAACACAAAATTCCGGCTAAACTCTTTTCTAGATTCGCTGTCGACTGGACCTCAGGGCCTAAAGGCCCTGAGTTGCAGGTGCTTGAACCCAGGTCTAAAGACCTGCTCCACCCGTCTTGTCCGGACCGCCAACGAATCCAGGTCTAACCGCTCTCTCATAACTTGATACGCCGCTGGAGCACAAAAGGTTTCATCATTACGGCACGAAGAAACCAGCCGGATACGTGTTCAGTATTTCCTGAGAACGCCGATCACCCTACCCTGCACCTGCACCGACTTGGCTGGGACGATGATGGGCTTCATGGCCAGGTTAGAAGGCTGCAGGCGAATACTGCTGCCTTCGCGGAACAGGCGTTTCAGCGTAGCCTCCGTGCCTTCCACGAGCGCCACTACGATCTCGCCGTCGCGGGCGGACTCGGTCTTTTCCACCAGGACGTAATCGCCGTCGACAATATGCTCGTCCTTCATGCTCTCGCCTTTGACCTGCAGCACGAAGACGTCCTTGGAGCGGGTGATGTCACCGAGAGAAAGCGTCTCCGGGTTCTCCACCGCTTCGATCGGCTGGCCAGCGGCGATGCGGCCCAGCAAGGGCAGAGTGATCTCGGCCGCCTTCGGCTGCCGACGGAACAGGCCGCGGATGGGCAGCACGTCAATGGAGCGGCTGCGATTGTAGTCTCGCTTGAGCAGCCCTTTTTTCTCCAGGTTGGAAATGTGTTTGTGCACCGTCGCGAGAGAACTCAGCCCCATGCCGTGGCAAATCTCTTCGAAGGAGGGCGAGTAGCCGTTCTCCTGCACGAATCCGTAAATGAAGTCGTAAACTTGGCGTTGCCGCTTGGTGATTGCCATATGGCGAATTATTTGCGAATGAAAGGCGAATTGTCAATCGAAAAGTTGCGGGCGCAGTTACCATTTGTAGCCGTGGCGACAAGGCGCCGGCCTGAGGCCAATTGCCGCGTGTCACAACAGCGAAGAGCCTGCTGTAGCGTGGATCCCTGAAGAGAATGCCTGAACGCAGTTCCTGCCCGATTCTTTGGCGCGATACAGAGCCTGATCGGCCTGGAGCAAGAAATCTTCAGCGGTCGAGGGGGACAAAGGACTATTCACTGCCACGCCCATGCTCAGGGTGATAGGAACACGTCCCAACACGGTCAGGAAGTCTCTGGAGACCGACAAGCGAAGCTGCTCGGCTCGGCGCATGGCTGCGCCTAAATTGCAGGTCGGCAAGACCAGCAGGAACTCGTCGCCTCCATAGCGGCCGGCGAGATCGTAGGGCCGCAGATCGGCCTTCAATCTCCGCGCGACCTCCTTCAGCGCTTCGTCCCCGGCGGCGTGGCCGTGCGAATCGTTGATGGCCTTGAAGTGATCGATATCAGCCAGGATGACCGCCAGCGGCTGCCCGCTCCGCTGGCTTCGCGCAAGCTCCCGATTGAGCCCCGCCAGCGTTTCCTCACGGTTCAGGAGCCGGGTCAAGAAATCGTGATTGGCGGCGAACTTGAGAGACTGCTGCAGCTCCAGGATTCTCTTGCCTACCAAAACGCGGGCCTTGAGTTCCAATGGATCAACAGGTTTGGCCAGATAATCGTCGGCGCCCGCTTCCATGGCCGTGAGCAGATCCTGTCTCCTGTCTTTGGCGGTAAGCATGACTGTGTAGAAGTAGGTTCCCTCGGCCACCAGGGTTCGCATTCTGCGGCAAAGCTCGATTCCGTCCATCCCGGGAAGCATCCAATCCAGGAGAATCAGGCGCGGCGCCTCCGGCTCCTGAAGCAGGTCCCAAGCCTCCAAACCATTGCCAACGGCCTGAAATTCGAAGCGCCATTTCTGCAAATAGCCAATGATCTGGTGGCTGTCGATCACCGAGTCTTCTACCAGCAGTATGCTCACAGCCTCCCCCTCCGCCGCAGGTACAGGTAGACGGTATTCCCCAACCTTGATCCTTCAAGTTCCTTAAAGTCTTACACATATGCGGAGATCACAAAAATTACTTCAGTCCTGGAACACCTGAGCGCCGGCCAAGCACGAGTGCGAATGAGGACAAAATTGCCAATGTCCTTCCCAGTGCTAACCTTCTTGTCTGATGGTTTTTACTTTGCTGTCACACCTGGACCGCGGCTTTCATACCGGCCAGAATCTCATCCACAGCCGTGATCGCGCGGTCAATCTCCTCCATGGTGTTGTAGAAGTGCGGGGAGAAGCGCACGCCGGCCCGGGGACGGAAATCCACCAGGACATCACGCAGCAAAAGCTGCTGGCAAACTTCCTGGGCATTCGGCATGTCAATGGCGACGGTGCCTCCGCGGCGCTCGGGGTCGCGCGGCGCATTCACGTTCCAGCCGCGCTGGTCCGCCAATGCGATCAGGCGTGCCGTCATCTTCTTCGACTTCTCGCGGATGCGTTCGATGCCGGCCTCGCGTATGATCTTCAGCCCCGGCAGTGCAGTGTAATACCCGGGGACGTTCGACGTGCCCTGCATGAAGCGGTACGGAGGCTCGGCGTATTGGTTCGGGCCAATCTCAAAGGCGAACGGATCCTGGTGGGCAAACCATCCCGTGAGCCCGGGCTCCAGCTTTCCGGCCAGGTCGGGACGCACGTAGAGAAACGCGGTACCCGGCCCGCCGCACAGCCACTTGAGCACGCCGCCGGTGGCGAAGTCCACATTCAGCGCCCGCACGTCGACAGGAACGTTGCCCATCGACTGGAAGGTATCCAACACGACGCGGGCGCCTACGCGGTGGGCCTTTTCGATGATGGCCCTCACGTCCTTAATAAACGAGCTGCGGAAGACCACGTGGGAGATGGGCACCAACAGAGTGTCTTCGTCAATGGCGTCCACCAGCCGCTCGGTGGGAACGTGGATGCCGTCGTCGGTGCGCACCATGTGCACGCGCGCGCCCCGCGATCGTTGCGCCTCCCAGAAATACATGATGGAAGGAAAATTCATGTCGCTGTAAACGACCTTGTTGCGCCGCCCGCTGAAATCCAGGCAACTGGCCACCACCGCCTGGCAACTGGTCACGTTGGGTTGCGGGCTCACGGTGCCCGGCGCCGCGTTCATCAGCACGCCAACCGCGTCACCCACCTCGCGCGACATCTCCCACCACTTCTCTTCCCAGGCGCGGACGCCGCGCGTCGCCCACATATCGCAGAAAGACTGCGCGGAGTCATAGACGCCGCGGGGCATGGCGCCCAGCGAGTTGCTGATCATGTAGGTAGTGCGCTCCAGGATGGGAAACTCGGCGCGATAGCGGAGAAGCTCGTCGGCGACTGCTTCAGTGGCGATCATGGCCCCACTATTCTGCCTGAATCGGCGGTCGTTTGCATCACCCAGAAATCCTCGGTACTGAGTGGAAAAACTAGATCAGTACCGCAACTCGAACCGTACGCGAAAAGGATCTATCGGAGGGCTGGTCAGCAGTGAAATCCCCCGGTGGCTTCTAGGTTTGCGTCGCTGGCCCCAATCAGGCAACTTCCGTGAATAGGTATTCATGCTGGCCATCACGGATGATCAGCACGCGCTTGCCGGAACGTTCGCTTACCACGAATTCAAAGCCGGCGTTGGTGGGGTCGATGGTGATGAACGAAACCGTTCCGTCATCATTTTTTCGCGACGCAACCGTGCTCTTCCACTCGCCAAAGTCGAATGTGATCACGCCATCTTTGCTGAGCACATCTATCCCGCCCAGTTCCTTGCTGGTGTAATGCCTGGCCAACTGGCTCGCTAGCGACGGATCAGCCGGCACCACCAGCCGTTCACGCCGTTTGGCTTGGGCCGCTTTATAGTTTTTTGCGGCGCTGGCAACGTCGTCTACTGCTTCAGGTTTTCCGTCGAAGACGATCTCCAGCAAGCGGCGCATGAAGGAACCCAGCAGGATGCCTCCCGTGTCGGAATTCGTGAGCAATACGGCGCCGATGCCGGAATCGGGCAGAAAGATGAGGTCGCTCTTATAGCCGGCCATACTCCCGCCGTGATGCACCACGGGAATACCGTAGGTGCGTTCCACGGACAGCCCCATGCCATAGGTCGAATCCTCACCCGTGGAGATTTGCGGCGCGCGGCGGGCCAGCAGGTTTTCCGCCGAGACCAATTGTTTGCCGTTGGGCAGCTTGCCCTGCGCCAGCTCGAGTTGCACGTAGCGAATCAGATCGTGGGCCGAGGTCCACACGCCGCCTGCGGGACGATGCGGCATAACCGAGTAGTCGAAGGCTATATTGGCCACCGACGGCTTGCCATCTACGTTGTCACCGTGCGGGCTGGCGTGGTTGCCGCGCAGAGCCCGCGCCATATCAAACGTCGTAGACTTCATGCCCAGAGGATCGAAAATCTTGCGTTGCATGGCTTCGTCATAGGCCGCGCCGAGTTCCTTGTTGGGATAAACCAGGTGAGCGCCAATATATCCCGCGGCCGCCGCCATCAAATTGCTGTATTGGAAAACCTCGCCAAACTTGCTGGTAGGCCGCATGGTCCCGAGGAGAGCCAGAGAGGATTCCGGAGTGGCATTCTTGAACTCGAATATCCACTCCAGGTCCTGGCGTGGAAGCCCGGTGCAAGCGCAGACCAGATTCTTGATCAACACTCGCTTTGTGGTGTCCGCATCACCGAGTTTGAAACTCGGATAGGCCTGCGTCACCGGTTCGTCCCACTTGAGTTTTTGCTCGTCCACCAGTTCGGACAGCAGCAGGGTGGTCATTCCTTTTGTATTGGACGCCGCCATGAACAGCGTATTCTCGTCTACCGGCTCGGGCTTGCCCAGCTCGCGTACGCCCAGCCCGCCTTCGTAGACCACTTTGCCGCCATCCACCAGCGCGAGTCCCACTCCCGGGATACCCAGATCGTGCATCGAGTTTTCCATGAAAGCTTTGATCTGGGCGATGCGCGCGGCATCCAGGGGATGCGCTTTGCGGCCGGCGAAAGTCTCTCGGCTGTAGCTCTTGGGACGCAAGCTTTCCACGACCAGTCCAATCGGCGCCCCACGTTTCTCGAAGGTCGGCCGGCTTCCATCCAGAAGGGCCACGGTCCAGGATTTGCCGGCACGCAGCGCGATCGCCACCACCACGACCTGCTCGTTGGGCGAGGTCTCGTAGCTGAACGCTTGCAGTTCTTCCCAGCCTTCTCGCGCCGGCTGTGGCGTCGCCAGCCTGAGCGGTCGTTTGAAGTCCGGTTTGTACGCAGCCCAGGCGGCGGCGACCGCGGCTGCGGCGTCTGCCGCCTGGCTATCGACGATGACAATGTGCGTGTCATTCTCCGGCGGTTCCAGGATGATCATGTTTTTGCCGTTTGTGATTGACCACCCTGCCGGCGCAGTGAACACGGCTCCGCCCGGCGTAACCTGCGGCGTATCAGCCGCCAGCCGCTCCGGAGCTGACTGTGTTGCTCCTTGATTGGCTGTTTGAAGATTGGCTGGTTGAACGGACCACTCAGCCGCCCACGCCTGGGCAAGAGTGAAGATTGTCATGAAGGCCAAGACAAAAGTGCGACGCATGAACATGTGAGTCACCAGATTTCGCTAAAAACTAAGAGCAACTAAGGATATATACAGTATGAGTGGGTTGCAAACTGTTCGCAGAAAAGGGGTAGTGGGTCAGTCTAAACTGACCCACTACCGCGTATCAGCGTCTAGCGATTCGCTTGCGAATTGCGGGCCTTTAGGCAGACGTTCATCGCGCTAGCGATGAACCCTCGTGTCAGATGGGGTTTGTTGCCAGGAAACTGACCCACTACCCAGAAACGGGTACTCAGTGGAAACCGCGAAATTAGATCAGCGCCAAATTCTCGGCTCACCTCGCCAGCGCAATCAAAAACTTTTTTGTAAGACGCGCATTTTTTCGTAGCTGCCGGTCACGCGATGCTATATTTCGATTCAAGAAGATGCGAAAGACTCAGACTGGTACCAGCGGCAAGCTGACGGTCTTGTCACTGGCTGCGGCCACTTACTTCATGGTTTCCGGCGGCCCGTACGGCGTGGAGGAATTGGTCCAGGACTCGGGCTATAAGCTGGCCCTCATCATTCTCTTTCTTACCCCGCTGTTCTGGGCTTTGCCTACCGGACTGATGGTAGGTGAACTCTCTGCGGCCATGCCTGAGGAAGGCGGGTTCTACGTCTGGGTACGCCGCGCCATGGGTCCCTTCTGGGGATTTCAAGAGGCGTGGCTCTCGCTGGTGGCCAGCATCTTTGACATGGCTATCTATCCCAGCCTGTTCGTGGCCTACCTGGGCAAGCTCTTTCCTGCCGCCACTGAGGGCCATCGCGGCATCGTGATCGCCGGCTGCCTGGTGCTGGTTTGCCTGTTGTGGAACCTGTTCGGCGCTAAAGCCGTGGGCAACAGCTCGGTCACCGTTGGCGTGCTCCTGTTGAGTCCATTTGTGGTCCTGACTCTCTTCGCTCTGGTGCGCCACGTAAATGTTGTGGCGGCGCCGCTGGTCAAAGGCGACTTCCTCGCCGGCGTGCTGGTGGCCATGTGGAACTACATGGGCTGGGACAACGCGGCCACGGTCGCCAATGAAGTTGAGAACCCGCAAAAGACTTATCCGCGCGTGATGCTGCTGGCGCTGGCGGCGATCTTTCTCTCTTACGTCATTCCCTTGACCGCGGTGTGGCGCACGCACATCCCGCAAGATGTCTGGAACAACGGAAGCTGGGCCAGCATCGCCGGAATGGTTGTGGGACCATGGCTGGGCGTGGTCCTGGTGGCCACGGCCATGCTCGCTGAATTCAGCTCCTTCAACTCCCTGGTAATGTCCTACTGCCATCTGCCGGTCGCCATGGCCGAAGACGGACATCTGCCCCGCATGTTCACCCGTAAGCTGAAGAGCGGAGCACCTTGGGTTTCCATCCTGGTCCTCGGTCTGGCCTGGGGACTCTCGCTGGGTTTGCCCTTTAGCCGCCTGATCATGCTCGATATCCTTCTCTACGGCGCCAGCCTGGTGCTGGAGTTTGCCGCGCTGGCCGTGCTGCGCGTCCGCGAACCGGCGTTGGCCCGGCCCTTTCGCGTTCCCGGCGGACTGTGGGGCGCGATCCTGGTAGGCGTGGGACCAACCGGGCTGTTGGTGATCGCCCTGGTCAAGAACTACAACGAACATCTCGATCTGGGACGCCTGGGCAGCATCAACACTCTCGTTGTAGGTTTGGCCTTGATGGCCGCCGGTGTGGTCTATTACTTCGTGGCGGGAAGAGCCAAACCTCAAGCGCGAGCGGCGGGGGCGGATTGATCGCTTAAAATGGGCACGACGATTTTCCAATCACTCTAACCTGAAATCATGTTGATCTCTGACCGGACGATTCCCCCCCTTCTCCTATTGACATGCTATAGGAACGGCTGATATTCCTATAACCTGCCAATATGAAAGACGCAGCCAACAAAGCAGACGTCTGGCAGGGCACCATGGCGCTCATGGTATTGAAGACCCTGGAAACGATGGGACCGCTTCACGGCTACGGCATTGCGCGCCGCATCGAGCAAACCAGCGGAGACCGGCTGGTCTTGAACTACGGCAGCATTTATCCGGCCTTGGTCAGGCTCGAGCAGGAGGGCTGCATCACTTCCGAGTGGGGCGTCTCGGAAAACAACCGCAAGGCAAAGTATTACCGGGTGACGGCAGCGGGGCGCAAGCAACTCCGGAAGGAGACCAGGGGCTGGGCGGAAGCCGCTTCCATTGTTGCCCGGTTTCTGGCACCGGAGACGGGACAGTCATGAGAGCGCGCGCTTTTTTGGACCAATTGACAGGCTGGTTTCGCCGGAACCGGCGGGAAGACGATTTGACTGAAGAGTTCGCGTCTCATCTGCAATTGCACGTTGACGACAATGTGCGTGCCGGCATGTCGCCTGAGGAAGCGCGCCGTCAGGCCATTCTCAAGTTTGGCGGGCTGGAGGCAACCAAGGAATCTGTGCGCGCGACTACGCGCTTCTTGTGGATCGAGCACATTTTGCAAGACACCGGCTATGCCGTGCGTGTTCTCCGGCGCAATCGCGGATTTGCGGCCACCGCCATTCTTTCACTGGCCCTGGGAATCGGCAGCAGCGTGGCCATCTTTACCGTGGCCGATAGCCTTTTGCTGCGGTCGTTGCCGTACCCTGATGCATCGCGGTTGGTGATGGTGTGGGAGACCTTCTCTGTGACGCATGAGCAGCACAATGTTGCTTCTCCCGCCAACTATTTCGATTGGAAGGCGCAGAATTCCGTCTTCAGCGAAATGGCAGGTTTCTTTGACGAATATCATGCTGTGGTCGCCGACGGCCAGCGGAGTGAAGAACTCGACGCACAGATCGTCACCGGAGATCTCTTGCCGCTGCTGCGGGTCCGGCCGTTCCGCGGGCGTTTCTTTACGAAAGAAGAGGACGAATCCGACGCGCAAGTTGCGGTCATCAGTTACCGCATGTGGCAGCGTTGGTTCAATGGCGACGATGCCGTGATCGGACGCCAGGTCCAGATCAACGCCCGGCCCTTTACCATCATCGGCGTACTCGGTCCGGGATTCTATTTCCACAAACGGTCGACTGACCTGTGGTTAACGCTTGGGTTGAAGCCAGCTACCGCCCCGCGCACTGGGCGTTGGCTACAGGTACTCGGCCGCCTGAAACCCGGGGTGTCGCTTGAACAGGCGCAAACCGATATGACCGGCATTGCAGGACGTTTGGCAGCGGCCTATCCGGCCAACGACACCGGATGGTCGGTCAACGTGGAACCCCTTCGCGATTCCCTGGTCAGGGAAGTCAGGACGTCATTGATCATGCTGCTCTGCGCCGTGGCACTGCTGCTGGGTGTGGCTTGCGCTAACGTGGCCAATCTTCTGCTGGCGCGCTACGCCGCGCGGCATCGCGAGATGGCGGTGCGTGGCGCCCTGGGAGCAACCCGCTTGAGAATCGTCTGCCAACTCCTCATCGAGAGCCTGGTCCTTTCCCTCTCCGGCGGGTCGTTGGGCATTGCCCTGGCCTATTGGGCGGTTCGTGGCCTGGTGCGCCTGGCGCCTCAAGATCTCACGCGGTTTACCTCTGTCAGCTTCGATGCCAGGATCTTTCTGGCCGGAATCGCGATCTCGTTCTTCACCGGCATCGTCTTTGGCCTCCTGCCTGCCTGGATTGCCACGCGTACGAACCTGCGAGACGCGTTACATGGGAACGCCGTTTCCGGCAGCGGCGACCCGAGCCGGCTGCGCGCATGGCTGGTGGGCGCCGAGGTAGCGGCCTCCGTGGTTTTACTGGCGGGCGCGGGATTACTCTTCCGGAGCATGATCGGCCTGCAAGCCGTCAATCCCGGCTTGGAAGCAAGCGGTATGCTAACCTTCCGCGTCTCATTGCCTCACGCTCGTTATAGCCAGGACGAACAATCGGTCCGATTCTTTCATCAGGCCGCGGAAAAGCTCTCACAGATTCCGGGCGTACGGTCGGTCAGCGCGGTCAGCTATCTTCCCTTCAACGGCATGGCAGCAGGCACGGGAGTCGCAATCGGCGGACGGCCTCCGGCCAAGCCGGGAGAAGAATTGGTGACTGTGGTCCGGACGGTCTTGCCGGGATATTTTCGAACCCTCGGCATTCCCATAAAACACGGCCGCGATTTCATCGATACAGACAACCTCACGACCGCGCCTCTGCGTTTCATCGTCAATCAGGCGTTCGTGGACAAGTTCCTGCGCGGAGAAGATCCGCTGACTAAGTCGATCAGTGTGGAAATGAACGACAAGAATCCCATGGGCGAGATCATCGGCGTGGTGGGCGACCTGAAAGAAGGATCGCTCGATAAGGAACCGGCGCCAACCGCGTATTACGTTCACGCACATTTGCCTTACACGGCCATGATCTTTGTGATACGCGCCAATTCGCCCCTGGCCTTGGTTGAGCCCGCGCGCAAAGTCATTCAAGGAATAGACCCGCAACAGCCAATCGCCGACGTGCGCACCATGGAGGAGATCCTGGACGACACGTTTGCGCGCCAGCGGCTGAGTGCCTTGCTGCTGGGTGGATTCTCTCTGGCTTCGCTTCTGCTGGCAAGCGTTGGCATCTACGGCGTGCTGGCCTATTCAGTCGCGAGGCGGACGCGGGAAATCGGCGTGCGGGTTGCGCTGGGCGCCGCCCCGGGCCGGATTCTTCGCCTGGTGGTCGGGAGCGGCGCGCGATTAGTGATGTCCGGCGCCGCAGCCGGCCTCGCCGGCGCGTTGTTGCTCTCCGGGTTAATGAAAGGACTTCTCTTCGGCATCGGACCGCGTGATCCGTTGAGTTTTGTTTTCGCTCCGGCGGCTCTTGTAGGCGTCGCGCTTCTGGCTGCTTACATTCCGGCGCGTCGAGCGGCGCGCATCTCGCCCGTGGAAGCTCTGCGCACAGAGTAAAAGGCCCCCAGACTCCCTCGATGCTTGAGGATTTTGAGCGCTTTCCGGCCAGGTCTTACTTTTTCCGCAACAGCCAGTATGCCGCGCTCAGCCTGCAGCGCGGTCTATTACTTCGTCGCGGGAAGAGCCAAACCGGCTTTGCAGGCGGCCAGAGCGTACTCACGGCCTGTCCCAGGCAAGGACACACTCGGCCGCTAGTTGCGTTTGACCCTTCATTTTCATCACGATATAATCTTAGTTGGTCTTGGCGGGCGGGAGTAACTCAGTGGTAGAGTGCGACCTTGCCAAGGTCGAAGTCGCGGGTTCAACTCCCGTCTCCCGCTCCAAAAAGTTTCGGCTCCCACGATCCCTCGCACTGCGAGGGTTTATGCTGTCAGGGGATTAGAAGGACGAGTTCCATCGGGCGCGGTACCCAAGTGGTAAGGGAGAGGTCTGCAAAACCTTTATGCGTCGGTTCGATTCCGACCCGCGCCTCCATCAATTCTGTCGCTGCGCTCCAAACCGCTTGAGCGCATGTTTCCTGGACGCATTCTTCTGCACCTGATGCGACCGGCTCGCCGCGCAAGTCGGGCTCCCCTTAACGTGGCGGAAAAGCTTGTCGCTTCGCTCCACACCGCCTAAGGGCATGTTTCCTGGACGCATTCTTCTGCACCTGATGCACGTGGCCCGGCGCGCGAGCCGGCCTCGCCCTTAACGTGACGCAAGTCACGGCGAATAGCCCGAAGATTGTATGCCGCTCTTTCCGCCTACAGGGTTCGATCACGGTCGAAGCTTGGGTGACCCAAGGTAACCCACCACCGAGACGTTGCCAGGCTTTGTCTGCTCAAGGGATAACAATACAATAGGCATATACGTCTAATGGTATGAGAGTCTGTCATGCAACTCCTTGACGCGAAGCCGAGCGCGCAACCGGCCGTGTTAGGCGGCCGGGGGCCGATGAGGCGGAACCTCGCACTCGTGTTTTCGGTGGCGCTTCATGGCGTGGGCCTGGTTTTGCTGTGCTGGCGTCCGGCGATTTTCGTGAAGCCGCGACTGATTGCCCATGGTGAAGGCGGCACAGCCACGCCGGCTTCAATCACTTTGTATTTGCCGCAGGACGCACAAGTGGCGCCGCCAGTTCAACAAGCGTTATTGGCGCTCCCTGCGCCGGTTCAAAAAACCAGGAAGACCAAACTGCAAAAGCGGACCAACAACCTGGAGCTGGAGAATGATAAGCGGGCGGACTCTGCCGAGGCAGGCTCTCCTGAAGGGTCGGCTTTTGATGGCCCCGCTGAAGGCGACGAAATCAGGCCCGCTATTCCGCTTCCCGGAAGCTTTGCCGATCCCAAAGTGTCACGATGGGAACTGCCAGGCGGGCTGCAAGGCGACGTGATCGTTGAGATCACCATCAACGATCAGGGCCTGGTTGTAGAAGAGAGGTTGCTGCAAGGCATGGGTCACGGAATCGATGAGAAGGTGATTGCCGCGCTTCGCGACTGGCGCTTCCGTCCCGCGACAAGAAACGGTATGGCCATTCCCTCCAAGCACGACGTTCATTTCCATTTTCCCAGCTAAAAGAAGGATCGAGCTTCGGGCGGTTGCGATTTTCAACTATCAGAACATAGCTTCGCCTCTATCTCCCATGATAGCGGACCAGTTATAGGAGGAAACTCTACGAGACATAAGCATTGTCTCTTTCTCGCCGGACGCCCGGGTTGCCGGCCGCCGTCTTCTGGTCCGCGATTCCGCTTGCGTTGCCCGACGGGCAAAACGACGGACCGTGCATAGTCAGCCCTTCCTGCCAGCCGCCGGCGAACACAGCAATCAAGAGGTGGATGGGTGAGGGCTAGGATCCAGCTTGCAGCGAGTCTGCCTGTGGCCTCAAGGCGGTATAGATCATGGCCCAGAGCATTGAAGCCAAAGAATAAAATTAGGAAATGATGGTCCTACACTTAATGGTCTAAGCTTGCTTATCTTTACAAACCAGTCACTCTTGGTTTTGAGGTTGTCTAAGTCAAACCTTTGCTGCCTAGCTGAATACTGCAATTCACAAGCTAAATGTTCTTGCGGGTGTTGCGCTTCGCTGTTAGCATTCTTACCCGGAAGGAGCTATATGGATACGCAACAGATCATTACGGAGTTGGAAGCTGAAAGGGACCGTCTGGAGCAAGCTATTTCGGCTCTTCGAGGGTCGTTACGAGCCCGCGGTGCTGCCGGTCGCGGACGGCGCGGACGCAGGCGTCTAAGTGCCGCTGCTAAAAGGCGTATTTCAGAAATGATGAAGAAACGCTGGGCGGAGCGTAAGCGAGCGATGAAAGCAGCTTAAGGTAGAAGAAAGAAGGTTATAAAAAGGGCCGCCCCAAGCGGCTCTTTTTATTTTCCGTCAACGCGCGAGGGCAGGCGGCAATGCCGGGCACGCACCGCCAAGACGCATCCAGCGCAGCAACGCTCGGGAGGATCGGGATCGCTTCCAGAGTTCTGCATTTGCGATTTCCGGCGAATGTGATTGAATACACCGGATGCCTCGTCTCCTTGTTTTCGTGGTCATTCTGAGCTGCTTTGGCTTGGCCTTGCATGCCCAAGACAACTACGAGATCCAGGTGTACGGGGTGGACACGGTGGAACCCAACTCCACCATGGTAGAGTTCCATACGAATTTCACTGCTGAGGGCAGCAAGACTGTAGTGAACGGCGTGTTGCCTACTAATCACGCCTGGCATGAAACCATCGAGATCACGCAAGGATGGAATGACTGGTTTGAGACCGGCTTCTATATCTTTACCAGCGCGCGCACCGGCCAGGGCTGGGACTGGGTTGGGGACCACATCCGTCCTCGCTTCCGCATTCCTGAGAAATGGAAATGGCCGGTCGGTCTCAGCATTTCCAATGAAGTTGGTTACCAGCGCCGCCAGTTCTCTGAGGACACCTGGACCTGGGAGGTACGCCCCATCGTGGATAAGAAGCTGGGCCGTTGGTATCTTTCTTTCAACCCAACGATCGACAAGTCCATCCACGGCGCCACCGTGCCGCAAGGCTGGGTTTTCTCGCCCAACGCCAAGGTGTCCTACGACTTCTCAAAGGTTGTGGCCGGAGGGCTGGAGTACTACGGGTCTCTGGGGCCGGTCGGAAATCCTGATCCGCTGGCCCAGCAGCAGCAACAGATCTTTCCCTCGGTTGACCTGAACGTATCACCCGACTGGGAGCTGAATTTTGGCGTAGGTTGGGGCCTGACCCGCTCCACCGATCATCTCATCATCAAGGGCATCGTTGGCCGAAGGTTCAATTGGGGCAAAAGAAAACCTCCTAGCTAGCCGTGGTGGCCGCACTATAATGCTGCGTTTGAGTCGATCTCCAACCATGAGGTGCGCATGCTGCGGCCGATCCTTTTGCTGGTCTTCTTTGTTGCAGCGGTGACTATGGAATTCTCAGGTCAAGACCGCTCCTATGGCCGCTCCGTCGTCATGACGGACCGCGGCATCGTGGCCACCAGCCACTACCTGGCGTCACAGGCCGGCGCGCAGATCCTGGCCAAGGGCGGCTCGGCCATGGACGCCGCGATTGCCGCCAATGCCGTGCTCGGCGTCACCGAACCCATGAATGATGGGATAGGCGGTGATTTGTTCCTTATTTACTGGGACGCAAAGACCGGCAGACTCTATGGCCTGAACTCGAGCGGCTGGGCGCCGCGCAAACTTTCCGTGGAGTTTCTGGCTAAACAGGGCATTACCTCCATGCCCCATGACGGCATCCACAGCGTCACCGTCCCTGGCGCGGTGGAGGGATGGAGCCAGGCTCACCAGCGTTTTGGACGCCTGGCCTGGAAAGACCTCTTCACTCCCGCGATCTATTACGGGGAACATGGCTACGCGGTGCCGGAGATTATTCAGGGCTACTGGACGGCGAACGAACCCAAGTTGCAGAAGACCGCCGAGGCGCGGAGAGTCTTTCTTCCCGGCGGCAAAGTGCCGGAGCTTGGCGCCAGGTTTTCCAATCCTGACCTGGCCAAAACCCTGCGGACGATTGCGGACCATGGCCGCGACGCGTTCTACAAAGGCGAGATTGCCCAGGCCATTGTCCAGACTTCGACTTCATTGGGCGGAGCGATGCAGTTGGCTGACCTAGCCGAGTTTTCCGCCGAGTGGGTAGAGCCGATCTCCATCGACTATCGTGGCTGGAAGATCTATGAGCTTCCTCCCAACGGCCAAGGTATGGCCGCACTGGAGATGCTCAACATCATGGCCCAGTCCCAGCCTGACGCCGCCGGCCCGCAAGGCGCGGTGGAGCTGCACAAGAAGATCGAAGCCATGAAGCTGGCCTATGCCGACCTGTATCGCTACAACGCCGACACCAGGTTCGCCAAAGTTCCGGTGCAGGGCCTGCTGTCGCAGGCTTATGCTGTGCAGCGTGCCGCTCTCATTGACGCGAACAAAGCCAACTGCAATCCTGGGCCAGGAAGCCCTGCTGCCAGCGACACCATCTATCTTGCGGCAGTCGACAAAGAAGGCAACATCGCCTCGCTGATCCAGAGCAACTATTCCGGCTTCGGCTCCGGCGTAGTCGTGAACGGCATGGGATTCGCGCTGCAGAACCGCGGCGCGTTGTTCACGCTCGATGCCGGCCATCCCAACGCCCTCCAACCGCGGAAACGTCCCTTCCACACCATTATTCCTGCCTTCATGGAGCGTGGCGAGGTGCACATCGGCTTCGGCATCATGGGCGGCCCCAATCAGCCGCTGGCCCACGCCCAGTTCGTCTCCAACCTGGTGGATTACGGCATGAACATCCAGGGCGCACTGGAGGCGCCGCGCTTTACCGTGGCCGGCAACTCGGTCACTTGCGATATCGTGATCGAATCCAGGGTGAAGCCCGACGTTCTACAGGCTCTGCGCGACAAAGGCCACAGCCTGACCGTGCGCAAGGAATACACGGCGCTGATGGGGCGGGGACAGGCCGTGGTCCACAACACCAAGACGGGCATGAACTGGGCCGCATCTGATCCCCGCGCCGACGGCGTAGCCGAACCGGAACCGATCCCGTAACGGGATTTGGTAATTGTGTAATTTGCATTTTTCTATCAGCCGATATGCGGCTGGTTTTCATGAAGAAGGATTTGGTCCGATGCCGCAAGAAGCGCAACTTATCATAGGAATGAGATACTCCGGTGAACGCCACAATTGTGCGTAGATTGCTTGCAGGTTTGTCGGCGTGCGGTATTGCCGTGAGCATCGCCGCCTACATTGAGAGCCTATCAGGAACAACAGTTGACCAAAGGTTCCAATGGGTGATCGGACTCGTGGTTGGGGCGATTGCGGTCCAGACACCCATGTTGGTTCTTGAACGCTCATCGGTGAAAAGCCGGACGTTCTACTGGCAAGGATTCGCACGAGGCATGCCGAGACGGGCCGTTTCCCTCGTAAAGTTATTCGGGCTGATCGCCGTAGCGCACTTTGTTTGGCTTTTCATAAAGTGGCATGGTGGAGTCCCCGTAATCAAGGACGGCGAATTCATCCTTAGCAGCCGCGGGCGAATCGTAAAGGTGCTGACGCAGCAACAGTATCTGATGCTGAAGGCAGAAGAACTAACAGCGTTTGCAGCCCTGATGATCGCCTGCTACCTCGAGCCGATGATGTATTGGTGGTTCCCGCGAAAGCATCAGCCGGGGGACTGAATCGCCCTGGGAATATAAAAACTCCGAAATTGGAAAGACCGAAACCCAATACTCATACGTGTTCTTCAACCGACGAAATCATGGGCAGCAATAGCACCGGCTCCTTCATGAACTCGAACTTGTTGATGGCCTGAACCGCGCGCTGGACCGTGGTTTCCGAAGTTGGCTCCACGGTGATGACGAAAGACAATCCGTCCTTCGCCATGTGCGGCTCCTGGATTACGGAATCGATATTGATGGCTTCATCGGCGACGGCTTGAGCTGTACGCGCCAGAATGCCCGGACGGTCTCGAACCGTAAGCCGCAGGAACCAGCTTAGGGGTTGCGTCCAGGGAGAGGGTCGCACGGGCTCGGCGTTGTCGAAACCGGCCAGTGCGCTGGGACGCACCTGCCCGCGGGCAATCTGTTTGGCGATCTCGATCACGTCGGAGAGCACGGCGGTTCCGGTGGCGCCTCCGCCGGCGCCGCGGCCGTAAAGCATTTGCGTTCCGACTTTCTCGCCGGCCAGAAAGATGGCGTTGTTGGGGCCGTCCACTTTCGAAAGCATGGAATCTCGCGGCTCCAGCCAGGGCTGCACCGCGATGTGGATTCCTCCGTTCGTCCGCTCGGCTGAGGCCACCAGCCGGATGGTCGAGTGCAAACGGTGGGCGTAATGGAAGTCGGTCGCCGTGATGTTGCGAATACCGGTCACCGGGATTTCCGCTGCGTTGAAGGCGCAGCCGAAGGCGATGCGCGCGAGAATTGCGATCTTGTCGCGCGCATCCAAACCATCGATGTCGAGAGTAGGATCAGCTTCGGCATAGCCGGCAGCTTGCGCCTGTTTCAGGGCATGGTCGAATTCGATCCCGTGCTGCTCCATCTGCGTGAGAATGTAGTTGCAGGTTCCGTTCACGATCCCGTAGATGGCGTGAATACGGTCCGCCGCCAGCGCTTCGGAGATGGCACGGATCACCGGCACGCCGCCGGCCACGCTAGCTTCAATGCCGATGGGGAGATTCTTCTGCCGCGCCAGCGCGAACAGCTCTTCTCCATGCCGGGCGATTAACGCCTTGTTGGCCGTGACGACGGCTTTTCCGTTTTCCAGGCTGGAGCGGACTACGTCAAAGGCAGCCCCCGTTCCTCCGATGGTTTCCACCACGATGTCCACTTCAGGAGCGCTCACAACTTCCCGCCAATCGTTCCCCACGGGCACGCCGTTGACGCCGGTTTCGGAGGCGCGGGGCGTCCGGCGACAGATCCGGGTCACCACCACGGCCACGCCGTCTGTCCGTTTGCGGATTTCCTTTGCGTGGCCGGCCAGAATCTCCGCCGTGGCCCGTCCTACGGTGCCGTAGCCGACAATACCCACCCTGACTTCCAGCGGCTCGCTTCCGCCGCGCCGTTGCTCCGCTACTACAGCTTCAGTTCGCGGCATCGATTTGCTCCAATCTCTTGATCACAGCTGCGGGATCGGCTTGCAATGATTCCAAGGAACATCGCTTTTGCGCCTGCAACATGTAATCCACATCTTTCAGCATGTGCCCGGTCAGCACCAGCACGACCGTTTCGCCGAGCTTAACGAAACCTGACCGCGCGAGTTTCTTCAAGCCGGCGAGCGTGGCGGCCGAAGCCGGCTCGCATCCCGCGCCGTCGGCCCCCAGTTCAGCTTTAGCCAGCGCGATCTCCTCTTCGCTCACGTCTTCGCATGCGCCGCCGGTGGCTTTCAGAACCGCCACGGCCTTTCGCCACGAAGCCGGGTTGCCGATGCGGATCGCCGTGGCCAGGGTTTGCGGGTTCACGCGCACCAGTTCGCGGCCGCCGTTCTCGCGCATGGTGCGCACCAGTGGATTGGCGCCGGCAGCCTGGATGATCGAAAGTTTGGGCAAAGTGCTGATCAATCCCAGTTCGCGCAGCTCCAGAAAGCCCTTGCCCAGCGCCGAGCCATTGGCCAGGTTGCCGCCGGGAACGATCACGTGATCGGGGACGCGCCAGTCCAGTTGCTCCATCAGTTCGAAGGCCACGGTCTTTTGTCCTTCAAGGCGATAGGGATTGACCGAATTCAGCAGGCAGGCAGGAAAGATCTGCACCACGTCATGCAGCACCTTCAGGCAACCGTCAAAATCGGTGCGAAGTTCGAGGACGTGCGCTCCGTACTCCAAGGCCTGGGCCAGCTTGCCGGAAGCTACCTGGCCGGCGGGCAGAAGCACCACGCTCTTCATGCCGGCGCGCGCCGCATAAGCTGCCACCGAGGCCGAGGTATTGCCGGTGGAGGCGCAGCAGACGCAGGAAAAACCACTGCCTTTGGCCATGCTGATGGCCACGGAAATCCCAGTGTCTTTGAATGAGCCGGTGGGATTCATTCCCTGATGTTTCGCCAGCAGGCGGGACAGGCGCAACGAGCGTCCGGACTTCTCGAGGGTGAGCAGGGGGGTATTACCCTCGCCCATGGTGACCAGGTGGTTCGGTTCAAGCCGGGGCAGGAGATCACGGTATCGCCACACGCCGCTCACGTCTTCGGGGAGTGGCGAGATCTTGCGCTCCTTCCAGACTTCCTTGAGTCGCAAGGCAAACTCGCGCGGCGCGCCGGCCCACTCGGGATAAACGACCTCCAACAGCTCCGCGCACTGCCGGCAGCGAAACGACGGTCCGGGCCGCTCCTCGGCGGTCCCGCAGTGCACGCAACGAAGCGCGTGCGCGACCGCCGGCGGATTAGGTGCGGCGGTTCTCATCGCGCGCTCGAGACCGCTGCCGGGTTGGGACGCAAGCAAACCGGCACAGCAAAGTCGGGTTTCAAAAAGAATTCGACATGGACCGCGCGCACCACTTCCGCGGCCGAGGATGAAGGCACGGCAAAGCAGATGCTCAGCTCGCTGGCGCCCTGGGCCACGGCAATCACGCTGACCTGGCGCAGGGCCACCGCGGAAAATACGCGTCCCAGGATGCCGCAGGTGCCTTTCATGGATTCGCCCAGCACCGCCACCACTGCCACGTCGTTGACCTGCACGGGATCGAGGGCGCCCTGTGCAAGTTCCACGCGGAAGATGGAGTTGATCAGGCGAAGCACGCGGGCGCTGTCTTCCAGGCGCAGCACCAATCCCAGCGTGTGCTCCGGCGACGATTGCGTTGCGAACAGGGTTTCGATGTGTTCCTGTCCTAAGCGCGTAAACAGCCTTCCCCAAAGCTCCACGGGGTGGACGTCACGCCGCGAGAGCAAGGTGAGCAGTGCGGCGTTCTTCACGCAGGTGACCGACTTGACGGGAGAGTTCGCGGTCCGGGGCGCGCGCGTGATCCGGGTGCCTGCAGCCTGGGGACGAAATGAGTTCTTGATCCATACTGGGAAGCCTGCGTCGGCGGCCGGGTAAACGGCCTTGGGGTGGATGACCTTGGCGCCGTAGTAAGCCAGCTCGATAGCCTCAGCAAAGCTGATTTCGGGCAGGGTAGTGGCGTCGGGACAGATGCGGGGATCGGCGGTGAGAACGCCGTCCACATCGGTCCAGATCCAGACTTCATCGGCGTTCACCGCGGCGCCGATGATGGTGGCCGAGTAGTCGGATCCGCCGCGACCCAGCGTGGTGGTGCGGCCGTCATGGGTGGCGCCGCTGTAGCCCGCAACCACCGGGACCGCCCCGCCCTCGACTAGCGGGAGCAGCGTGCGCCGGCAGCTCGCTCGCGTGGCTTCCAGTTCCGGCGCGGCGTTGCCAAAGTTGTTGTCGGTGACGATGGCTTCCTCGGCGCGCACAAACTCGCTCGAGCTGCCGCATCGCTCGAGGTATTGGGCCAGGACCCAAGCGGAGATGCGTTCGCCCAGCGCGACCAGGGAATCCGTGGTTTCCGCGGAGATGCCGGAACGCAAAGCCAGCAGGGCGCCCACCGAGCTTTCCAGGCGCGCGAAGATCCCGGCTAAGAAATCCAGGGCGGCAGTCCAGCGTTCCCCGGTGAACAATTCGGCGACAAGTTCACGATGGACCGCTTCGAACCTTTGCAACTGCGACTCGGCGGCAGGCGAGTCGCCGTGGCGCGCGGCCTCGATGGTGCGAAAGATCAGGTCGGTGACGCCGGCCATCGCCGAAACCACTACGACCACGCGGTCCTCACCGGCGGCCTGGCCCACGATCTCAGCACACTGTCGGAAACGCGAGGCATCGCCCAGTGAGGTGCCGCCAAACTTCATTACCAGCAAACGTCCGCTGCTCATTCCACTTTCTCCACTTTCTGCAGGACCCGGCCCAGTCTCTCCACCAGCGGCACCGCTTCACGCGTGACCCACGCGCCATGGTTGTCGGCCGAGGTAAACCGGACCTCACTCGAGATCCCTTCTTCCGAGAAGATCTTCTGCAAAGCCCCTGCAATTTCCACTTCGTCGCGTACGGCAAACGCGATCACCGAAGATCCCGATCCGCTGATGGCCACGCCCAGCAGGCCATCGCGCCGCAGACGCAGGCAGCGCTCGATTCCCGGCGCCAACTTTTGCCGGAAAGGATGGTGCAACTTGTCGTCAAAGAGTTCCGGAAACAGGTCAAAGCTTCCCGAGAAGCAGGTGGCGGCGAGGATGGCGGTCCGCTGCAGGGTATGCAGGACATCGGCACGCTCATAGGACTTGGGCAAGATCTGCCGCGCCTGGTGGGTGGACACTGCGATGTCCGGCGTGACCACCACCAGCCGGATACCCTCGGGGAAGCACGTCTTTGCGGTGACCACCCGCTCCACACCGTTCGATAGCGCCAGGACCAAGCCGCCGTAGTAGGCGGCGGCCGCGTTGTCGATGTGGCCTTCCAACTCCTCCGCCCAGCGCAACAGTTGTTCGGCTTCGAGATCCTTGCCGGAATAGCGGGCGCCCAACAGCAGGCCGGCAACCACCGCAGCGGCGCTGCTACCCAGGCCCGCGCCGATGGGAATCTCGCTCTCGGCCAGCACGTGTCCGGCGGGAGGGGGCGCTCCAAGCCGTTTGGCAGCGAAGGTCAGGGCCTGAAGGAGCAGATTTGAGGAATCAAGAGGAAAGCGGTCTGGAGTCTGGCCCTGGTATTCAATGGTAAGTTTGGGCGCATCGCAGGGGACAAAGAGCGTCTTTAAATGGAGCTTCAGGGCCAACCCGCCGCAATCAAAGGCGCAGCCTAGGTTGGCTGAAGTCGCGGGCACCACCGCGCGCCAGCCCTGACATACTCCCGGCTCCGGATTCGACTGTTCCATGTTTCCTCTTCTCCGCAAGTCAACTGGCGCCCAACAATCAAAAACCCACTCGCTTTTGGCGAGTGGGTCAGGAGCTTAAGATTGCCTTGTATTTATGCTGCCGACTCGCCAGAATATCGCTTCCATGTGGCTGTGCACATGGCCATGATCGCGGCGATAGTCTTCGAGCGGTGCATGGGGTGAACTATAACGTTGCCCGGCGCGACTGTCAAGCGGGTGCGCGGTCTCCTAGTAAGTGACTTATGTTGTGTATGTTAGGGAGCCTACTCACCCGAGCTGGCCGGCCGCGGCGTCATACGATTGACGGAACCAATTGACCGAACGCCAGCAACCGGCTAACCGTAGACCTCTTCCGGAGTCCAAGTTTTTATGCGTCTGTCGCTCGAATCCCTGCTTCAGGACCTGCGCTACGGATCGCGCATGCTGGTAAAGTCGCCGGCATTCTCCGTAATCGCGGTACTTACGCTTGCTCTCGGTATCGGCGCCAACACGGCAATCTTCTCCGTGGTGAACGGCGTGCTTCTCAACCCTCTGCCTTTTCACGAGCCTCACCAGCTGGTTTCGATGTTCGAAGAGATTCCCAACTTCAAGAACGGCTCTATCTCCTACCCTAATTTCGTGGATTGGCGGCGGATGAACCGTACTTTCGCCGGAATGGCCGCGTATCGCTCCACAGGGTTCAATCTTACCGGCGCCGGCGAGCCGGAAAACCTGCAAGGCGAGATGATCTCGGCCGGCTTCTTCGAGATTCTGGGTGTAACCCCTCTGAAAGGGCGGACATTCAGCGCGGACGAAGACCGGCTGGGCGCAAACCCCACGGTCCTGATTACTGAAGGATTATGGAAGCGTAAATTCGCGTCAGCGCCGGATATCATCGGCAAGGTTCTGATCCTCAACGAAGTAGGACGGACGGTAATCGGCGTGGTTCCCTCCAGCTTTCATCTGAAGATCCAGAATTTTCAGCGAGGCGGGCCGCCGATCGAGGTGTACACGCCGGTGGGCGAATTTAATGAGCCTCACTTCTACAATGCTCGCGGCTCCGGTTGGGGGCTGGACGCCATCGGACGCCTCAAACCCGGTGTGACCCTGGAGCAGGCGCGGGCGGACATGGCCCGCGTCTCGCGCGACCTGGCCGCGGCTTATCCCGACATCGACTCCGCCAGAAAAGCCAACGTTCTCTCGCTGAAAGAAGAGATGGTCGGCGACATGCGCCTCATCCTGCTGGTTCTGCTGGGAGGCGTGGTTTGTGTACTGCTCATCTCGTGCGTGAACGTGGCCAACCTGTTGCTGGCCCGTTCCACTACCCGGCAGCACGAGTTTGCCATCCGCATCGCCCTGGGCGCGGGACAGCCGCGCATCATCCGCCAACTCCTGACGGAGAGCATTCTCCTGGCCCTGATGGGCGGCGCGCTGGGCTTGCTGCTGGCTAAATTCGGGACCGCGGCTGCGATCGCCGCCGTGCCCCGCGCCATGCCGCGGGCTGAAGAGATCGGGCTCGACCTGCGCGTGCTTTTGTTTACCGTGCTGGTTTCCGTTCTCGCCGGCATTGTTTTTGGGCTGGCGCCGGCGTGGAAGACATCTCGAACCAATGTCGGTGGTGAACTCAAGGAAAGCGGACGCAGCGTGGCCGGCGCCCGCAGCCGCACCCAAGCGGTCTTTGTGGTCGTGGAGATGGCCCTGGCGCTGGTGTTGTTGACCTGCGCCGGCCTGATGATCCGGACGCTGTTTCGCTTGTGGGGGCTCGACCCCGGCTACAATGCGCACAACGTGCTGACCTTCGAAACCTCAGGGCCGGCCTCCTACCGCAAAGAGCCGGCCGATGCCATCCGCGCGGCCTATCGTCAGATCCATGACAAACTGGCGACGACCCCGGGGATTGAGGCGGCATCATTCAGTTGGGCGGCCCATCCCATGGGTGGTGATGACGAAGAGGGGTTCTGGTTCGTGGGCAGGCCCAAGCCGGCCCATCAGGGCGATCTGCCCATGACGCTCATGTACGTGGTGGAGCCCGACTATCTGAAGGTCATGCAGATCCAACTCAAGCGCGGCCGCTTCTTTACCGCCGCCGATAACGAGCACGCGGCTGCGGTGGCGGTCATCGACGAGCGCCTGGCCGAAACATACTTTCGCGGACAAGATCCCATCGGCCAATACCTCGATTTCAACACCGACCCGGCAAACTTTGACAAGGTTCCGAACCCGCAGATCATCGGCATCGTCGGCCATGTGAACCAGTGGGGACTCGCCTCCGACGCTTCCAGCCCGATGCAAGCCCAGATGTACGTTCCTTTTGCGCAAGTCCCCGACAAGGAACTGCAGCGCGGCGGCGTGGGCGGCGATGTATTTGTCCGCCTCCAGGCGTTGGGCGGTCCCAACTTTGCAACCCTGCGGCGCCGCATCCTTGAGTTCAACAGCTCTATGGTGGTTTTCGGTGCCGAAGACATGGAGAAGACGGTGGCCGATTCCATCGCCAGCAAACGCTTCACCATGGCGTTGCTTGTCATCTTCGCAGCGCTGGCCGTGCTGCTGGCCGGCATCGGAATCTACGGCGTGCTTTCGTATTTAGTCGGACAGCGTATACCCGAAATCGGTATCCGCATGGCCCTAGGCGCCCAGCAGTCGGACGTGTTGCGCATGATCCTGCGCGACGGCGCGCGCATGACGCTGGCCGGAGTCGCGATTGGCGTTGTGGCCGCCCTGGTGCTGACACGGCTGATGGCCAGCATGCTCTTCGGCGTGAGCCCAACCGATCCGCTCACCTTCGCCGCGGTCACGGCTCTCTTGTGCCTGATCGCCTTGCTGGCCTGCTATGTCCCGGCACGCCGGGCCATGAAGGTTGATCCCCTGGTCGCGCTGAGGCACGAATAGAAGGTGTGCTTTCGAAACGATGACGTATGGAATGATGACTTATGGAATCTTGTTGCTACTTCTGGCCTTGCCGGCTCCCCACTGACCGTAGGAGACAAGGTCAAAGCTGATCTTTGTATTGCTCCAACGCGACCCGCACTAGTTGGCTGCGGGTCCGGACACCGGTTTTCTCGAAGAGCTGTTGCAGCGTGGCTTTCACGGAGCTTTCGGACACGTGAAGCCGTCCGCCAATCTCTTTGTTCGCCAAGCCTTCAAAGACGAAGGAAAGCACCTGGCGTTCGCGTTCTGTGAAGGTCTTGGTGAACGAGGGCAATCTGACTTCTGGCCCGGCGGCCTTTTCCAGCACCCTTTTCAGGTATCCTTGCTCGAACCAGACCTTTCCGGCCAAAGCCTCACGAATGCTTTCGGAAAGTTCGGCCGGCGAACTGTGTTTCAGGACAATACCGGAGATTCCTCGGCGAATCAGGTCGGCGGCTTCCGATTCAGTCACGCCGGCGGTCAGCAACAATACCCTGCCCTCAAACTTAGTATCATGCATTTTTTCCAGAAACGATGCGCCCGTCTCGCCACCGAGGTCAAAGTCCAGCAGCACGACTTCTGGAAGCCAACCGGTCACGATGGCAAGGCCCTCTCGTACGGAGCCGCAGTGCCGCACTTCAAAATCGTGCTCTGCCTGGAACAGACGGGCGACACTTTCGCGGAACAGCGTGTGGTCATCGATGATGAGGACGCGGATTCTCTTAATCTTTGCCAGCATGGATGGAGTCCCGACCCGTCCCGAGCGCCGTGAGCGATACCGCAAAGCAGCAGCCCTTGTCCCGAGGCTCGTAGTGCAGCTCGCCCCCGAACGTCCGCAGAATCGCCCGAGAAACGTAGAGGCCAAGCCCGGTGGAACTAGCGTTTCTCTGGAAGGGTCGAAATAACTCTTCCGGAGCGGCCACGCCGCTGCCTGTGTCTTCAAAGCGGACGAAGACGTGTTGATTTTCCGTATCAGCGGAAATGGTCAACCGTTTCGGGTCGCTGGCCTCCATCGCCCGGTTACTGTTTTTTACTATATTCAGGAACACCTGCATCAGACCATAGCGGTCCGCGGACACCATGGGCAAGTTGGCCTCGACACGCCAAGCAATCTGGGCACCGGCTTCATGAAGGGGAGGCTCGATCAAGAGACGGAGCTCGTCCAAGACTGGATTGAGTTCGACGGGCGTCAGGCTTTGCTCCGTGGCGGGTCTCAAATCCAGGGCTGCGATCTTTTCCAGTCCCTCGACAAGTGTGCCCAACGCAAGGAAGTCGCGATTATCTTCCATACTCTTGACGTGCGAGAGGTTGCGATGAACAACGGAAATAGCTCCACACAGGTTGCGAATCTCATGCGAGACGGCGGCCATCACGATGCGGGCGTTCTTCAACAGGTGGTCAAGACTTAGCTGCTCACGATCCCGGACGTCTTCGGAGAGGTCCACGATGATAGCGGCCAAGCGGGGCCCGGAGACGGCTGTGTACGTCGAGAACCAGACGGCCGCCAGGAAAACCTCGCCATCCCAGCGGCGCCCTTGACACTGCAGCGACGTCCGAAAGACCTTCGAGGGATAGGTTTGCACGATGGTTTGCAACGCCGGCAGGAAAGAAGAGATCGATTGTCCGCGCAAAGCCAGGGCATCGGGCGCAAGCAGCTGCTGCGCAGCCTGATTGGCGCGCTCGATTCGACCCTCAGAATCAACTGTAACGATGGCCGCGGGACTGCTCTCGATGAGCGCTTCGAGTTGTTGCTCGGCGTCGCGCCGAAAACGAACTTGCGCCTCCAGGTCTTCCACGTGCTGCGCCGTGAGCCGCCGTTTGGACACTAATTCTGAGACGAAAAGGCCGGTCCCGATGTAACCCACGGTGACCATGACAAGGCGCGGAACAGTCGCGCTGGTTGGCAGCTCGCTGAACACTTCCTGAAGAGCCGAGCACAGCAGCGACACGCCAACAATCTGCCAGCGACTCAAGAATCCAGCCACCAACATGATCGGGAAAAGATACAAGAACCCAAGTGAGATATAGGGTTTGGTCCGCCAGTCCACGATCGCAATCGCCGCGATGAGCGTGGCGGCGATCAGCAGATTCCTCCTGCGGCTCGATTCCGAATAGATGGCCAAAATGTCCAGCATGGAGCGAAACCCACTGTTTAACAGTGTAAGCCTGGGAGCATGAATGAACATGATGCCCCAATGCGAGGGCCAGCCCGCAAGACTTGTCCGAAAGATAGGTCGTTCTGACCGAAAGATTGGAACTCCGTCCGCAAGATAGGTCCGCAACAGGTCAAAACCGTTGGATATTGAGAAGTTACGCGATGCAGCGTGTGGCGACCGTATGGGATGAGTGCTCGTGAGTTGTTGTCACCGGCGAATGGCTGACTCTCAGCGGGGTGGTCGAGGCGAAAAGCACGTGGATGAGCTCAATGGGTATGTCATCTTGGCCGGAGTGGTTGTGATGTTGGCGGTTCTAGCCTACGCCGGCTATACCGACCTGATCTCCCGTATTCGCAAGCGGCACGGTAGCCGGCGGCAGCGAAGGTGGGCCTCCCGTCGCCGGTAAATCGGGGGCTCTTATGCGACAGGTTTTGCCAAAACATCTATGGCTTACGGCGCTTCTGACCCCACTCCTGGCGCAGGGCGGGTACGCCCAAAAAGCGCTCACGTGGCAGGAGATTCGGGACAAATTCGAGATGGCAAATCCCACTCTGCGGGCTGGGCAGATCGGAATCGACGAGTCTCGCGCAGCGGAGATCACGGCTTATTTGCGTCCCAATCCAAGCCTGGGGTTGATCGCCGACCAA
>DATDGY010000263.1:0-1680 GCA_036521855.1 Candidatus Angelobacter sp.
AGAGCCACTGCGTCGGCGTGACGCGGTCCGCCGCTGCGCCCGAGAGCTTCGTCCGGAATCTCCGTCACGTGCGGCCCGCCCATCACCACGGGAATGCCGGCTGCGCGGACGGCATCCGCCACGCGGTACGCTTTGGCGATCATGCGGGTCATGGCGCCGATTCCCACCAGCCCGATCTGCTGGTCGAGGACGAACTGAACCAGTTCGGCGTCGCTCATCGGTTGCGTGTTGCCGTCGATCAGCACCACCTCGTGGCCGCTGGGCGTCAGTGCCTGGAGCATGAACATCCAGAGGTGGGGCATGAAGTTCTGGGTGACGCCGTTGTCGGGATTGTAGAGCAGGATTCTCATGTGCCTTGCCGGTTACAGCGTCGCAGCGGCGCTGATATTTATCCTTTCACCGGCAAGCAGCCCGCGGGCTTCGGCACATTAAAGTTCGTGCTATCCGAGCAGGAGTTGGTGTCGGTTGAAGCCATTCTATCAGCCAGGCAGGCGCCAGCCACAGAAGCGCTATCGTTAGTTCACAGGAAACATCGGCCAAGCGCTGACTTCTGAACTTCACCTGGCGGAACGAAGGCGAGACTCGTCGATGTAGGCCCGCAGGGGATCCACTTGCACAGATTCCTTTCGCGGCTCCAAGGTGCGATTCACGAAGTGCCGGAAACGGTACCCGATCCCGATGATCGTTTCAATGTATTGGTCTGCGTATATCCCTAGCCTTCTCCGCAGACCGTTGATGTGCACATCCGCCCGCCGCCCGATCTTACTCGCATTACCCCAAATCTGCATCAAGAGAACCGGTCGAGTCACAACCTCTCCGGCGTGCTGCACCAATAGCGCCAACAGGCGGTACTCCGCCAATAGCCTTGGCACAAGCGCCTTTGTCATTTGCCGATCCTCGCCTGGCGGAGTAAGCTTGTAAGCAAATCAGCCAGATGGCACTCAACGCCGGAGAGCGACTGGGACCCTACGGGGGTTGCTGCTGCGCGGGGTGGAGCGCGGGCAGGTGATCGCCAAGCCGGGGTCGATCACGCCGCACACCAGGTGGGCGGTACACGCCGTTCTTCAAGAGGTACCGGCCGCAGTTCTACTTCCGGAAGACGGACGTGACAGGTGTGGCGGAGTTGCCGGAGGGCACGGAGATGGTGATGCCAGGCGACAACGTCGACCTGAAGGTGGAATTGAATCACCCCGGTGGCCATGGATCAAGGGTTGCGCTTCGCGATTCTCGAGGGAGGCCGCACGGTGGGCGCCCGCACGGTGACCGAGATTGTTAAGTAGGCTTCGTTAGGTAAAATCATGGCCCTGAGAGAACGCATTCGGATCCGGCTGAAGGCATACGACCATCGCATTCTGGACCAGTCGACGATGGAGATTGTAGACGCCGCGAAGAGGACCGGCGCCACAGTGGCCGGTCCCATTCCGTTGCCGACATCCCGAAGCATCACAACGGTATTGCGCTCGCCGCACGTGGACAAGAAGTCGCGGGAGCAGTTTGAAATCCGGACGCACAAGAGGCTGTTGGACATCCTGGAACCAACCCAGCAGACGGTAGACGCGCTGATGAAGCTGGATCTGCCCGCGGGTGTAGATGTGGAAATCAAGGCGTTCGGAAAGTAGCCGGCGCAAAGCGCCCGCGGGACCGGGGGCGAGCCAGAATACCCGAAGGCCCGCAGCCTGG
>DATDGY010000264.1:0-27075 GCA_036521855.1 Candidatus Angelobacter sp.
AATTAGCAGAAGCATGAGAGGCGTCGATGATTATGCCCTCCTACGGAGCAGTAATCGCTGTGAAACTGAAGATGGACCCAGCCGCGAACGGTTTGGCCAATTGCTAAGTGCTAATTGCTAAGTGCTTTAAATGACCTTCGAAATCGTAACGATTTTTCCGGACTTTTTTCGCGGGCCGCTGGATTATGGCATCGTGCGCCGGGCGCGGCAAAGTGAAGTTGGGGTCATTAAAATCTCGGTGCACGATCTGCGGGAGTTCACCACCGACAAGCACCGCACGGTGGATGATCGCCCCTTCGGCGGAGGCGAGGGCATGGTGCTCAAGCCGGAGCCGCTGTTCAAGTGCGTGGAGTCGCTGGGCGTAGCGCCACGGGACGAGCGGCTGGGCGGGAACAGCCCGGAGAGCGTGATCCTGCTTTCGCCGCAAGGCGAGATGTTCACGCAGGCCGTGGCCCAGGACCTGGCGGCACGGCAGCGCATCGTACTGATCTGCGGGCGTTATGAAGGCGTAGACGAGCGCGTGGCCGAAGGGTTGGCCGATCGTGAAATTTCAGTCGGCGACTACGTGCTGAGCGGCGGCGAGCTGGGCGCGGCGATCATCGTGGACGCGGTCACGCGGCTGTTGCCGGGGGCGCTGGGTAACGAGGCGTCGGCCCAGCAGGAGAGCTTTACCGCCGGGCAAAAAGCCGGGAAGGAAGGTCCGGACAGCACCTGCGCTTCGGGCGGATTGCTCGACTATCCGCATTACACGCGGCCGGCGGAGTTTCGCGGCATGGCGGCGCCGGAGGTGCTCATCGGCGGCAACCATGAGCAGATCCGGCAATGGCGGAAACGCAAGGCGCTCGAAAAGACGTTGCGCAACCGGCCCGATCTGCTGGCCCGGCAAACGCTGAGCGAGGAAGACAGGAAGCTGTTGAAAGAAATCGAAAGGAAAGGCATTTAATACGATTGCCAAAATCGCCGGAATTGCCAAAGTTTGCCAGAATTGAGGACCAGGGACCGGCCTTGGCAATTGTGGCAGTTTTGGCAATCGTACTAGTTGACAAGCACATTCAAAAAAGGAATCGAGAGTCATGTCACAACATCCCATCATGGAAAAACTGGCTGCCAGGCTGCAGCGCAAGGACCTCCCGGAGATCAGTCCCGGCGACACCGTACGCGTCCAGGTCAGGATCAAAGAGGGCGACAAAGAGCGCGTCCAGGCCTTTGAAGGAACCGTGATTTCGCGGCGCAACGGACCCGGCGGCAGCTTCACCGTGCGCAAGGTCAGCTTCGGCCAGGGCGTAGAACGTATCTTCCCCTTCAACTCCAAGGTCGTCGATAAGGTGGAGATCGTGCGCTCCAACCAGGTGCGCCGCGCCAAGCTGTTTTACCTGCGCGCACTGAAGGGCAAGGCCGCCCGCCTGCGCGAGGTCGATCGCGTTCAGGCCGCAGCGCCGGCGACCGAAACCTCGGAGAGCCAGGAACCCGCGTAAGCTCTCCACCGGAAACTCAGCCGCGATCCACGTGAATCCATATGAGTTTCGTGGACTTGCTTGTTCGCGTCTTTCGCGTTTATTCGCGGCTCGTCTTGCGCTATGCTTGAGGCGAAATGCCCGTGTCCCCAAAGGCCGCTCGCCGCAAGAAGCGTAAGAAGATCCCCATCCCCATCAACCCCGGAACCGGCCTGCCCTATTCTCAGGGCACGATGAAGATGCGCTTGCTCAAGCGCCTTAAGTGCACCCAGAAATTCGAAAAGCTGGCCCAGGCGGCCGGAGCGAAGTTGATTGCCGGAATCGACGAAGTTGGCCGCGGCTCATTGTTTGGCCCGGTGGTGGCGGCTGCGGTGATTCTCGAGCCGGATTACCGCATCAAGGGCCTGCGCGACTCCAAGCTGCTTGATGCGCCCACGCGGGAGAAGCTCGCCGAACGGATCCAGGCTCACGCCATCGCCTATGCCGTGGCCGCGGTGGACGTGGCTCGCATTGACCAGCTCAACATCTATTGGGCATCGCTTCTCGCCATGCGCCAGGCCGTGGCCCAACTCGCCCCCGCGCCCGACCACCTGCTGATTGACGCCGTGCGCCTGGACTGGGGCTGCCCGCAGACCAATATCATCCACGGTGACGCACTGTCCATTTCCATTGCCGCCGCCTCTATCATCGCCAAAGTGCATCGCGACGAGATGATCCGCCGCTGGGACCCCGTCTACCCCGAGTACGACCTCGCCTCGAATAAAGGCTACCGTTCGCCCAAGCACCTGGCCGCGCTCAAGGAATTCGGCCCCACGCCGCTGCACCGCTTGTCGTTCGCGCCGGTATGGATGTGTAACGCGGTGGCCCAGGACTCGTTCGGGTTCATGGAGGAAGGCGAAGCGGACGAGGCGGCGATGGCGCAGTTCAACGGCAATTAGGGCAGTTTGGGGAGAACGCCTCGTATCGGCAGGCAGAGGACGCATCCTCGGGGTCTCTCGACTCGTCCTAAGTCGCTGCGCTCCTTCGTACTCGCTCGAGATGGCAGACTTCCGACTTCTCTCTTGACTTCTTGATGTGTACAGTGTAAACATATTCAAGATAGAACGCCGATGCCCATCGTTCACAAACGCGGAACCACAATACGCCGGCGGACCAGGGCCCAGCGCCCGGCCGCCTCGCTTCGCGACCAGATCCGCGATACGGCGCGCGAGCTGTTCGCCCGCGAAGGCTATGAAAGCATCTCCATGCGGCGCATCGGGGCCGAGGTCGGCTGTTCTCCCATGGCTATTTACCGCCACTATGAGAACAAGGAAGAGCTTCTGCTCTCGATTTGCGAAGAAACCTTCGCCCGGATGATTCGCCTGCTCCACAAAGAGCGCGAGAAGCCGGGCACGCGCCTCGAGCAACTCCGGCGTTGCGTCCACGCGGTGGTGGAGTTTCATCTGCGCCATCCCAACCATTACAAGGTAACCTTCATGACGCAGATGCCGCCCGGACCGGTGGCGGAGCGAAAAGTCGCTATCGGACAGCATGTGATGGACCGGTTGCGCTCGGGCGTGCGCGAGTGCGCCGAAGAAAAAGGCCTGGAGATTGACGTGGAGATGGCGGCGCAGGTCATCCGCGTAGCGATCCACGGCCTGGCCGGCCAGCTCATCACTACCGGCCAATGTTATCCCTGGAAAGACCCGGAACGGATGAAGCAAGAGGTCATCGCCGCGGTTACCCGGCAATTGGAATAGCTTTTTATTTTTGTGTCTTTGTGTACATCGTACGCATCTGCTTAGGTGCCCCAGTTTACGGCGTACACAAGGAAGCTGGTTGAATGGCCACGCAAGCCCTCGCAGAACCGAGTGCAGTCCAAACGCTGAGCGCCGCCCGGCCTGCAGTCAACCCCTGGTTCGTCGCCATCACGGTAACGCTGGCGACTTTCATGGAGCTGCTGGACACCAGCATCGCCAACGTCTCCCTTCCTCACATCGCCGGCGGCCTGGCCGTCAGTTACGACGAAAGCACCTGGGTGCTCACCAGCTACCTGGTAGCCAATGCTGTGGTGTTGCCCCTGAGCGCATGGCTGAGCCGCGTGTTCGGCCGCAAAAACTACTACATGACGTGCGTGGCGCTGTTTGTCGCCAGCAGTTTTCTCTGCGGCATCGCTCCCAGCCTGGGGCTGCTGATCTTCTTCCGCATCCTGCAAGGCGTCGGCGGAGGCGGCCTGGCGCCGGTGGAGCAGGCCATCCTGGTAGACACATTCCCCGGAGCCGAGCGCGCCGCGGCTTTCGCGCTCTATAGCATGGCCATCGTGACTGCGCCCGCGATCGGCCCGCCGCTGGGCGGCTGGATCACCGACCACTTCACCTGGCGCTGGATTTTCTTCATCAACGTGCCTATCGGACTGCTCAGCCTGGTTCTCACCAGCCAACTGGTTTCCGATCCGCCCCAATTTATCGAAGAAGTAAAGGCCGCGCGGCGCAGCGGACGGCTGACTATCGATTACATCGGCATTCTGCTGATCGCCGTGGGCTTCGGGTCGCTGGAGATCGTCCTCGACAAGGGCCAGCGCGAAGACTGGCTGGAGAGCCGCTTCATTGTAACCTTCCTCAGTCTGGCGCTGGCCTCGCTGTTGACCGCGGCCATCTACGAGTGGCGGCATCGTGATCCGGTGGTCGAAATCAAGCTGTTCAAGGACCGCAACTTCGCGCTTTCCAATCTCTTGTACTTCGGCTTTGGTTTCGTTCTTTTCGGCAGCACGGTGCTGATCCCGCAGATGCTGCAATCGCTCTTTGGCTATAGCGCCACGGACGCCGGCCTGGTGCTGGGCCCGGGAGCTTTCGTCATCGTGATGATGGCCCCGGTCGTAGTGCGGCTGCTGCCGAAAGTCGGCGCCAAGCGATTGATCGTCCTCGGCTCGTTGATCGTCGGTCTCTCCATGTGGCACTTTGCTTCTTTTGACCTCAGCGCCGACTACCGCAGCTATGCCCTGGCACGCGCGCTTCAGGGCGTGGGGTTGGGTTTCTTCTTCGTCCCCGTCAGCACGCTGGCTTACTCGTTTCTTCCTGCGAATAAGAACAACAAGGCTTCTAGCATTACCAACCTGTTCCGCAACCTGGGCGGCAGCTTCGGCGTGGCCTTCGTGACCACGCTGCTGGAGCGCCGCACGCAGTTTCATCACAGCATCCTGGCCCAGCACCTGACGCCGGAGAACCCGGTATTCCGGCAAACCTTGGAAGCCGTAACGCAACGCCTGGTGAGCGTCGGCGCAAGCGCAGTCGACGCGGCGCAGCAGGCCTACGGCGTGGTTTCACGCGTCGCTGACCAGCAGGCAGCCATGCTGGGATTTCTGGATTGTTTTCATGTGCTGGGCTGGATTGCCTTCGCCAGCGTTTTTCTGGGCCTGGCCAGTAAACCGTTTCGCTCCGGAGGCAAGCCGGCGGCTGAGTAAGTTCGGCTAAGGGAATCGATATCATGAAAACTCACAAAGTGTTGTTCATCGCGATCATGACCGCCGGCCTGGCTGCAACCGCGGCCTCGCAGCAGAGTTCTCTCGCGCCGCTGGAACTCGGCAGCATCGCCACGCCGCGCACCATCAACCCGGCAGCCAACAGCACCACGCCGAGTTCGCTCGCCGGGCAGCAACAGAATCCGTTCCTGGGTAGCGTGCCGCAAGGCCAGCCTACGGCCGAACCGATCGACCTCTCTCTGGCGGACGCGATCGACCGCGGGTTGCGTTTCAATCTGGGCGTGATCGAGAACCAAGCCTCGTTGCGGCAGGCGCAAGCGCTCAGGCTGCGCGCTCTGTCGGCGATGATTCCCAACGTCTCGGCCGTACTGCGCCAGAACCTGGATCAGCTCAGCACGGTGGCCTTGGGGATCAGGAATCCGGCTTTTCCGGTCTCGACCGGGCAGTTCAGCTATCAGGAAAGCTACCTCGCGTTTTCCGATTCCGGGTTGAATATGAGCTCACTCTACCAATACCGCGCCGGGCAGCAGAATTTCGAATCGCAGCGCTGGTCCTTGGAGGACGCGCGCAACGTAGTAGTGCTGGCGGTGGGAACGGCTTATCTTCAGGCCCAGGCCAGCGCGGCCCGCGTGGAAACCGCGCGGGCGGAACTGGACGTGGCCCGTGAACTCGAGGAACAGACGGCCAATCGCGTTCGTTCCGGCCTGGCTGCGGAGATCGATGGGCTGCGGGCGGCGGTGCAGCGCCAGACCAGCGAGCAGCGGCTCACCGTAGCCCAAGCCAATTTCGAGAAGGATAAGCTCACGCTGGCGCGCGTGATCGGACTGCCGCGCGGCCAGCGTTTTAATATCACCACCAGCGCTGCCTACCAGAGCTGGACCGGCCGCGGTCTGGACTCGGCCCTGCAAGAGGCAGAAGAGAATCGGGCCGACGTGAAGAGCGCGCGTTCCACCGCGGAAGCCGCGCGCCTCAGCAAGCAAGCCGCGCAATGGGAACGGGCCCCGGGCCTCAGCTTCAACGGATATTACGGAGCGCTGGGTCCGACCCTCGGCAATACCACCAACACCTACGCGATCAACGCCACGGTCTCTCTTCCGTTGTTCACCGGAGGGCGCATCCGTTCCGATATTCAAGAAGCGTCCGCGGAGGCCGACCGCCGGCAGTCGGAGTACGCGGACCTGATCGGGCGCGTGGACTACGAAGTCCGCAACGCGTTCACCGACCTGGAGGCCGCCGAAAGCGCTGTGCGCGTGGCGGAACGGAACGACCGGCTCTCGCAGCAGACACTGGAGCAGGCGCGCGACCGCTTCGCGAACGGCGTTACCAACAATTTGGAGGTGGTGCAAGCGCAGCAGGATGTGGCTGCCGCCAACGAAAACTACATCTCCAGCCTCTTTGCCGACAACCTCGCCAAGCTCACTTTGCTGCGGGCGATGGGAGTGGCGCAAAGAGACGTCAGCCAGTACTTAGGAGGAAAGTGAAATGGCCAGCCAGGGACACACAACGAAATCTGAGGTCATCACGGCCAACGGACATCCCAAAGTCCAGACTCAGAACACAGACTTGCAGAGCGCCGACCCTGCGAGCGCAGCCGCGCAGCCGGTGATCGCTCCGCAAGAAGCTCAGGCAGCGGCTCCAGCGAAAGCGCCACGCTCTCTCCTGGCAGTCTTGCAGCGGAACCGCGCGACGTTACTCATCGTCGCGCTGGTCGCTCTCCTGGTGATCGGGACGGGATCGTGGGTCTACTTCTCCGCCTACGAATCCACTGACGATGCCCAGGTGGACGGCCATCTGCATGCCATCAGCGCGCGGATCAACGGCACCATTCTGCGCGTCAACCCGGACGTGGAGGACAACCACTACGTTGCGGCCGGCACCGTTCTGGCGGAAATCGATCCCGCCGATCTTCAAGCCGAGCTCGATCGCGCCCAGGCCGACTACAACCGCTTGAAAGCGGGAGCGGTGGCGGCCACGAGCGACATCACCGTGATCTCCTCAGGCAGCACGGGACGCCTGGACCTGGCGGGCGCCGCGGTCAGCGAAGCCGACGATTCGGTCGCGTCGGAGAAAGCGTCATTGCAGGCGGCGGAAGCGCGTCTGGCGCAGGCGGAGGCCAACTTCAAGCGCGCCGAGGCGGATCGCGAACGTTACCAACATCTGCTCGAGAAACACGAGATCTCGCAGTCAGAATACGACCGCATGGCCACCGAAGCGGCCACCGATCGCGAAGGCGTTACGGCGGGCCGCGCCGAGATCGCAGCCGCCCAGCAGCGGGTGGCACAGGCGCAGAGCAGGCTGGTGGAGCGCAAGGCCGATCTTCTGGCCGCGGGCTCGGCGCCGCAACAGGTCGCGTCGTCGCGGGCTCGCGCGGCTGCAGCCGTTTCCGAGGCGGATCGCGCCAAAGCCCAGCTCACTGCCGCGCAACTCAACTTGAATTACACGAAGATCATCGCCCCGGTGAGCGGGATCATCGGGCGCAAGAGCGTGGAAGCAGGCCAGCGCGTCCAACCCGGGCAGCAGTTGCTCACCATCATTCCCCTGGACGATATCTGGATCACCGCCAACTTCAAAGAGACCCAGCTCAAGAAGATGAAGCCGGGACAATCCGTCGCTCTCACCGCCGACGCTTCCGGTCATGAATACCACGGCCGCGTCGACTCGATCGCTGGAGCCACCGGTTCGCGCTTTGTCTTGCTGCCGCCGGAAAACGCATCCGGCAACTACGTCAAAGTGGTGCAGCGTGTGCCGGTGCGCATCGTGCTCGATGCGGGAGAGAATGCCGACCATCGCTTGCGGCCGGGAATGTCAGTGGAGCCCAAGGTGTGGGTGAGGTAAACAGTGCCACCCTGTATTCGGACTTTTTTCTGCAAGTCCCGAGCCTCTGCGAGGGATCCCTATAGCCGGAAGGGTCTGTAGATTTCGAAAGACCAGTCGGTATCCCCAAGAATTCCTTTCGGCGATAGTGATCCCTCGCTTCGCTTCGGGATTTCAGAAGAAAGCTAAGCACTAATTCCCCGCCTTCGGCTCGGTAATCTTGCTCACGTCGGCCGAAGTGCCTTTCAGCAGATCACGCAGGATACTCACCTCAGAGGCGATACCGGTGTGCAGCGCCGGGTCTGCCACGGGCGCAAACAGCGGCGAGTGGTTCGATGGCAACTCTTTGTGGTTGGCGTGGGCAGCGGCGAGCTTCTGGGGATCGGCCACGCCCAGGGTGAAATAGAACGAGGGAATCCCCAGCTCCACGAAAACCGCATAATCTTCCGAGGTCATCAGCGGATCTTCTTTGACCACGTTGCCCTTGCCGACCACCGATTCGAGCACGCCTGCCAGATGTTGGGTGAGCACAGGATCGTTGTAAACGGCGGAAGTTGATTCATACTCTTCGACCAGCGGCATCTTCTCCGCGCCGCTGGCTTCGGCTTCGCCTTTGGCTACGCGCGCGATAGCGGCCAGCAGGTGCTGGCGGACTTCGGGCTTGTAAGAGCGGACGGTCAAGCCCATCTGCGCCGTATCCGGGATGATGTTGTTCTTGGTTCCCGCCTGGATGTAACCCACGGTGATGACGGCGGCGTCGCCGGGATGTATCTCGCGCGCCACAATCGATTGCAGGCGCACGGCGATGCTGGCGGCGATCAGAACCGGATCGATGGTCGATTCCGGACGCGCGCCGTGGCCGCCTTTACCGTACACCGTGATGCGCAGCGAGTCGGCGGCGGCTTTCGAGAAACCCGGAGTGATCCCGACCTGTCCCACGGCGATACCGTTCTCGTCGTGCATGGCCACGCCGATGTTCGGCTTGGGAAACTTGGTGAACAGACCGTCGTCCACCATCTTCTTAGCGCCGGTGATGGTCTCTTCCGCCGGCTGGCCGATCAACATGAGCGTTCCGTGCCAGGTGTCTTTGCTCTTGGCCATGATCGCGGCCGTCCCGTAGAGCGTGGCCATATGCACGTCATGTCCGCAGGCATGCATCACCGGGACGTCGCGTCCGCTGTCGTCCTTGGCCCGGACCTTGCTGGCATAGGGCAGGCCGGTCTGCTCTTCCACCGGCAGGGCATCAAGCTCTGTGCGCAGCATCACCACCGGCCCCGGACCATTCTTCATGACGGCCACCACCCCCGTACCACCCACGTTTTCCGTGACCTCGTAGCCCAGGGCGCGCAGCTTGCCCGCCATCAACGCCGCTGTCCGCGTCTCGTGCGACGAAAGCTCGGGGTGCTGGTGCAGGTCCAGGTAAAGGGCTTTCGCGTCGGGAAACACCGACTCCACCTGGTCCTTCAGGGGAACGTTCTGGGCAGAAGCTGTTAAGGCTGCAAGAATCAAGAACATCGCCGATCTCATCATGCCGGGAATGATAAGCGAGCCTGGGCGGCCCGGCAAGATTGAAAAGGAAACGGTGGGCCGCAGATTTCGCCGGTTGGCAGCGTAACCTTTCCGCCGCCACGGCAGATTAGCTATGTAGAGGCAGACAGTGGTTCCCCAGGGGGCTCAAGTTGAGCGTTGTTTGCAATCTTGCCGATGAGCGGGTCCTGATTGAAGCGGCGCAGCAGGACCCAAGCCGCTTTGCGGAGCTGTATGAAAAGAACTTTCATCGTGTGTACGCCTTTGTGGCGCGCCGGGTCCGCGACCGCGATGAAGCCGAGGACTTAACCGCCGAGGTCTTCCACGAGGCCTTGCGCAATCTGGGCCGCTTTCAATGGCGCGGGGCGCCGTTCGCAGCCTGGCTGCTGCGCATCGCCGCCAACACCCTGGCTGACCGCCGGCAGCGTGCGGCCCGCAACGGCGGGATCTCCGCGGATGACCCTGCGGATGGCGAGGCCGTCCCCAGCGTGCAGGCGGAGGCTGAGAGCCGGGCCATGCTCTACCAGCTCGTAGACCGGTTGCCGCCCGACCAGCGTCTGGTGATCCTGCGCCGGTTTGTTGACCAGAAAAGCTCGCGCGAAATCGCCCAGGAGCTGGGACGGAGTGAGGGCGCGATCAAGCAACTTCAATTCCGCGCTCTGGAGACCTTGCGCAGCAAAATGAGGAGCCATCATGAATAGCGTTTCCATCTTCGATGAACTTGACCAGGCTATCGACCGCCTGTTGGCCGATCCCGATGCAGCCACTGCAGATGTGCGCAGCGGCATTGCCGAGCTGATGGAAGTTGTGCCCGATCTGCGGCATCTTCCTCGAGCGGACTTCAAGACACGGCTGATGGTGGAGTTGGAATGGCAGACACAAGGGCGCGCGATTTCCGCCGCGCCGGCGCAGCCGGCTCACGCCGCCGGGAGTTATCAGCCCGGCGTTGATCTCTTGCCGACATTGTCGGGCAATGCCAAGAGTCTCTATCCGGTTCGAGGCGCGAACTTCGCTGCGTCCGTCGCGCTGCATGCCGCCATGTTCCTCTTTGTAAGTCTCGGATTGGTTATGGTGAAAAGCACTTCTCGCGTAATGGAGCCGCGCGTTACCAGCGCGATCCTAATCCATCCTTACATCGTCGCGGGCGACGGTGGCGGCGGTGGCGGCGCGGGAGACAAGGTGGGCGCTTCCAAGGGCAAGGCCCCGCGCTTCGCGCGGGAGCAGTTTGCGCCGCCGGCTGTCACGTTCATCGACCCACTCCCGAGGCTGCCCCTTGAGGCCACACTCATCGGTCCTCCGGAGCTGAATGTGCCCCAGGCTCAGATGGGTGATCCGCTCTCCAATCTGCTGACGCTTTCCAGCGGCGCAGGCGTGAGCGGAATCGGTTCAGGACGCAACAACGGTGTTGGACCCGGTGACGGTTCCGGCCGTGGCCCAGGATCGGGCGGCGGAACAGGTGGCAACATCTATCCCGCAGGCAACGGCGTCAGCGCCCCGCGCGCGATCTATGACCCAGAGCCGGATTATTCCGATGAGGCGCGCGCCGCCAAGTACCAAGGCGTTGTGGTGCTGGCGTTGGTAGTTCGTCCTGACGGCCGCCCCACAAGCTTGCGCGTGGCGCGCTCGCTCGGCATGGGGCTCGACGAGAAGGCGCTTGAGGCGGTGCGTACCTGGCGCTTCGAACCCGGCCGCAAAGATGGTCATCCCGTCGCCGTTCAGATCGAGGTCGAAGTGGATTTCCGTCTGTACTAAGCGAAAAGCGGCTGCACCACACCGAGTGCAGGGTTAAGGAATTTGTCTCGTTGACCCTGCTCCAAGCGGCGGTTACACTGAGGTTGGTCCGAGTCGCCCAACAGGACTTTCAACCCAGTGATGCAACGCCGTCAGTCCGCCCGTGAGGTGCTCCAATCTGTACGCGAGAAGCTCGCCTCGGCGGCGGACTCGAGCCCTGCGCCGCGCAGCCCGGACGTTTTGCAACAAGTGGCCGACCTTCTGTCCCGAGGCCGCGGATACTCCTGGGTGGGAATTTATCTCGCTGTGGAAGATACCACCGGCGCGGCCGAAGCAAGCAGTGTGGCGCTGGCGGAGTCCGCTTCTGATTCTTCCCGTAGCGCGCGCTTTCCGGAAAGCAAATCGGAAATGGTGGTTCCCATCAAAATCGCCATTCGTACGCTGGGCATGATAGACGTGGAAAGCCAGGCCGGCGCCGTCAGCCGCCAGGAGCGAGTGTTGTTGGGGCAGGTAGCGGCGGCGATTGCGCAATATCTCACCACCAGCCGGGGCAAGCTGCGGCGGCGCCAGGCACGCGCGCAGGCGGCGAGCGTTCGTCCCGAGAGCCGCCCGCAAAAAGGTCCTCAGTCCGCGCGTCCGGAGAAAAGCCGGGCAGCGGCGGGAGAACACTCCACCCGATGAGCACAACTGTGCCCGTACCTGTCGCGTACAAGATTGACTCCATCGCCGAGATGAAACGGCTGGCCAACCGCCTGCGCGTCGAGATCGTGAAGATGATTGGCGCGGCCGGCAGCGGCCATCCCGGCGGTTCGCTGTCGGAAGTCGAATTGCTGGCGGCACTCTACTTCCGCGTTTTGCGTCACGATCCCCGCAATCCGCAATGGACGGACCGCGACCGCTTCATTCTTTCGAAGGGTCACGGCTGTCCCGCGCTCTATGCCGTACTGGCGGAGGCCGGTTACATGGATCGTTCCATTCTTGGCACCTTGCGCAAGCTGGGGTCGCCCTTGCAGGGCCATCCCGACAAGCGGTTTCTTGACGTGCTCGAAGCCAACACCGGTTCGCTGGGACAAGGGCTCTCGGTCGGCATCGGCATGGCCCTCGCCGCCCGTCTGGATAAGAAGGACTATCACACCTTTGTCATGGTGGGCGACGGCGAGATCCAGGAAGGCCAGAACTGGGAAGCCGCGATGTTTGCCGCCTATCACAAGCTCGAGAATCTCACCCTGATCGTGGACTACAACCACCAGCAGCTCGATGGCTTCCTGAAAGACATTCTCGATCCCGCGCCGCTGCGGCAGAAGTTTGAAGCCTTTGGCTGGCAGACCGTGGAGATCGATGGCCACAGTTTCGATCAGGTCATTCCCGCGCTGGAAGCGGCGCGCGCCAACAAGAGCGGCAAGCCCGCCTGCGTTGTGGCCAATACCATCAAGGGGAAGGGCGTCTCGTTCATGGAGAACAATCCCGAGTGGCACGGCGTGGCCCCCAAGCCGGACCACGTAAAGGCGGCGGTCGCGGAGCTGGAAGCAGCGGCGAAACTGCTCCAACAATAAGGAGACACATTGACCTCAACCATCGTTGCCGGAGCCAAGCCCAAGTTCGAGCTGAAGATGGGTGTGGCCACGCGCGAGGCCTACGGGCACGCCCTGGTTGAGCTGGGCAAGAGCAATCCCAATGTGGTGGCGCTCGACGCTGATCTGGCCAAGTCCACCTTCAGCGCGAAGTTCCAAAAAGAATTTCCGGATCGCTTTTTCACCTGCGGCATCGCCGAAGCCAACATGGTGGGCATCGCCGGCGGCCTGGCGCTGGCCGGCAAACTGCCCTTTGCGTCTTCCTTCGCCGTCTTCCTTTGCGACAAGGGTTACGATCAGCTTCGCATGTGCATTGCCTATCCCGGCGTGAACGCCAAGTTTGTAGGCTCGCACGGCGGCATCTCCATTGGTGAAGACGGTCCCAGCCAGCAGGCGGTGGAAGATTACGCGCTGATGTCGGCGCTGGCCGGCTTTGTTGTGCTCAGCCCGTCTGACGAATTCTGCGCACGCGCCCTCGTGCATCGCATGGCCGAGCACGCTGGGCCGGTCTACATGCGCACGGGACGACCGAAAGCGCCGATCATCTACGGGCCTGAAGACAAATTCGAGATCGGCAAAGCCAAGCAACACGGCTCCGGACGCGATGCGGCTATTGTGGCTTGCGGTCTCGAGGTCGGTTACGCGCTGCATGCACAGGCGCAACTGGCCGATGAGGGCATCAACGTGCGTGTGCTGGATATGCATACACTCAAGCCCGTGGATGAAGCCGCTATCGCCCAGGCCTCGGAGGAATGCGGCGCCATCGTCACCGCCGAAGAGCACCTTCTTGACGGCGGCTTAGGATCGCAGGTGGCCCGCGCCGCCGCCCGCACCCATCCTGTGCCCATGGAGTTTGTAGGCATCAGGAACACCTATGCCGAATCCGCCACTCCCGACCAGTTGATGGAAAAGTACGGGCTTACCGCGCCGTTCATTGTCCAGGCCGTCAAGACCGTGCTGAAGCGAAAGTCCTAGAATCCCGAGCAGCGCGTGGGCGGTTCCAGAGTTACCGCATCCCATAAGAGGGTGGAGCAGGCATTTATGCCTGCGGTTCCAGCTTTTCCAATGGCCGGCTTTAGCCTCTGAGGTAAGTCGGCCGTGGTACACCAACTCAGGAACCGCTTTAGTGCGACCTTAATCCATGCGCCGCCAAAGAGCTTTCACCCCGGTGGCTGAAGCCAAGCCAATTTTTGTAGCTCGAAACGCAGGCATGAATGCCTGCTCCACCCCTGTACCGCATACAGCAACTCTGAAGCCTGACTAGTCTAAGGCTGCGAAAGCGCGCGGCGGATGGCCAGCACATCGCGCAGGAGCTTGGGCAGGTCCTTGAGGTCGAGATTGTTGGGACCGTCAGAAAGGGCGTGGTCGGGATCGTCGTGGCATTCGATGAACAGGCCGTCAACGCCGCACGCGACCGCGCCGCGCACCAGGTAAGGAATCATCTCGCGATCGCCGCCCGAGCGGTCTCCCAAGCCGCCGGGGGATTGCACGCTGTGGGTGCCGTCAAAGACGATGGGCCAGCCGGTGCGGGCCATGATGGGCAGGGCGCGCAGATCGGTGACGAGTGTGTGGTAGCCAAACGAGACGCCGCGTTCGGTGAGAAGAATCCGCGTTCCGCCGGCGGCCTCGACCTTGGCGGCAACACCGGCCATGTCTTCGGGCGCGAGAAACTGCCCTTTCTTCACGTTGACCACGCGGCCGGTCTTCGCACAGGCGCGGAGCAAGTCCGTCTGCCGGCAGAGAAACGCCGGCACCTGCAGGACGTCGAGGGTTTTCGCGGCGCGCTCGACTTGCGCCGGCTCGTGCACGTCAGAGAGCAGCGGCAGGTAGTGCGTCGCCCTGACCTCGGCCAGGATCTCGAGTCCTTCCTCCATGCCTGGCCCGCGGAATGTCGCGTGGGACGACCGGTTCGCCTTGTCATAGCTCGCCTTGAAAATGAGCGGCACGCCCAACTCGCCGCAGATCTCGCGCAGGACGCGCGCGATGGCCAGAGTCTTGGCGCGGCCTTCCACCACGCACGGCCCGGCGATAAGAAAGAGCGGATGCTCGCGGCCCATGCGGATCTCTCCGCCTTGCGGCAGCGGCAGGATCACAGTCTTAGGGGCAGCAAGTCCCGTCATGTTGGCATTCTCTCGCAAGCGCACCCAAACTGTACACAGAGCATGAGAGTGGCCTCAGTCCAGCGCCTTGAGGTCCTTGCTTCCGGCAAATACCGCCAGACTTCCCGCCAGGCCCAGCAATGACAATCCGGCGATGGCGTGGGCGGGCGTGGTTGCCCGCGACAGCAGGCCGGCGATCAGGCTGCCGATAGGCGGCAGGCCCAGGAACGCGGTGGAGTAAATGCTCATCACCCGGCCGCGCATGGATTCTTCCGCCAGGTGCTGCAGCAGCGAGTTGACCGTCGCCACCATGATGACCATGCAGTAACCGGCAACCATCAGGAAGAAGCCGGAAAGCCAGAAGCTGCGCGAAAAGGTAAACAGGATAATGGCCGTGTAAAAGCCCACACCGGCGCGCACCACAAAGTACCCGCGGCGGCGGATGTGGGTCATATAAGCAATGGTCACGGCGCCGCAGAACGCGCCCAGGCCGGAGCAGGCCATGAGCAGGCCCAGCCCGCGCTCGCCGCTGTTGAGGACGTCGCGCGCGAAATAGGGAACAAACACCAGGTAGGGGATGGCCAGCAGGCTGGCAATTCCCGTGATAACGACCAGCGGCGCCATGTGTCCGTGAGTAAAGACGTACATGAATCCTTGCTTGAGCTTGTCCCACAGGTGCCCTTCCGGTGGAGCGTCACGCTGCGGGTAGCGGATGCGCGTGAGGGCTACGATCACCGCCAGAAAACTCAGGCCGTTAAGAAAGAAGTTTCCCGATACGCCTACCAAAGCCATGGCGAAGCCGCCCAGCGTGGGGCCCAGCACGCGCGACATGTTGAACTGCGCCGAGTTGAGGGCAATAGCGTTGGTCAGATCCTCGCGAGGCACAAGTTGCGGCACCAGCGCCTGATAGCTGGGCGTGTTCAATGCCATGGCAACGCCGGTGAGCAGGGCAAGCAGAACAATCTCTTGCGGCGTGATGACACCGTGCGGATGTCCCGTCGTCGGGTAGGCCAGCGCAGCCATGATGAAGGCCGAGATCATCATCGTCGTCTGGGTGCCGATCAGCAGCTTGCGATTGTTGACGTGATCGGCAATCACTCCGCCAATCAACGCAAAGAACAAGATGGGAATGGTGGAGGCAAAGCCAACAAAGCCGAGCCAGAAGGCCGAATTCGTAAGTTGCAACACCAGCCAGCCCTGGGCGATGTTCTGCATCCAGGTTCCGATGTTGGAAAGGAAGTTGCCGGCCCAAAAGAGGCGAAAGTCAGGATGGCGCAACGCGCGGGCAATGCGCGGGATCTCGATGACGGAAGTCTCCGCCTCGACGGGCCCCGGCACGCCCCCGTTGGCTGCGCTTACGGCCTGGCTACCGCCTTCCATTAACGACTGGTCGTTGATCTGGACCGGCACCGGCACCGCTACTGGCGGCGCAAGCGGCTGCTCTGGGCCGCCCTTGTTCATTTCTCCACCCAATTCCGCAGGAACCTCACCAATGATTCGGACTTTTACCATCTTATAATGTAATCTTCCCGTGATTAGTTACGGTTGTGTGCGCTATAGGAGAAAACTCTTGAAACGTGCCCGTTGGCTCGTGGTCTTGCCCGCGTTCGTGCTGGTCGCCACCTTGTTCGCGCAACAAACTTCGGAGACGCCGGCACAGTCCAGCCAGGTCTTCGGCTTTCGCGATTTCACCCACCAGCACCAATGGGACCAGAAGTTCATCGCCGTGCCCGACCCCGTTCGCGCCGAAGAGCACCTGAAGATCCTCACCTCGGCGCCGCACGTGGCCGGATCGCCGGAAGACCACAAGACCGCCCTGTACGTAGCGCAAAAGTTCAAAGAGGCGGGCCTGCAGACGGACATTGTGGAATACAAGGTCTGGATGAACCGTCCGGCGGAGATCAGCGTGGCCGTAACCGCGCCGCCCAACGTGAAGATGAACGGCCCCTCGCGCGAACATGTTTCCAGCGATCCCTTCCAGGATGACCCCCGCATCCTTCCCGCGTTCAGTGGCTCCTCGCCTTCGGGCGACGCCGAAGCCGACGTGGTGTACGCCAACTATGGCACGCCGGCGGACTTCAAGAAACTCGAAGAGTTGAAGATCGATGTGCGCGGCAAGGTCGTCATCGTCCGCTACGGCGAGAATTTCCGCGGCGTCAAGAGTTTCGTCGCGGAAGAGCACGGCGCGGCCGCGGTCCTTATCTATTCCGATCCCTGGGACGACGGCTACTTCCGCGGCGACGCTTACCCCAAAGGCCCCTGGCGTCCGGACAGCGGCGTCCAGCGCGGCTCCATCCAGTACATGTTCAAATATCCCGGCGATCCCACCACGCCGGGCTTTGCTTCCCTGCCGTCATTGCCTGATTCCAAGCGCGTGCAGCCTTCCCAAGCCACTGACATGCCCAAGATTCCCACCACGCCCATCTCCTATGGCGATGCGCTCCCCATCCTCGAGAACCTGGGCGGGCCGGAAACGCCGCGCGAGTGGCAGGGCGCGCTGCCGTTTACCTATCACGTGGGTCCGGGCCCGGTGCGGGTGAAGGTGCATATCAAGCAGGACTACAAGTATTGGCCGATCTGGAACGTGATCGGCAAGATTCCCGGCTCGAAGTATCCCGACGAGTGGGTAGTGCTGGGCAATCATCGCGATGCCTGGGTGTACGGCGCGGTCGATCCCAATAGCGGCACCGCAGCCATGCTGGAAACCGTCCACGGCCTGGGCGAGTTGCTCAAGCAGGGCTGGAAACCGGAGCGCACCATCGTCTTCGCCAGTTGGGACGCCGAGGAGGAAGGGCTCATCGGCTCGACCGAGTGGGGCGAAGAACACGAACACGATCTGCATAATGCAGTCGCTTATTTCAACATGGATGTCGCGGTCAACGGACCGAACTTCAACGCTTCAGCGGTGCCCAGCCTGAAGGGATTCGTGCGCGACGTCACCAAGCAGGTACCCAGTCCCAAGGGCGGCACCGTCTACAGCGTGTGGAAAGACGAACGCGCCCGGCAATCCGATCGCCGGCCAGGAGCGGACTTCACCCAGAATCGCGGGCCTAACGCCAGAGTGGATAATGACGTCCCCGTGGGCGACCTGGGCAGCGGCTCGGACTATAGCGTCTTCATCCAGCACCTGGGTGTTCCCTCGGCGGACATGACTTCGAGCGGCCCTTACGGCGTTTATCACTCGGCCTTCGACAATTTCGCCTGGTTCAAGAAATTCGCCGATCCCACGTTTGTTTACGAGCAGGAGATGGCGCGCGTGTTCGGCATTGAGGCGCTGCACATGGCTTCGGCTGACGTGCTGCCCTACGATTACGAGGTCTACGGCAAGGAGATCGCCGCCTACATCGGCCGCGCCCGCGAAAAAGCCGCGCAGGTTCTCGGCGCCAGCGCCCCCGACTTCGGCAAGGCTACCCAGGCCGCCACGCGCTTCACGGAAGCCGGCGCCAAAGTGCTCAATGCGCAGAAAAACCCGCCGTCCGACGATGCCGTGGCCCGCCTGAACCAGACCCTGATCACCGCCGAACGCGATTTGCTTCTGGAGAAAGGGCTGCCGAACCGTCCCTGGTTCCGGCACTCCATCTATGCGCCCGGCCAGTATACCGGCTACGCCGCAGTGGTGATCCCCGGCGTCAACGAGGCCATCGACGCCAAGAATGCCCACCTGGCCAGCGAGCAACTCCAGGCCCTGACGGACGCCCTCAACCGCGCCGCCGCTACGCTAGAGGGATATTAGGGGTTGGATAAACCTTACCGCCGATGACGCTGATCGCAGGTCGGCAGCGATCCCCTGACACTCAGACCGTGCCCATCCCTGATACTTCTTGTCCTGTGTGGCTGACTCTTCAGTTTTTCGAACCTACCCGCCGGTGCATATACCTCCATTGCACTCCTGGTGCTTGTGACCGCGGTTGGAACCGTGCTAAAGAAACCCTCTGGGTACGATGGAAACAGTGTTTCAAGACGCGAATGAGACGGAGGTAGTTGCAGGGGAACTCTCGCCCGTGGAGCAGTTCCGTCTGCAATGGCAGCAGCAGCCGGGCTTCATGCCTTTCGTCAAGCAGAAGAACATGGTCGACCAGAACGCCGAGCTAATACCGTATGCGGCCATTGTTTCGCCCCGCCGCTGGTCTTCGCCCTTCGTTTTTGCTTTAGAAGGGTTGGTCCTCGTGTCGTTGCTGCTTTCTTTTCTGAATTGGTATGAGACCCGCGAAAGCGGTATGTTGCAGAACGAGATTGTGGCGCTGCAGGCCAACGTCGAGGCCGAAGGGAAACGCCAGCAGGGTGTGATTGACGCGGCCCGGGCCGAGGGCAAGAAGATTCAGTCTTCCCCGAAAGCCGTGGTATGGAAGAACGTGCCCCGCGCAGAAGCGCTGCAGCAAACGGAAAGCGCTCAGGAAGATGCGCGCACGTCCCTGCAGCAATACCAGCGGCGCATGGCGGAGCGCGAGAACGAGCTGCGCTCCACGCAGCGCGCGGAAGCAGTGGCCAACTCCGGCACTCCGCTGATCTTCTCCCTGGCCCTGGTGCTGGCTGCGGGACTGGTCACCAGCGGCGTCCGCCGCGACTATCCCAAGAGCAACGTTCGCGCCGCCGGAGACTACTACTTGTATTTCGCTACCGCGTCCGGCTTGTGGCCGAACCTGGTCTTTCTGGCTTTCCTGCACTTTGCGCTCAGCGGAAACGCGTACGGCCTGTCCCACATATCGGACACGGTGGGCCCGCTTTTCTGGGCGGTGTTCTGGATCGGCTTCTATGCGATGTTGTTGCGTTTTTTCTCCATCGTTGCCCGGGAGATGTACAAGGCCATGCAGGTACGCCCGCCGGCCAGCGAGTGGAGCCCGAGCAACAGAATGCTGCTGCGCATCAACAACAGCTTCTTGATGATGTTCTTCACCCTCGAAGCCATCTTCCTGAGCGGGGCCTACGTGATTTATCTCATCAGCCGGCGCTTCGCGTAACTACTCGGATCGCAGATCAATATGCCGCATCTGACTTCCAGCATCATTCTGCTTCAGCTTGCGGAATGATCCCTTCAGGGTGCACCCCGAGACCGCCGCGATCGCGACCTCAAACACCACACTTTGGTCGCGCGTCAGGATTGACAGCGTTGTCTACTTCGGTGCCGCCGGCGGCAGAGATTGCAAGCGCTCCTTCTTGATCATCAACACCACGCCGGCGTTGCGATCGGCGACCTCGCTCACTTTGTATTCCGCGGAAGTGCCCAGCACCTGGGCCAGCTCAGATGGTGTGAGGGCGTATTTGTCCGTGAGCCAGGATGCCATGTTGGCCGTGGCCTGGCGGAATGCGTCATCGAGAGACCCGGCAAGCCCCATGGCAATGATGTGCGACGCCGACCCCACGCGGGGCGCAAAGACGCGCTTGCCGGGGATCACGTCCACGGTAAATTCCACTTCCATGGAAGTTTCGAGTGCGTTGCCGTTGAGTTCGCCGTCACCCTGGGCGGCGTGACCGTCGCCGACGTACAGCATCGCGCCGGGAACGTTTACCGGCAGATACACGGTGGCCCCCTCGATGATTTCGTTGAAGTCCATGTTCCCGCCCCAGCGTCCCGAATCGCCGGTGGGCGGAGGAGCCTGCGCAATCCCAGGAGACGTGGCCACGCAGCCCAGCATCGGCCGCACAGGAACCGAGTATTGCTTGAGATGCTCACCCGGCTTCTCGGAAGTAGCCACGCCTCGCTGCAGGTCAAGGTGCCAGCGCACGTCTTTGAAGAGATCTTTATTCTTGACGGCCATATCTGGAGTAACAGCGCGGTCCACGAGACCGTCATCACTGATGGCGTAGTCGCGGTTCAGCCGGATGCGGGCGAAGTGGACGACCAGCGTGTCGCCGGGCGCGGCCGTCTCAATATAGAAGGGTCCAGTTTCAGGATTGCCGCCCAAGACCCGGGTCACACCTTTTTCGTCGGTGCCACCGGCATCCACCGTGGTGGTATGGATGGAATCGCCCGGCCAGACCGTGAGCACCGGTTTGTTGAGCGGAGAGAACTGGCGATAAAAAGCGGTGGGCGTGAACTCATGGTGTTGCGGAGGGCCGGCGCGGCGCTGCGGGACAAGCTTGGCCGTAAACGCGTGCGTAACCGGGTGCGAAGGATCGCTGCTATCAACAAAAACTGCCGTGCCTGTCAGGGTGTCGCCCTGAACCGTGGCTTTGCATTCTTCGCTGCCGCCGTTTTCGTCCTTGGCGAGAAAATGCATGGAATTGCCGGTGACGGTGCCTTCCAGTTTGTCGCCTCCAAAGTCGCCGGTGATCTTTTCACCCTGTTGGTGCAGTTCAAGCTGAAAGATCAGCGGCGTGCCGTAGAAATCGGCGTTGACAATCCAGCGTCCGGCGAGGGAGCTCTCATGTTGTGCGTAGAGAAGCGAGGGAACAAAAAGCAACAAAGCGAGAAAACGGCGCATAGTGACCTCCAGACCAACCAATGTTAGACGAGTACCCGCCCAAGCGGTTAACCTGCGCGCCACCCGCCAGGCGAAAGAAAGCCGGAAAACGGAGACTTACCCCGAGCACCCCTTTTGCCGGCCGCAGCTCCGGCGTGACCCAGCTTTTTGTGTTGGGGCCTCACGATGTGAGTGCACCCGCAGCCGTCTTTATCAGCTCCCACGCTTCCTGCACGTCGTTCCAGGTAGTCGCCAGGTTGCCGATGGCCAGCCGCAGCGTGAAATTTCTGTTGAGGACAGTGCCGGAAATGAAGACCCGATTCGAGCTGTTGACCTTTTCCTGGATCGCCTGGTTCTCCTGGTCCGTGCCCTTGTAGCGGAAACAGACGACCGAGAAAGGTACGGGAGCGACGCGCTCGAAGCGGGGGTCGGCGTCCACGAGTGTGGCAAACTGCCGCGCCCACTGGATGTGCGAGCGCAACATGGCTTCGATGCGCTCGCGTCCGAAGTAGCGCATCACGAACCACAGCTTCAAGGCGCGGAAGCGATGTCCCAGGGGCACGCCGTAGTCCATCAGGTTGTGGGCGCGCGGGTCTTTCTGGGTCTTCAAATACTCGGGAGTGAGGGAAAAAGCCCGGCGCAGGATGTCCGGGCGCCGCGTATAAAACGCGCTCAGGTCGATGGGGGTGAGGAGCCACTTGTGGGCGTTGAAGACCAGCGAGTGGGCCCGCTCCACGCCGGAGAGAACGTGGCGATGCTCGGGCAGGATGGCCGCAGCGCCGGCGTAGGCGGCATCCACGTGCACCCACATGCCATATTTCTCCGCGATCGCCACGACCTCGGGCAGCGGATCGATGCTGGTGGAAGAAGTTGTGCCCACCGTTGCCACCACGCACATGGGGCGTTTGCCGGCAGCCTTGTCCTCGGCGGCCATCGCCGCCAAGGCGTCGGCGCGCATGCTGAAGACGGAGTCCACCGGAACCTTGCGCACGTTCTTCTGTCCCAGGCCCACGGCGATGGCTCCCTTCTCGATCGAGGAATGCGATTGTTCTGATGTATAAAGCACCAGGTCGCCGCGGCTGCCTTCACCGCGTGCTTCCGGCGCCACCATCTCCCGCGCGCACACGATGGCGTGCATGGAGCTGGTGGAAGCCGTGTCATAGACGATGCCAAACCATCCTTCAGGAAGGCCGAGCCATTGCCGCAGCCAGTCCAGGGTGCGCTCTTCGAGTTCAGCAACCGCAGGCGAGGTTTTCCAATGCAAACCGTTGGTGTTGAGGGCCGCGGCCAGCATCTCGCCCAGGATCGCCGGCGTGGATCCGGTGCAGGCAAAGTAAGCGAAGAAACGCGGATGGTTCCACTGTGTGACCGCGGGCATCACCAGCTTGTCAAAGTCCTGCATGATCGCTGCAAACGATTCGCCCTCGGCCGGCGCCGCGTTGGGCAGACTGTCGAAGAGCTGGCCCGGCTTCACCTGCGCCAGCACCGGCAAATCAGAGACGGCGCCGAGATAGCGGGCAATCCAGTCCACGGTCTCATGGCCGGCGCGGCGGAAGTCTTCCATGTAGCCGGCCCAGGAATCTGTTGGCGCGGGACCGGCGGCAATTTCTTTAGAATCAGTAGCTTTGTTCATAGACCTCTCGAAAACTAGCTCCTTCCCGGGGCCCCAACTTTCTTGACATCCGGGAAGCCCTAGACTACTATCCGACCAGCATGCACGCCAGCCGATTTAGCTTCGTCTTTACATACCGCTACCTCTTCACGGGTGGCGGCGAAGCGGATGGTGTGCTGACAATGCAGAAATAAGTTAGACATCATAAAAGTTTCCGCGAGCCGCGACCCCCAGAGGTTGCGGCTTTTGCTTTTTTGGACAGAGGGACAGGGCAATGAACAAAGAAACGGGATTGAGCGGCAAATCACTAGAAGAATGGCGATGCGAAATCGACCAGCTCGATAACGAGCTGCTGCGGCTTCTCAACCAACGGGCCAGGATCGCCTGCGAGCTTGGGACCGTTAAGGTTGCTTCCCGGCAGCCGGCCTATGACGGGCGGCGCGAGCGCCAGGTGCTGGCCCGCGTGGTGACTCAGAACCACGGCCCGCTGGGAGCGGAGAGCGTGCGCAACATCTTTCGCCGCATCATCCTGGAGACCCGCCGCATCGGGATTCAGGCGATGCGGGAGCAGCGGCAAAGATCGTCGGCGGTCAATCACCGGGGAAAGGAGCATCGCAATGGTCATTAACATGGCAGCAGGCTCAACGGAAGCCGAGCTTCAGCACGTGATCGAACGAGTGAAAGAGTGCGGATTCCAGCCGCATGTGACGCGGGGTTCGGAGCGGGCGATCGTGGCCGCCGTGGGCTCGGGCGGATCGCGGGCCGCGCTCGAGGCGCTCAAGGCCGCGCCCGGCGTGGAAGACGTGGTGCCCATCGCGCATCCCTTCAAGCTGGTGAGCCGGCAGACGCGCAGCGAGCGCACGCGCGTGGTGGTGGGCGGAGTCGCCATCGGCGGTGAGGAGGCTGTGGTGATCGCCGGACCGTGTTCGGTCGAGTCGCATGAACAGATTTTTTCAACGGCGCGCGCCATCAAAACGGCCGGCGCTTCTTTGCTGCGGGGCGGGGCCTACAAGCCGCGCACCTCGCCTTACGACTTTCAAGGACTGGGCCTGGAGGCGCTCAAGCTGCTGCGCGAAGTGCGCCAGGAGACCGGATTGCCCGTGGTCACCGAGGTCATGAGCACCAACGACATCGAGGTCATCAGCGAGCATGCTGACATGCTGCAGGTGGGCGCGCGCAACATGCAGAACTACGACCTCTTGCGCCAGCTTGCCAAGTCTTCCAAACCGGTGCTGCTCAAACGCGGTCCTTCGGCCACCATCAAAGAATGGCTGCTGGCCGCCGAATACCTTCTGGCGGGCGGGAATCCCAACGTGGTGCTGTGCGAACGCGGCATCAAGACCTTCGAGACTGAGACGCGCAACACGTTGGATTTGGCCGCGGTAGCGCTGGCGCGTGAACTTTCCCATCTGCCGGTGATTGCCGATCCTTCGCACGGCACGGGAAGGCGCGACCTGATCGGTCCGGCGAGCCGCGCGGCGCTGGCCATCGGCGCCGATGGCCTGATCATCGAGGTGCATCCCTGCCCCGAGCGCGCATTGTCGGACGGAGCCCAGTCATTGAACCTGGAAGAGTTTGCCCGGCTGGTGCAGAGTTTGGGCGCTCCCATCCGGCCCGTGGCAATCAATCGTAACGTGGGTCCCCCAGACAAAGATGAGCGACTGAACGGCCATTCAGTGTATTCTGTATAGCTGGAATTGTTGAGCTCATCGAACCGTCAGGGGGAAGTATGAACACAACTGCCATCGGCACTCCTGCGTCCATCGGCGTTTCTGCGCGGGCTGTAGCCCGAGGAAGTGCGGTTCCCTGGCTGAGCTGGGCCGGCTTGATCGCATCCGCCGCTATCGCCTCTGGAGTCTATTGGGATATTTCCTGGCATGAGACCATTGGCCGCGACTCCTTCTGGACGCCGGCTCACCTGCTGATCCAGTTCGGCGCCGTGCTGGCCGCGCTGGCCTCGGCCCCGGTGATTTTCCGGACCACGTTCGCCGGCGACGCCGCCTCCCGGCAAGCCTCAGTCAACGTGCTGGGCTTCCGCGGACCGTTGGGAGCTTTCATTCTCGCCTGGGGCGGCGCGGCCATGCTCACCTCAGCTCCGTTTGACAACTGGTGGCACAACGCTTACGGCCTGGACGTAAAAATCGTGAGCCCGCCGCATATGCTGCTGGCGCTGGGAATCTTCGGCATCCAGTGGGGCGCTGTCTTGCTGACCGCGTCGTATCTGAACCGCGCCCAGGGCGTGGAGCGCAAGCGTCTTGAGTACCTGCTGCTGGCCACCGGAGGCTTCATTCTTCTCCAGACCCAGATATTAAAACTGGAGTACACGGGCAACTGGCGACTGCACAGCGCGACATCCTACCTGGCGATCAGCATCGGCTTGCTGCTCATTCTGGAGTCGCTGGCGCGCGTATCCGGTCATCGCTGGGCGCGGACCATCATCACCGGGACCTACACCGCGTTCAGCCTGCTCATGTTGTGGATCTTGCCGCTGTTTCCGGCGTCGCCCAAGTTGGGGCCGGTTTATCAGAACATTACGCACATGGTGCCGCTGCCGTTTCCGATGCTGCTGGTGGTGCCGGCCTTCGTGCTGGACCTGATCTGGCCCCGGATCAAGGACGCGTCCAAATGGCTGCAGATCCTTATCGCCGGAACCGGCTTCCTGGGAATCTTGATCGCAGTGCAGTGGCCGTTTGCAACTTTTCTCATGTCGCCGGCGGCGCGCAACTGGTTTTTCGCGCCTAATAACTACCCTTATTTCGCGCGGCCAGATTTCATGGACGTGCGCCATGTTTTTATGCAGCCAGAATCGGGCGCCACGTTTTTCTGGCTCATGGCGATAGCCTGCGTGGTGTCGATGGTCAGCATGTGGCTGGGCATCGGCTTCGGCGATTGGTTGAAGCGAGTCAAAAGATAGATTGAGTAATTGGGTAATTTGGTAATTTGGTAATTGAGTACGTTGAATGATTTGGTAAATCGCGCAATCTAGCAGGTAAGTAATTGTTCGCTTTTTTCAATTACCCAATTACCAAATTACTCAATTACCAAATTCTTCCCGGGGGGACCAAGGTGCGCACTCATCTTTTCTTCTTCGCGTTTTTCGTTGCTCTCATACTCCCTGCCGCAGCTTGGGCTCACGTCAACAGTCCCGACGTTTACTACGACGGCAATGCCGGCCCGTATCATCTGCTGGTGACGGTACGGCCGCCGGCCGTGGTTCCCGGCATTGCTCAGATCCAGATTCGCAGCGCCGCCAACGACATCGATAAGATCGAAATCCTGCCTTTGAAGATGGTGGGCACGGCGGCCAAGCTCGCGCCCAGGGCTGATGCAACGGAACGATCCAGTAGCGATCCCCAGCTCTTCACAGGAAGTCTCTGGATCATGGAACGCGGCTCCTGGAAGGTGCAGGTCCGGGCGGAAGGAGCAAAAGGCGCGGGCGAATTGGCGGTCCCCCTTCCCGCAGTGTCGGCCAGCTCCCCCAAAATGCAAACGGCGCTGGGCGCGTTGCTGGCATTGCTTGGATTCGCGCTAACGGCGGGAATCATTGGCATCATCGGCGCCGCAGGACGCGAGGCCAGCCTGGAGCCGGGCCAGGATGCTACGCTGTCACAAAGGAAACGCGCCTACCGGCGCATGAGCGTCGGTACCGTGTGTATGATTGCGGTCCTGGTGGCTGCCAACTACTGGTGGGGAGTTGACGCCAGCGCCAACGCCCGGCTCAACTACAAAATGCCGCACGCGCAATCGTCGCTGCAGGCGGGCAACGTGCTGCAGTTGCGGTTGGACAATCCCAACACCTTGGAAAACATGTTTACACCCACGGACCTTGAGCGCATCAAGCGTCTTAACGTGAAGATTCCCGATGTACCGCGGCTGGACGATCTGATCCCCGATCACGGCCACATCATGCACCTGTTCCTGGTGCGCATGCCGGACATGCAAAGCTTTTGGCATCTGCATCCGGAGCAGGCCGGCGAGGGGCAGTTTGGCGATCATCTTCCCAGCCTGCCGGCCGGGCACTACCAGATCTACGCAGACATCGTGCACCAAACCGGCTTTCCCGAGACCGAGGTGAGCACCATCGATCTCGCCGCTATCACCGGCCCGGCTCTTCAGGGCGACGATTCCGGCGGCGCCAACTTGGCGGCCGCGGACGACGTGGCGCAGCTTTCTGACGGCTACCGCATGGTGTGGGACCGCGATCGACAGCCCCTGAAGGCCAACCAGCCTATCTGGTTCCGCTTCCGCGTGGAGGATAAGGCCGGGAAGCTCGCCGATCTCGAACCCTACATGGGCATGGCCGGACACGCGGCTTTCATCAGCGCTGACGGCAGCATCTTTGCGCATGTGCATCCCGCCGGCTCGGTCTCCATGGCGGCGGTGGCACTCGCGGAGAACGCGGCACAGCA